>JAZDGK010000087.1:0-7898 GCA_043806955.1 Pseudomonadota bacterium | reverse complement strand
ATTGAAAAACGAGTTCCGGGTTGCGGGTAACGGGTTGTAGCACAGCCGCCTCGGCTGTGGACCGGTCGGTGAAGGATAACAGTGAACGTTTTTCAGGACAGAGCATATGAACATCTCGACTGATTTCGGTTATATCGAGAATAAAATAAAAGAAGAGGCTTTACAAATTTATCAAGGCGGCAGCCGCAGTCATTCCTGGGATCATATAGAGCGCGTCTATTCACTTGCAGTGCACATAGGCGGTATAGAAGGGGCGGATCTTCGGGTAGTCAAGCTGGCGGCTATCCTTCACGATATCGGACGTGAAGAGGAGACCAGAAACAACGGCAGGATATGCCATGCCGTCCGCGGCGCGGCGATGGCTTCGGAGATATTGCGAAAAAATGTCCGTGATGAAGAGTTCATAGCGCGGGTAGCGCATTGCATAGCCACCCATCGTTTTCGGACTGAAAACAGACCACAAACACTTGAAGCTAAGATTATTTTTGATGCCGACAAGCTCGATTCCATAGGGGCCGTGGGAATCGGCCGCTCATTCCTCTTTGCAGGTGAAGTCGGGGCAAAGCTCCATAATCATAAGAAAACCGATATTTCAAAGACCGAATCGTACAGTATTGAAGATACCGCGTATCGTGAGTTCAACGTAAAGCTTAAAGATGTCCATGGAAGGATGCTGACAGCGGAAGGCAAACGCCTTGCGGACGGGAGGCACCGGTTTATGCTGGATTTTTTCGAGCGTCTGCATCAAGAGATTGAAGGAATCAAATAGCCGCAAGTTGCGAGCCTTCTAATTGTGATGGTCTCGTAAAAAGTCGGAAAGAGCTGCTCTTTGTCATTCCAGCGGAAGCCGGAATCCAGTCTATTCAAGTAGTTACAGAGAGCCTGGACCCCGGTTTTCACCGGAGTGACGACTTTTTACGAATCCGTCAATTGTAGATTTCGAAATGTAGCACAGCCGCCCTCGGCTGTGTAGGATTGCGGAATAGGAAGAAAGTAATGAGTAGAAACTGAACCGAAGAATCACTCGGTGAACGGTAAACGGATAACGGTAAACTTTCTCCTATTTGTGCTCATTCGTGTCATTCGTGGTTTGAGTTCGAAAAGTATAATTGCCCTTGAAAAACTCTTCAACATACCAGTCGATCTGCCGGTCGTCCGACAGGACCATGTCCAGCAGCCGGACTGAACCGAAAAGCCTGCCCAGCATATCAAGTCTTTCTTGAATCAGCTCGCAATCGTACTTTTTCAGCGTCCCCGTTACCATGTCGCCTTTGCACTCGACTTTGAAGCCCAGCCGCTTGAGGATGGATCCGATGAGGTGAGCCCGTCTGGCCCTTCGGGCTATGTCCGCTGCGCCACCCTTGAAAGAAAAAGTGATGTAATTGTAGTTGATGGCCGGCCCGCAATATGTATCCACAGTCGCAAAATGGTATCCGAGGCGGGAGTTAAAGTTCAGGTATTCTTTCGAAATGATTGCGTAACTCGGCCCGCCCATGGCGCCCTCCGCCTGCGGGTCCCGGAAGACGGATTCAGCAAGTATGTTGGCAAAACCACGCCAGTCCATACCGACCGCTCCCGTCCATTGGATATCCTTATGCATCATGCCTCGCAGCAGAGATTTTAAAGGTACGGATGCGATATTCTCCTCAGTGATGAATCGGCCTCTGGTGGAATCCAGAGACAAGCCATCTTCAAGATCAACCACATAAATATCCAGAGGAAGGGCAACACGCAGCCGAAAAGCAATATTCTTTTCAACCTCGAGATCGTCGCTGATCCGGAACATCTCCTGCATGGACACCTCGTGCGCGAAGCGTATTATGTCGTGTATCGTTTCGCATCCCTCAGGCTTGAAATTGGTATCTTTCGGATCGATAAGGTTCAGGGGCGCGATCCTCTTTAACGCATTTCCCAGTGCGTAATAGGTCGGACTTCCCTTCATGGGATTGATCGGTTTCACCGCCTTCAGCAGGTGCTTGACTCTTCCCTTATAAATGATCCTGTTCCTGGCATCTATCGTGATCTCCTCACCATGAGGGATCACAGAAGTGGCGGAACCGGTCCCAACCAGGGTGGGAATGTGAAATTCCCGTGCCACAGAGGCCATATGCCCGGTTACGCTTCCCACATCCGTAACAATGCCTCGCACCCTTCCGAGCACGGGTACGTAGCTGGGCGATGTCTGCTGAGCTACCAGGATGGCCCCTTCCGGAATGCCGGCCAGATTATGATCCGACTCAAGCACGTATGCCCGGCCGCTTGCTACCCCATCACAGGCCGATGCCCCGCTTTGGAGCAAAACAGGATGCCCGGCAAGATCATCCGCTGTGGGCTCAGAAATCGACTCCCCCCTGCCCCGCGCAGGCCGCTTCAGAGGGCGGGCCTGCAGGATAAAGAGTCTACCCTGTTGATCCATGGCCCACTCGATATCCAGTGCAAAACCATAGTGTCTTTCCAGAATCAATCCGTACTCAATCAGCTTTTGAATCTGTCCCTCCGTGAGACACGGCTTTTCTCTCAGATCCTCATCAAGAGGCATTTCTGTCAGACCACCGTCAAAATCAGGGACCAGTTGGGTCTCTTTTCGAGCTACGTGATATCCTTCCATTTCTCGGTCCTGTTTACCGACCTGGTAGAAATCGGTGCTGATCGATCCATCGACCGCCCCCACGCCCAGACCCCAGACAGCGCTGACCATACACACCCTGTGCCGATTATCATTCGGATCTACCGTGTACATTACGCCGGCCGCTTTTGCATTAATCATTATCATGCAAAATACGCTCATTACGACATCCTGATCCAGATAGCCCTTCTTCCGACGGTAAAAAACTGCGCGCGGGCTGAATGTGCTCGCCACGACTTCCTTGTAGGCAGAGACCAGGTTGTCCAGACTTACATTCAAAACAGTAGCGTGCTGGCCGGCAAAACTCGCTTCGGAATCTTCACTCGTCGCGCTGCTCCTGACGGAAAGTCTTATATCCGAGCCGAACCGGTGGCACAATGAGGCGGCAATCTGCAGAATCGACTTCTCCAGATCCGGAGGTAAAGGCGCCGCGATCACGGCATCCCGAATCTCCTCGCTTACACTGGTGAGTTCCTCCGTGTTGTTTATGTCCAGTCCTCTCAGTTTGCTGTCGATCGTTTCGGAAAGCTGACTGTAATCGAGGAACTGTTGGCAGGCGTAAGCTGTTATCGCAAAACCTTGCGGTACCGGAAGGTTTGCCCGATTGAAAACCTCCCCCAGGTTTGCCGCCTTGCCGCCGACCTCGGATGCATTCTCCTGGCTCAACATCTCAAGAGGGATGATAAGACCGGTCTTCTCAATCTTCTTCTTCCGTTCAAACTCGGCCAGGACGCCGGTGCCGATCTCCTTGGAGACTTCAAAAATCTGCGGGTATTTGCCGTCCGAGAGTATATTAATGTCTTCAGCAATATTATAGGCCTCGCCGATCAGTATTTCTGTTTGGACAAGTGCGTATCCCAGGGAAAAAGGCTTGTCCTCATAAAAAAGGTGCTCAAGATCTGTAATGATCTCCAGAGCCCGATTGTTCTCCGCCAGCACCCTCTTGTAGGCCTCGTATTTTTGCTTAAAGGCGCTCTTGTCCGGAGCGATGTGGTCACCAATCCTACTCTTCCTGAACAAATCAAAGAGATTAAACATAAGAGACTCCCGTGCCGGAAATATGTGCCCTCAGGCAACATGGTTCCTTGAATTCGAGACGTATTTTTGCATATAATAATAGATTAAATAGAACTTCACCATACCCTTTCAAAAGATACAAGGTTAAAACAGGGTTCATTGTTATGTCTCGTGCCTACCTTGGCATTCTCGATCGCGCCGATCCTTTATATGAAATCCTGCTTATTCAAATAGCCTCCGAAATCAGGGACCCGGTTTTCCACGTCAGCAGGTTGTCACACCGAAATGTATTCAAATACACGGAAGAGAACAGCCTGATATCCGTTGTCGGTAAGTTCTTCAGACTCGACGATACCAAACCGGACAGAGTCTACAGAATAAAATGCGAATATGACAATCTTAATAAGGCAAGGCAATACGGACTGGACAGATTCCCCAATTACGTTGTGAGACCGATAAGCAAAGACGAACGGATCGGCTTGGCTCTCATTGAAGAATTCATATCCGGAAAAGATTTGGACCATTACCTGCGGAAGGCAATCCACGAAGGGACGGACGAGTCTCTGAGAAAGGTGCTGTCAGCGCTTGCTTCTTTTTTCCACGTGCTCCACACCAGGACCAAGTCTGACGGCAACGTCTGTCTTGATTCGGTATCGGCCTATTTTCAAAAGATAATCAGGAAACTGACCGTCCAGAATGTCATCCCCGAATCAGATGTCGAACCTTACCTGAAGTTGATGGATCGATGGCTGAACGGACCCCTGCTTCAAAACGGCAGAGGTTCAATAATCCATGGGGACGCAACGCCCACCAATTTTATTTTTGCCGGCAAGAACAATGTGGTGGCCATAGATTTGGAACGGATGCGGTATGCGGATGCGGTCTTCGATATTGGGATGGTATGTGGAGAGATAAAACACGCCTTTTTGTGGAGGACCGGAAGTCTTGAAGCTTCTGAGCCTTACATCAGGCATTTTCTAAAAAGCTATGCAAGACATTTTGGAGACTCTCGGAGAGTCTTCAGGGCAATTACCAGAAGAAACCCTTTTTACATGGCATTGACTGAATTGAGAATTGCCCGGAACGGATATTTGGACTGGCCATACAAAAAAATCCTGGCGCACGAGGCGCTTGAATGCCTCAGATGGGGGTTGAGACTCGATGATTAAGGCTGTAGTTTTCGATCTTTATGGCACATTGATAGACATTAGAACCGATGAGTATGATCCCCAGGTCTATTCGACACTCTCCCGGTATCTCCAATACCACGGGGTCAGTATCCCGCCGGAAAGACTGAAAGATGCCTATTTTTCAGAAATACGGCACTGTATCAGCCAGAGTCTGGAGGCATATCCCGAGGTCGATATATATGATGTCTTTTATGCCATCCTGAACAGGTATGGAAACAAAAAATACCCAAGAATCATAATAAAATATACGGCAACGCTTTTCCGGTCTTTGACCATAAAATATTTTGCCGCTGTTCCCATGATTTATGACGTCCTTACTCATTTGAAGGAAAGACACAAACTGGCCATAATTTCCGACGCCCAGTGGGTCTTTACGAATCCGGAGCTCGCCATGCTTGATCTCTTGCGTTTTTTCCCGGTCAGAATCCTCTCCTCACGATTCGGTTTCAAGAAGCCGGATGCCAGACTCTTTGAGCGTGCCATGACACGATTGAGGGTGACTCCCGAAGAAACCGTATACATAGGGGATAATCCCCGCAAAGATCTGGTCGGGGCCAAAAAATCAGGTATAAGGTTTTTCCTTTTCCGGACCGAATGCAAACCTTGTGACGGATTCGTAGCGGATAGATGTTTTAATGACTATTCACAATTGCCTCGCATACTGGCAGAATTAAAATAGGTGAAAAGATAGAAGTCAGGAGACAGAATAAGTTCTACGATCCGCGTACTTCCTGTCATTCCTGCGAAAGCGAGGCCTTTCTCTTTCAATCCGCAATCCGCATTCCGAAATCCGCAATAACTACGCTGCCGTATTCCGGCGGGATCCCTCGATTCCAAAAACAGACGGCATGATCTCTTCGGCAGGCGGATGCTCTCGCTGGAGGTCCGCCTCTTCATCCAGTAAGAGCTGAATTGTATTCAGGAGTATTTCCGATTCAAACGGTTTCCTGATAAAGGCTAATGATTCTCGCGAGAGAAGTTCCTCTGTCTCTTGATCCAAAGGATAACCACTCAACAACACGATCTTAATGTTGGGCTCCAAGGCTCTTATTCGAGGGTACAATTCCATCCCGCCCATTCCCGGCATGACCAGATCTATGATTACCAGTGATATTTCGTCCTGCCTTCGCGCGAATACCTCCAAGGCATCTCTTCCGTCCTTGGCCGGAATAGCGTGGTAACCGTGGAATTCCAGCAAATCCCTGCTTGCCCTTCTTACCATCTCATCGTCGTCTACTACCAGGATGGACGCTTTACTGCCTTTCAGCTCTCTGAATTCCTTGAGCTCACTTAAATACCTGACTCCTCCCAGTCTTCCTTGCCGGGCAAAGCCTTCAGAGACCTCTGCTAGAATGACTTGGAAAAAATCTTCAAAGTCCCTGATTGTGCGGTGCAAAGACTCTTTGTCTCCGTCATATTCCTGAATTATGTGGCTGAGCAGTCTGTTTTTGTATAACCAGAGGGAATGAACCACGAAATTCACCGGTATGCGGTATGCCGCGATTATCTGGCTGATATTTCCAATGCCCCGGAGACAGCTTTCAAATTTGCCTTCAACCAGCAGCGGCATGAACTTATCCAGATTTATCAATTCGATTTTGTCGATGATAGCCTTTCCAAAATTACCGCTGTATTCGACAAAGGACTGCTTCCAGAGATCAATTATGTATTTAAGATGCTTTTCAATCCTGATGAGGACAAGTCTTATGTTTGAGAGCTGATCCTCGGATAGTCCGGGCCTCGGCGCAAAGGACAGAGATTCTGTGTTTTCGAGTCCTTGTATTATGCCGGCAGGCTCTGCCAGATCTGCCAGAGGCATTGCCGACTGGGTAAAATACTGAAGCGGCTCTTTGAGGGCGCCGACATAATGCTCTACATCAACATCCTCGCTTCTCAATAGTCTCTTAACCAGATCGACGGCCAGAATGGCCGCCAGTCTTCCGGTAAGAAAGTCCGGCGCGCTGTAGTGGATCACATACGCATCGCCGTCCCCTCTCTTTCTGGTCCATCCCGTATAGACTTGTCTTCCCCGATCGGCCAAGTGAATCAATTCCAGGATTACATGTTCGATCACGTGGGCGAAATTCGTACCTTTCCGCAATTCCGAAAAGAAGCCGCCCGGATACCCGGGCATACACTTGTGGTCTTTCAAAGAGACAATCGCATTGGATAGTGCCTCGTAGAATCCTTTCACCTGGTCCGTACGAGTATACTCCCATTCCTTGAGATCCAGTTCGATCTCATATACGGATACTCTTGATGCTAGTATTTCCATAGACTCTCTTGCAAAATCCCTTACTTCGTGAGCGTGACCGTAATCGCCAACGATTCCGAATATGAATATCGAATACCGAACAAGGAATTTCGAATTATGAAGCCTTCCGGCAGTTCCTCGTCCGACAGGCTCCCAATGACATATATTAACTCACCTCCCGCAACATGCAACTCGTCGACCTTATTAAATATTTAATGCAGCAATCCCTTGTATTCGTCAAACCGCCCTACATTCTGGATTTCTGTTTAATCGTATCGCATAAGACGCTGAGATAGTTCTTGATAAGCAGTTGGGCATCTTCGATATCAAAAGCCTGGCTGCCGGCCCTCTTCATGGTTTTCTCTATTATCGACTCCGACCAGAGGGACGGATCATTGGTCATCTCACAAAACCCCTCGCTCGAGTGTTTGACCACACTTTTCAAAAAATCAGGGACTTCCATAGTCGCTTTCCTCCTTCCATAATCCAGGGATTGCTGCAAGTCGTATATTGCAATTGATAGTCTTGCCTCAGACCCAACCGGTTATGTGATCGGGGCAAGTAAGGGTTTGCTCAGAAATGAATTGGTATTTTAGGCGCTCAGACTTAGGTCAGATTTGTTCGATCCGAGGCTGCAAAACCGGAGGAATAGTCGTTCTATTCTGAGGATTTTGCAGTTGAGGATCGGATAAATATGGCCTGAAGATGAGATGCATAAAGTGTCAAGTTATTTCTGCGCGAGCCATTAGGGATGATCTACTGCGGAAGTGGCGGGAACGGCCCAAATATTCACGGATTTGAGGGACAATAG
>JAZDGK010000086.1:0-4756 GCA_043806955.1 Pseudomonadota bacterium | reverse complement strand
CAAGCCGGAAATCCGAAACTCAAAATCCGAAATCCGAAACAAATTCGAATGACCCAAAAACGGAAAATTCAAAACGCTAGAAAACAAGACAGCGCCGCGTTAATGAAATAAAAGTCTTGCCGGATAATGCGCGAATATTTTTCCTTAGTGACTAAAATGGTATGTTGGAAACTTCTAAGTCCCTTATGAGCCCCTTCTTTCCCTCTGCCTCAGGACAATGCGGATGGGCGCCTTCTCAAGGGCCAATGTCTCCCTGAGCTGGTTAACAATGTAGCGTTGATATGAAGTCGGGATGGAGTCGGGATAGTTGGCGAATATCAAAAAGGTCGGCGGCTTTATGGCTGTTTGAGTGGCATAATACAGTTTGATGCGCCGGCCTCTCGACGCCGGAGGTTCATGCTGAGAGACCAGTTCTCTAAGCGCCTCGTTAAGCTTGCTCGTGGAGATTCGGGCAGTGTATTGCCCGTAAACCGTCTCCGCTAAAGAAAGAATTCTCTTCGTATTGCACCCGGTCAGGGCTGAAATGTTCAGCAGGGGCGCATAGGAGATGAAGACCGTCTGTGCCCGGATTTCCGTCTTTATCCTTTTCTTAAGATCATCGCGGTCCTTCAGAAGATCCCATTTGTTGACAATCAGTATGCAGCCCTTATTCTTTTCCGAGATATACCCCAGTATCCTGGCATCCTGATCCGTAATTCCTTCGCCTGCATCGAGGACCGATAGAGCTATATCGCACTCCGAAAGGCTCTTGAGCGCCTTTATCACGCTGAACTTTTCCAGATGACCTCCGACGCGGCTTTTTCTTCTAACGCCGGCGGTATCGATAAGGCAGTATTTCCTGCCGGAGACTTCAAACAGGGTGTCTATGGAATCGCGTGTCGTACCCGGGACGTCCGTTACCAGCATCCTTTCCTCACCAAGAAGCCGGTTCACCAGCGATGATTTTCCCACATTGGGTCGTCCCACCACGGAGATACGGATCAGATCTTCCCCTGCCCCTTCCTCCTTTTGCTCCGGAATAAAGGCAAGCAGGGCCTCCATGAAATCCCGTATCCCGTATGCGTGTTCGGCGGAGACGGAATAGAGCGGCTCAACTCCCAACCGATAGAAGTCCGGCAAAAGCCTTTCTTCCTGTTCCGGTCCGTCAATTTTATTTACCACGTACAATACGGGTTTGTTTACCCGCCTTAATCGACTGACCGCTTCATAATCGGGTGGAGCCGGACCGCCTCTTCCGTCCAGGAGGAGGATAATCGCATCAGCCTCCTCCATGGCAAGAGTAGTCTGCCCCTGCATCTTTGAGATGATTTCGCCCGAATCTTCAGACTCAAATCCTCCGGTATCGACCAAGGTGAATTCCTTTTCGTCCCAGGTTACCTCAGCGTAGTTTCTGTCCCTGGTTACACCGGGAGTCGAATCAACGATCGCCTTCCGGGTTCGGGTCAGTCGATTAAAAAGAGTTGATTTGCCTGTATTCGGCCGGCCTACTATAGCTACTAAATATGACATGATTCGGGTTCCGAGTTACGGGTTACGGGTTACGAGTTGCGAGTTCAGAAACCAGGAATCACGCGAATCAACTCGAATAAACAATTCGCGTACATTCGTGTCATTCGTGGTTGCACGAGTTCAGATCCATTCCCCTTTGGTCGGGGGGCGGAAATCCAAATCTTTCAGTATCCCGCGAAGATTGTCAAAACCGGACAAGATTTCGTACTCCAGAACGGATCTAAGGTTTCTCAGGGCAATCGGGATATATGCTTCAAAAAACGGTTTCTCTTTCACCCTGGTCAGGAATCCGAAGGCGCCAAGGACCTGAAGCGCCCGCTGGAGCACAAGATGCCAGAAATGCCTTTTAAAACTCTCCTTATCCACGGGCAGTCTGGAACTCAGCGCTTGAACATACTCATCCAATAATGCCCGTCTCAAGTCCTCTGCGAGGTTTACGTAGGGATCGTAAAGCAGGGAGGCAAGATCATATCCCAGAGGCCCCAGACGCCCTCCCTGGAAGTCAACTATTCGGGGCTCCCCTTCATGCACCAGTATGTTCCTTGACTGGAAATCACGATGCAGAAAGAAGGTCGCCGGCGCTTCGGAAGCGATACTTGCGAGCTTTTCAAATTCAGGGATAAGCTTGTTTTCCTCGATATTAAGCCCGAGATAGTTCTTCAAGAAGGCGTTTACAAAATAGAGCGATTCTCGCTCTATCATGAGTTTTCTATCATACTTCGGGGTATCGAAGCAGCAGCTCGTCTCAAATCCCTCCATACCTTTTAACTGCATATTGATCAAAATCTCCAGAATACGAGAATACCAGCGATGTATCTCATAATCGTGATCGCATCCTCTAATAAGAAACTGAAGATGGACGTCGCCCAAATCTTCCATAACTATGGCCCCGGTGATCTTGTCATAATTATGGATTGTGGGGACCGGAACTCCCTTCGAGGCCAAATGCCGGCCGATCCGGACATAGCTCTCGCTTTCCCGGATGGAGAGTGGATTGCCCGGTTCCGGGAAAACAGCTATGCACGAATTGTCCGGCCCGTGAAAACGGTAAAAGCAACGGCTTGAACCATCCCCGGCCAGCTTCTCCACGAATGGTTCCTCCGTTCCAATTAAACGAGAAAGATCCGAACCGAAATGACTGTGCAGAAGATCCAGAGGCTGCTCCTGTTCATTCATAAACTCACCTCGATAAGCTGATAAACGTTCACCGTTATCCGTTCACCGTTGTCCGTAAAGACCCGAAAACCGGTTCTCGATGTACGGTCCGGACAAACCCCAAAGATTCCTTTTCGTAGACCGTGAATGCTTTTTGCCGTTATATGCCACCATCGTCCGCGAAAGAAAACACCAATTAACTTCTTTTCGGTTCACCCCGTGAAATAATCTGATGGCATCTCCAACGCCCCCTGAAATGGTCTGAGCATTCAACAGCCCCGGAATTAGTGAGCGTTTATTTCACAGGGTGAACGGTGAACGGTGAACGGTGAACGGGCTATAACGGCATCAACCACCTTCATCCGGGCATCGATTCTCGCCCCATCCCAAACGACCGATCGGGCTATATATGCCCCATCTCCTATGTCTACGTTATTTCCTATACAAACCCAGTCCTCAAGCTGAACGCCCTCGCCAACCGAGGCATTCTCTCCGATGATAAACATCTTTCCCGGAACCGGGACACCGCTTACTTCCGCTTTCCCCTGCAGGAGATCGCCGTGCAGCGTCAGATATGCCTTCTCGGTCCCGATATCCGTCCAGTAGCGCCCATCAACAACATAAGCGCCGACACTAGAGTCCATTGCGATGAGCGCGCGGTATGCATCAAGGATATCGTAAAAACCACCTTCAGGAACAAGCTTCAAGACCTCAGGGTTTACGACATGAATACCGGTGAAGGCCATGTGTCCATCTTTCCGGCGGCTGAATCCCGTTATCCTGTCCCCGCGTCCAATCAGCACATTATTGTATTTTGGATAATCATGCAAAACCATTGTAACGGCATTCCCCGAGATCATGTGGAAATCGTAAACGGCCTTAAGGTCGATGTTTGTCAATATATCTCCGTTTATGACCAGGAAGGGTGCGCCATCGAGAAAGCGTTCGGCGTTCCTGAGGCCGCCTCCGGTGCCCAGGATTAATTCTTCTTTCAGAACATGTATGACATGCCTGGAGGAGGATCTTATGAATTCTTCAATCTGTTCACTGAGATGATGCGTATTTATGGCAATTTCGGTAATGCCGATCTGCCGGAGCTGTTCTATGATAATGGATAGAAGGGGCTTGTTTAAGATGGGAAAAAGCGGCTTCGGCCTGAGAAGTGTAAGAGGCTTTAGCCGAGTCCCATAGCCTGCCGCAAGAATCATGGCTTTCATGGTCTTATGGTTCCAGGAGCCTGTCGGACTTAGGGTGATCTACTGCGGAAAGTGGAGGGAACGGCCCAAATATCCCCGAATTTTTGTTACATAGCAACACTATGCGCCTAAAATTCGTGAATATTTGGTCTCGTTCCTCCACTTCCTCGTGACGATCCCCTAAGTCCGACAGACTCCTAGGCATCCAAAAAAGACTCTTGGACGGCGTGAAACTGTTAAACGCTGAAACCCACCAGAATTATATTCCGGCAGTAATGCAGAAAAGAGTGATTGGACCAAAAATGACGGCAGGACTGAGACGGGGGCGGTTGACTTCATGCTTTGATCTGATCGATAGTTTCTTTTACTTCACGGACCTCCTTCACCCCGGGGATTTGATCCATGGTCTTGTTCACCGTCGAGGCGCCCTGATCTTTTCCTTCGGTAATAATCTCTTTGCCTTCTTCCTGTATGTCATTGAGACCTTTCTTGAAAGAACGAATTCCTTTCCCCAGGTCTCGCCCTATTTCAGGCAGCTTCTTTGCACCAAATACAAAAAAGGCAATTATGAGTATTATTACGAGCTCTTGAGTGCCGAGGCCAAACATTTTCCCATCCCCTCTTGAATTCAGGCTTGCCCGGAACCTGATTTGTCATTGTCTATTTTGGTCCGATTCGAAGAGGAATTATCATCTTCTCCGCGAATACTCTTCCTGAAGTTATTGATTCCCTTGCCGATTCCGCTCCCTATCTGCGGCAATTTGCCGGCTCCGAAAATGATCAGGACGACTAGGAAAATTATCGCTAATTCCTGCATGCCCAACCCGAACATAAATCCCCCGAGTTTTCAAGTGCCTGATCCCTGGAGTCTGTCGGACTTAGGGATCACCCTAAGT
>JAZDGK010000085.1:0-4121 GCA_043806955.1 Pseudomonadota bacterium | reverse complement strand
AGGGGGGAAATCTAACTGATCTTTCGAGCCTCTTGCAAAATGTTCAGTTTTGGCCAAGGTCAAGGAAGGCGAAGATCTTAACCGGCAAAGGCTGGAAGGCTTGAAGGCTGGGACGCTGGGAAGCCGGAAGGCTGCGAGCCAACCCCAACGATTCAGCTTTCCGGCTTTCCGGCCTCCCGGCTTCATAGCTTCCTAGCTTCCCAGCCTGGTGAGTATTAAGATCTGAGCCTGACGCAGAGATTGGGCAAAAGGGGACGTTTTGCAAGAGGCTCTTTCGTATGAAATATTAGCATACCAGATTACCCACGGGGGTCAAGTGTGTCCCAGTGTCAGCTTCTTGGGGGGTCCGGAAAACGCTGATATTCCGTCCACAGGTCAATTCCCAATATCGAATGTCCAATACTCAATGTTCAATGTCCAAGTGGACCCCCCTCCTGATTGGAAATTGGTTATTGAGCATTGAACATTGGACATTGATCCTAAAACAGCATGATAGAGACTTCTAGGTCCCTCAACGGTTACACATTATCCCTGTATCCCGAATAGGACCCGGTCCGGCATTGATGGGCTGAGGCCAGTCCCGCCTCCTCTCCGAGCGGTACGCAAGTCCCCATGACGCGGGTGGAGCCGAGTGCCTCCGGGGATACCGATATGCACCGGCCGGCGCAGAGGAGGTTCGAAATGCCCCTGACCGTCAAACAACGGAAGGGGATTTCATAGTAGTCTCCCTTTCTTACGAACTTGTAGACCGGTCCCTTTTCCTGGTCCCATAGTTCAACAGGCCATGAATTCTTTACCACGCCGTCGGGAAATTTTCTTGCACCAAGCACGTCTTCCTCTCTCAAGGTGTAATACCCCGTGACCCTTCTTCCCTCTCTGTCCACGACCCGCAGGGAGGTGTCGCCGATATGGGAATCCTTAAGGGCGGGTATCCGTTCCGATAGCAGCCTGTGCACCATCAACGTCTCTTTTCTTGCCCCTTCCTCTCGTTCGGCGCTGTCAGGACCGGGAATGCTCAGCTTGCAGTATCCCTCACCCGGCAGACGGCCCGGGGTAAAAGTCGAGTACCTGAGGTTTGGCGGCAACAATCCTTCTTCAACTGCTTTGCCCAGGTGATACGGAACCTTAATCGGAAGGGTCTCGTCGTGACCGTTGATGCCTCGAATCTGGAATATGTAACCGGAGAATTGCATCCTTTCAGGCGGGGAAATCTCGAAATGAGCGCCGGCCATGGCCGATACGGCCCCCGTGCCCGAGCAGTCAATTACATTTCCGGGGATGAAACGCACCGGCGTGCCGGAATGATCGGCCATTACCTCGACTATTCTTTCCCCGGTCTTTGAAAGGGAGACTACTGTCGCATTATACTCGATCCGCAAATCAGGCACGTTCCGGCAAAGAGAAACGAGGACGGCAAGAAGATCCACTCGTGAATAGGGCAGGACGTAAGTTCCTCCCAGGCGTTCAACTCCGTGATGCGGAGATAAGCTGTCAAGCCCGGTTGCTATTTCGCGGACGATGCCGCTATTCAGGGTTTCTGCCGGGAAGCTGTCCCCGTTAAGATAGAGCCCGCAGATATGTTGTAAAAGCCCCGCATACCCGATGCCTCCAAGGAAGGAGTCTTTTTCGATCAGGACCGTTTTTGCACCGGCACGGCCCGAAGCCACTGCCGCCGAAACCCCGGAGACCCCTCCGCCCACAACAAGCGTGTCACAGGAGACCGTATTCAACTTAGGGATACGGAACATGCTGATATACCGTGCATAGGTCAATTCCCAATATCGAATGCCCAATGCTCAATGTTCAAGGGTACCTCTCCTGATTGGAAATTGGATATTGAGCATTGGGTATTGGACAGTAATCCCAAAATGGTACGATATAGACTTCCAGATAAAGCTTTTGGGTGCGTTATCGGTCGGGGATGTACGAACAGGTACTATCCCCTCCCTGCTGCCTTCCCAAAAACATTATCTGAAAGTCTATAGAAACACCTACGTCCTCTGTTTCGTGACTTCGGTCACGTATTCTGGACAGCCGAGACGGCTGTCCTACGGTGAAATACGCGATCCTCGCCCGTAGGACAGGCGTCCCGCCTGTCCGCTTCATTCTGGAATACGTCTCCACAATTACGAAATGGCGGACTAAGTCCCTTAGAATTCAACTCTGACATGCGGTCAATCCGTGTCTAATGCCGGTTTCCAATGTAATCGCTTCTTCTTCACTGAGCAATCCATCGAGATATGAAATCATGAGATTGAGGCGGCCGTTAAAGCAGTTGAAAAAAAAGCCCAATCCGGGTGGAACAGGCAGGCGCGGCATGTGAAAGAGATTCCGGACCGTTACTCCATTCAGTTCAGGGGCCAGGTATGCACTCCTGCCCAGGTGTGAAAAGCAGAAAGATGCTATTTTCCCTTTGAAAGGAAGGCGTGATACGACCTTGAGAAGGGCAAGAGGGGCTATACGGGTGAGGAGGCTGGCATCCACAATGTCTTGAGACAGGCCGGATTTGACCTGATCATACATCTGCTCTTTGACCGCGGCGATGAGTCCATCAAAATGAAGATCGGTCGGGATTTGAAAAAAGATATAGGATACGTGGTTCAGAAAGATCTCTGCTCTAATATCCTTGCCCGTCCGCAAATTGATGGACATTGGGACCAGACAGTTCGATGAAGGCACTCCCCGCCCGGCGAAAAGCTGGTGCACAGTCTGGATGATCACCGGCAAGAGGAAGCAGACCTCCATGAGATATCCCGCTGTTGCATAAGCCGTCTCATAGATCTTCGCGGTCTCCTGAGTGTCAAAAGAGATTAATCGAAAATGAAAATCCCCGCTGGTTTGGAGAGGAAGGGAGAGCGCCTCGGGAGGAGAGGCAGAGAGTGCAATCATCTTGCGATTCACATTTCTGCCTGCGTAGAATTTCTTCATCCATTCGGAGAGTTGGGCCGGCGCCGCAAGGACGAGGCCCTTACTCACCTGAGATATGTCGTCTGAAGCGAGGAATTCCCGAAAGAGATTGAGAAATGCCTCGGCGCCAAAGGCATCAAAGAGCAAATGATCAAAGGTCATGACAAGAAAGCTCTCGCGCCCGCCGCATTCTATCAGCCTAAAAGCGAGATGCTCATCTTCCGTTTTGAATTGCCTGTTGACGCTCGATTCAAGCAAAGGAAAGAGATCTGTCCGCGTATCTTCAAGACGGTGAATCTCAATTTGTGGAGTATCAGCCGGCTTTTTTGGGATTTTCCAATAGGGAGCGAGATTAAGATCCCGGGTCACGGTCCCTCTGATAAGGGGGAACTCCTGCAGAAAACGGGTCAATTTGCCCTGCAGCAATTCCGCATCAACAGGTGAATCGAGGACGAGCACGATCTGAGAGCTGCACCCGCCGGCAGACGTTTTGGTTTTGGTCAGGTAGTCGAGAAGATTTATTACCCAGTCGGAACCCGAGAGATAGAGCTTTTTGCTTACAAATCTCACGAGAGTTTCTTGCTTATGAACTGTGAGAGGGCCTGGACCGTTTCAAAGTTTTTTCGGGCCAGACCTGACTCCAGTAAGCGCAGATTAAAGGTTTTCTCAATAAAGACAAGGATTTCAACCAGTCCGAGGGAGTCGATCCCCAAATCGTGAAGAGGCGCCTGGGTCGACATGGTGGAGCTGTCCCCGGATGTTATGGAAGCGATGCACTGCACAAGCCTGTTTTCAATCTCTTCCGGTTTCATATTCATACACTTTTATTCCAATTCGCCTTCAGAATGAGACTGTTCTTTTTGGTTCACAGTTCACAGTTCCAGGTTCAGAGTTAAACAACTGTGAACCCGGAACTCAGAACCACCAAGAGCCTGCCGGACTTAGGAGATCGTCCCTCCCCACTTCCCGCGGTAGATCATCCTAAGTCCGACAGGCTCCTTAGGTAGATTTCCGCCTTTTGACGCCGACAATTATATCGCAGGCACCTTATTAATTCAATCTCTGATGATTGTTTGGGTCTGAGACAAATTTATGGGCAATATTTGACAAAGAGTGTTAGTTGTCCTATTATCTGCATGCTGGTAAGCATGCAGATAATAGGAGGCGCCGATGGAGAACACTCTAAAGAATCTGGAGGATGAAAGAAGGAAGCT
>JAZDGK010000084.1:0-7454 GCA_043806955.1 Pseudomonadota bacterium | reverse complement strand
CCCTCGGCAAGCAGAACGTCAACCGTTTCTCTTTTGACAGGCGCATTGCTTTCTATCCCATACCCGTGTCGCCAGTTCGTTACTGTTGCAGGTGTCACACCGTAGTATGCTGCGGTCGATTTGATATTCAGGCCGTTAGAGATAAGCTTTTCAAGTTCTGCTTTTGGAGGGATGGAGATTCTCATGAGTTACCTTCCAGTATTATTATCGTTTCTGCTAACAAGGCGCAACTCCACCCCGCTACAGCACTCCAATTACGGTCCACCGCAGTAAAAAAACATATAGAAGAAATGCAATAAAACAGGCGATGTTTAGAGTCATTCTCATGTCAATCTCCTTTGAGTCTGTACACCTTGTCGGCCAACGGAAGTTCAATCTGGTTTTCAATAACGGTATCGCTGATCTTGTCCTTCACCCTGTCGGCTATAAATCCAATGGAACAGTCGATGTCTATCCCGGTTGCCTTGACGGTAGATGTGCAAAGGTCGATTGAAAGCGTAACCTTCAGCTTACCTTCATAGGCTTTAATATAAGCCTCATCGATCTTCATGGCAAAAGCGTCAATTTGCTCCGAAACCATGTGCTTCATCCTGCTTATCGTTTTGGGTCCTATCATAAATTTCCTTTCTCTTGTCTGTGGTTAGGTGTGAGCGGGGCATCCGTCCCGCTTCTTACATTCTCCGCACTGTTCAGCCGGAACCATCGCGTTCGCTTCGGGGCAAGCTATGAGTTCGGCTTTGGTCTTATTGCCGAAGCGCTCCGATAGTTCCTGGGCCGTGGTCTTGTCCTTTTCGGTGTCAATATAGTCAACCCACTTTGCCTCTCCATCTTTGATTGCCCGGTACATCCCCCGAAGGTCTTGTAATTCGGTAGGCGTGATAGCATCCGTCGAATGCTTGAGATATTTCTGGATGTCCTTCGGTTTGACTCCAATCTCAGAGAAGGCATCAAGGAGGGCTTTCTTTACGGCGTCCGGGTCTTTCTTGTCCCGATCTGCCAAGGTCTTTTTCGCCACATCAATGGCCTCATCGACGATGTCAGAGGGGATGATCCGGAGCCCCTCATTTCTGAGGGCCTTGGAGATTGCTGCCGCTTCTTTGTTTTGCATTTCATCATCGGTCGTCTTAACAATATAAACCTTCTCTCCGGATGTATTTGTGCGTTCTCCTACTACTTCTCGATCCTTTGGAGCTTTCCGCTCGACGGTTTTTGAAATCTGGATCTCTTTGGAGAAGGAGCTGTTTGTTTCCAGATCGATTACCATGACCTTCGTTCGGCGGATCTGTTCATCCTCGTAAATCACCATAACATCGGTCATGATGTTTCCCCACTCGCGCAAGGCTAATTCTGCAAATCGGATTGACGGCCCTTTGATCTGGCGACCGGCTACAGGTTTGCTGAACTCCACACGTTCTGCAAATCCTGGGCGCTTGCAGGCATGAAGTATCCGATCCCTCGACTGATCGACATCCCTGGGGCGGTTTATGGCGACCACATAAGCTGACTGTATTCTTGCTTTCGCGGCCTCCGCTGCCGCAACTGCCGCAGGGTCACTCGGCAAATTTGCCCGTGGCGATATTTCATACTTCTTCGGCTCTTCCATTATGTTCTCCCTCCAAATTGAATGTATTTTGGCAATTCGATTTCCGTGGCATTGTCGCTGGTGAAGTTCGGCCATTCCCCTTTCTCCCGGCACTTACTTTCGATGTTGATAAGCCGCTGGTATTCCTGACGACCATACTCAATAAAATCTTGTGACAGCGTGTAAACCTCAACTCGATACGGTTCCGAATCCTCGACGGCAATGAAGGCAAACAGGTCATAATTGTCGCCGGTCGCCTTGCGCATGCCATCGATGTAAAGTGCAGATTGACGGTGATAGCCGTAATCAATCACGGACCTTTGAAAACTGTGCGCCGATGCTCCCCGCGTCTTTTTGAGATCCACGAGGGTATTTTGCCCCGGCACTTTATCGGACCTGGCCTTGCATGGCAAGCCGGAAAACGAGTCATCCCAAAAGACTGATACCTCGTTCGTCCCGGTTCCGATCAGATTCTTTGCCAGAGGATGAGACTTTACAGCCTTATCCATTTCGATGATAGCCGCAAGATCATCTTGGGAGATAATCGCCTTGCCTTCGTTCGCCTTCTGAAATGCCTCATAATCCGCTTTACCTTGATTCGTTCGCCGGTTTAGTTCGGGGACAATCGCAACATCCCGAGAAAACGCCGCCAGACCGTCCAGGATGAACGAATGGAAGGCCCTGCCAAAGGTCATGGCGGGCGTCTCTTCCAATTTAATCTTGGCCGCAGCAGGGCAGATATTTAGCCGGGAAAGGTAGGAGTTTGAGATCCGGTCGGTTATTTTATGGTACTCCGCCGCCGGCATGTTTTCAAAGACACCGTTATTTTGCATCGTTTTTTATCTCCTTGATCTCTTCCGTAAGTTCAAATATTTTATCTTCAAGATCCGAAAGTTCCCGGATTTTATCGCATACAGGGCACTTACCGGCATCATAACAAACCTCGGTATGTCCATCGTCGCAAAGGTACATTATAGGGACCCCGCTTTCTCACGCGATGAATTGATAAATAAGGTCATGTCACCAAGTATTTCTCCGAAAAGTTCCGCTCCTTCATCGGTTTTCATGATAGGTCGAACTACTGCCGACATTGAATCTAACCAAGATAGGAGCTTTGTCTTATCCGGAGCTCTCGCCGCCTTCCTTTCAGCCGCTTCCTTGGCTTTCCGTTCCTTCTCGATCCTGGCATCCTCATCCCGTTTTCGCTTTTCTTCAGCATCTTTTAGGGCTTTCTCGGCGGCTTCTTTCTTTGCCTTTTCAAGTTCTACAGTACGTCGTCTTTCGTCCTCAACGCGCTTCTTTTCCCGGTCGATAGCAGCCTGCTTCGCGGCCTCATCGTCAACCAGTTTTTGCTTGGCCTTCTCAATGGCCTCTTGATCCTCCCGGATCTTCTTAACGGCGACTTCCTGTTCGGTCTTCATCCTTGCTGCTTCTATTGCCTGCTTTTTGGCTTCAAGGGCAAGTCTTTGACGTTCATCCTCCTGCTCCTGTTGGACCTTCAGGATAAGGGCCTGCTCAGCTAACCGTGCCTCTTCTTCGGCTCTCATGCGAGCATCTTCCGCGTCCTTTTTCTCTCGAATCTGCGTAACAAACTGGATGAATTGCTCATCCGTGCAGACCTTCAAAATCGCTATGGGGACGGCAATACCCTGAACATCATAGGGCAACCTGTAATGACCGGCAATTAGCCCCATTCCTAAAGATTCAAGCCGCTCTACCCGTTCCTGAAGTCGTGCCGCCTCTTTTGCTTCGACCTCGGCTTTTATCCGGGCCTTCTCGTCTTCAACAATCTTCTCCTGGCCGATCAGATGAGTCTCAATAGGTTCCAGTAGGCCGGTGATCCGTTTAGCTTCTCCGTCAACCCTCCTGCCATACTCAAGGCTCTCCGCCTTCAACTGGACACGGGTCTTTTCGACCTCGACACGCCGCTTCTTGATGTCGATCCGGGCCTTCTTGACGATCTCATATCCAGGCGTATCGCTGGCATTCTTGACGGTGAGCGCCATATAATCGGTGTTCAATTTGGCAATCGCCGCATCGGTCACTCCGTACTTTTGTAGCTCACTTTTAATCGTTATTTCATCCATTTTCCCCTCCTGTTAAATTATCCTTGTTAATCTCTGATGGCAGTCAGGACAAAGCATATAACTACAATCATCGCTTAAACCGAAGTACCCACAGTCACACTTCACCTGGTATATGCTCTCGTCCATACCTTGCTCATCCCTTTCATCTTCCATTCCGTCACGGCGCCAGGAATCTCTCATTTCACCTGTTCCTCATATCCCCTAATGTCAATATCCGCCTTCATGCACCAAAACCCGCTGATCTTTATCAGTTCGGCCATCTCCTGCTGGACGACGCCCTTGACCCACTTTTCTTCCCATTTCCAGCGCCAGAAGATAGGGGGGTAGTTGGTCATGACCGGACCCCTTTATGCCCGTCGTTCCCCAATGTCTTCTTAAAGGCAACATTTCCGGCGACGTGATAGATGACAATTCCTTCGGCGGGTTTGAATCCGGGGGCGGCTTGACTCCCTTCTGCCGCAAGGCAAATAAGTGTCGCCTCGATCTCGCCCGTGCTGAACAGCCCTCGCCACAACACCGGCACCAATTCGCAACAGGCCGGGAGGCGGTCTTGATATTTCTCGATTAGTGGGTCTCCGGTTTCGATCCGTCGGGGTTCTTCGTCGCATTCACACCACCGGATTGTGTTGAATAAGCTAAAACGCTTCTGGCCTTTCGGGAGGCCATAACCCCTTTGGATTCCCGAACCCCACCATTCACCCCTGTGCCACCCCGGTCCGAGCCCTTTGTGTAATTCAAGCGCATGATCGAATGCCCATCGAGCGAAGCCATGATTGTCATTCTCTGGGGTAATCCAACGGGTCCTTGAGCCGACAAGAAATTCATCATCATCTCCGATATAGATGGTTCCCGACGTGCCATCAATTTTTTCAGAGACTATAACTTCCCGCGACAGCCTCGCTATTTTCGGGAACCCTACAAAATCAACCATCATGCTATCTCCTCCGTCTCGGCCTGGCATTTATCCGACGCGATTACCCGAAGCTTCCGGGATGGGTTGGAGTGGATATGTTTTCTCCCGTGCAGGATATCATCAATCTGGACATCGGTTATGGCCCGAGATAGCCTGTATGCCTGCCGGAATAACGGCCACTCCGCCTTCCTAACGATAATGTACGGCCCTATTGATCTAATCATGGTTCAGTCCTCTCTTTCTCCTTGCCATCTCTTTCTTTCCCTGATGGCGGGTGTATTTTGATTCTTTCACCCTCCCCATCCGTACCAGGATGGAAGAACCGTCGGGTTGCTTTCTCTTTTCAGTCTTGTATTTTTTCTCCATCATGGTAGCCCCCATATCAAGACAGCCGCGACGAATACTATGATCCCCAGTGCTATGATTGCCTTCAGTACATTCCTGATCTTCTCGGCTCGCATCGTGTAGCCTTCGGGAAATTGGTTTGGAACGAACTCAATGTCTTGGTGTTTCATGGGGCCTCCTATTCGTACTTCATCGGGTGTCTGAAACAGACTTTCCCTCCGTTTGCAATAAGGTTCCGTGTTGACTCTACTGTGCGGGGATTCTGCTTGAAGCCGATATCGCAGGCCGGACCTTTATTTGTTACAGGCTTTCCACTTGGGACGGCCAGTCGGAATTTGCATTTCGTGCAGTCCCATGATTTCATCTTACGTTCAAGCTCCTTGATCTCGTCCATCATGGCCTCCTTTATTCGGCTATAATCCGCCGTTCCTTCTTGAGTGTCGGCTTCTGTAAAATCAGGGTGATCAGGGCAAGCCGTTTCTCATAGACAGCCTTCTTCTTAGCGAGATCCGTTTTCACCTGTTCCGTTATCCGTTCATGCTTCTGTCGGCGTTCAAGTTCTTTCATGGTGGCCTCCTATATAATTAAGCCGATTTCTTTCAAATCCTTTTCACCAACCACTTTACATCTATGGAGTCTTATCTTTCCGTCGGTCGCTATCGGAATACATGCGATGTCTTTTGCCGTAAACTCAACAATTAGGATATGGTATCCCTCCCGCCATTCCTTCATGCACCAGTCGAGTGTTGCGATATTGATACCAGCTCCGCAATGTTGCGTGTCGTCCGTATTGGCATTATTAACGCTTGTAGTTTTATTTTTCGCATATATCACGCCGCCGGTATATGGCCCTTCCATTTGAGAATTAACAAGTTTATAGGCGCGAATTTTTCCCGGTTGATCCAGAAGGAAAACGAGGGGTGTACAGACATTTTTATTGATGTCTTCGGCCCGGGAGAGATCGGCCCCGGAGAGATCGGCCCCGGAGAGATTGACCCGGAAGAGATTGGCCCGGGAGAGATTGGCCCAGGAGAGATTGGCCCGGAAGAGATTGGCCCAGGAGAGATTGGCCCCGGAGAGATTGGCCTGGGAGAGATTGGCCTGGGAGAGATCGGCCCCGGAGAGATTGGCCCGGAAGAGATCGGCCCCGGAGAGATTGGCCCGGAAGAGATTGGCCCCGGAGAGATTGGCCCCGGAGAGATTGGCCCCGGAGAGATTGGCCCAGGAGAGATTGGCCCCGGAGAGATTGGCCCCGAAGAGATCGGCCCCGAAGAGATCGGCCCTGTTTTTCCATGCCGCCTCAACGCACAGTTTTATTGAATCCGTTTCCAGAGAGAAAATAATTGATCCCGTGAATCTGTTTTTTATCTCGAACTTCATAACCCCTCCTATTCCCTAAATCTTAATCCGTTTCACTTCTCCCTTGTCGCACGCCTGAATGATATCATGCAGCAGGGCGCCGCACTTCTTGACATGGGCGACGATTGTGGAAAATGCACCTTTGCAATGAATCTGTCCAATAACAATAGTGGAAAGATTGGATTGGATTCCCACCAAGGATATCATGTTGGGGAACCCCGTCATGTGTGAAGGATATGCATTGTATGCTATCGCAATAGTCCTCCCGTACTTGTCAAGAATCTCATCAATGTTCAGGAATCCTTCGAATCCGGTGATCAGGATCATGTCGTCCGGGAGCTTCTTGTAGAGGATGGTGGCGGACTTGCCGACGGGCTTAATCGGGGCCGGAACGATTCTTGCGTTCTTACCGCTAATGATGTTTTTTGATACTCCCTTTGCCATAATGTCTATCTCCCCTTAATCTTCTCGTTGATGATGTCCAGATAGTCGGTGACCGATAGCCGGCTCCTATTTACTTCCGCTGTAATGTCGGAGCGGTCGGTGGTTTGATCCTCAGCGAAACCTGGCCGAACCCTCTCAGCAACCGCCCCAATACTACTACTATCCTTGCCGGTTTCATTTGGATGTTCCGGCAAACCGTCCTTCCGCTTAAATAGCTGTCACGGGAGGGGCTTGAGTGCCCTCTGGTGCTGCCGTCTGATCTCCTCGACACCTTTTGCGAGTTAATCTCTTTCGGGATCGGCCACAGCCAAGGCTTAGACACATATAGCGCCTGGAATGCTCACGCCCGAGCTTCAACGGTTCAGACTCCGCTCCCCACACGGACATCCAAGTGAGGCCACGCCTATGGCGTTTTCCAGCCTCTCGTTCGCGCTTCCCAGGGTTAGTGTGTCGTCTAATAAAAGACATTTGCGTGCTGTTACCTCATTTCCTTACTCAAGTGTGCCCGTCCATCCAGGCTGCCGTGACAGTGGAACTATTTTGTTCCCTTCTTTGTTCCCTTCTTGATCGGTTTCTTCGCCACGCTGTCCTCCTTTCGTAAGTATTTGGTGCTATCTGCTTGGCTACCGCTTGCCCCCCTATCTCCCGCATTGACTACGGTATTCAGTCGCGGTTCGTTTCGCCCGGTGCTGGATCACTGGCCCCTCTGCGGGACTCGCGGATC
>JAZDGK010000083.1:0-12754 GCA_043806955.1 Pseudomonadota bacterium | reverse complement strand
GTCACGAGGAAGTGGAGGAACGAGACCAAATATTCACGAATTTGAGGCGCATAGTGTTGCTATGCAACGAAAATTCGGGGATATTTGGGCCGTTCCCCCCACTTCCGCAGTAGATCATCCCTAAGTCCGACAGGCTCCTGGTACTCGCGAGAGTTTTGACCAGGAATATGTGGCCGGCAGCTTGAGGCATTGTCGTCATGCGAGACATTTCCGCTGATGTTGGTTTTCCAAACGTAATAGAGAATACGCCATTTTCGCGACCTGTCCAGTTCTCCTCCAGCAGAATCTCCATCACTCCTGCAAATGAAATACCGATAAGCCTTATAGCGCGGCAGCGGTAGGCGCCCCGAGTTTCCCTGTAAATCCGAAGAAAGTATGAGCCGTCAGGGGCCGGGAGTCTGTCGGACTTACCCCTCTGCCTGTGCGCACACGCAGACAGGTAAGTCCGACAAACTCCCCGCGCGCAATCTCGATCCCTGAGCACTTGTGTCCTTATGGTCTGTCACGAAATAACTTGAGCATTCTGAGCGCCTATCCATCCCGTCCGGCTGCGTTGCTCGTCGGTTGCATACTCACTGGGTATGCGCCCTCCTCGCGCCTTGCCGGACGGGTGCCTCAGCACTCAGAATTGCACAACTTAGGGACTTAGAAGTTTCCAATATACCGTTTTAGGATCAATGTCCAATGTCCAATAACCAATTTCCAATCAGGAGCAAATACCTTGGACCTTGGACCTTGGACATTGAGCATTGGACATTCGATATTGGGAATTGACCTATGCACGGTATATTAGCATTTTCCGGCTCCCTTATTCCGCGACAGACCCTAAAAACCCTTTTAGAGGATCGGCTATGAGACTACCATTGCGGGCAAAGAAGTTGGTTCTAGGTTTTCTGCTTGTTTCCGTCTTAGTATCGGGTCCGGGTCTTGCCAAGCCCGCGTTTTGCCTTGTCTATTTGAACTATGAGGAATGGGGTGGCACCTGGCACGATGTGGATAAGGGCCAAAGCAACGGGAATGATGAGTATATGTGCTGGGCGGCAGCGTCGGCAAATATCCTGTATTGGGCAGGGTGGTGTACTCCGGCTTACAACAGCACTACCCTGATATATCAAAACTTCCGTGCCCATTGGAATAATCGGGGGTCTCTCGCACGATATGGATGGAATTGGTGGCTCAACGCAGATTCGCCCCCTGCGGGAGGAGATTCCCGGTGGTCTGAGGTTTCCGTGCCGGGAGGGGGAGGATATTGGCCCCAATACGAGTTCAAGAGATACTTCCACAAGTATTCCAGGAATGATGATCCCCGTCTGGTTATGTCCGCAATTGACTATTACCTGCGAAACGGCTACGGCGTAATCATAGGGATTTATGAGGGGAAAACCGGCCATACGCTCACGGTATGGGGATACGGCTTCGACTACGACAACGAAAAGAACAAGACATACAAGAAGCTTTTCATCACTGATTCAGATGATCGTATCAGCAAACTGTGGGACTACCCCGTGTGCTGGGATGCTGATGTGAACCAGTGGGAATTCAGCGGCGGGCGTTATTCCGGATGGCGGATTGAGTGCACGGAAGCGCTGGAACGCAGACCCGGAACGTTGCAGGATAAGGAGCCGGTTTCGGCTTCAATTGCCCAGAGCAGTTGACTTTCGGATTGGCCGCAGCTATAGACTTCCAGATAAAGCTTTTGGGTGCGTTAGGGTCTGTCACGGAATAAGTTGCGCAATTCTGAGTGCTGAGGCGCCCGTCCGGCAAGGCGCGAGGAGGGCGCATACCGTGAAGTATGCAACCGACGAGCAACGCAGCCGGACGGGATGGATCGGCTCTCAGAATGCTCAAGTTATTCCGTGACAGACCCTTATTGGTCGGGGATGTACGAACAGGTACTATCCCCTCCCTGCTGCCTTCCCAAAAACATTATCTGAAAGTCTATAACGCAGCAGACCTTCTGGATTCATCGATTTCGGATTTCGGATTGAAGAAGTTCGAACCCATGGTGAGGAGCCTGTCCGCAGTGGACAGGGTGAATGTCCCGATTCCTTGAGTTGCTTTCACCCTGCAGCGAACGCTTGCACCTTGCTTTCTACCAGATTTTTGATCTCCGCCAGCCTTTCTTCGCTAAGGGCTTCAAACCGCAGCACCAGTACCGGCTGGGTATTGGACGCCCGTATGAGCCCCCAACCATCCTCAAAAAGAATGCGGACACCATCGATTTCAATCGTTTTGTATCGGGCCTGGAAATACTCCTTTGCTCTGCGAACGACATCGAACTTGTATTCGTCCGAACAGGGCACTCTTATTTCCGGAGTAGAACAGGTCTTCGGTACGTCCGAAAGCAGCCCGCTCAATGGCCGGTCTGCCTGGGAGACGATTTCTGCCAGCCTCAGTGAAGCGTAAATCGCATCATCAAATCCGAAATAACGATCGGCGAAAAAGATGTGGCCGCTCATTTCGCCGGCCAGGAGTGCTTTTTCCTGTCTCAACTTGCTTTTTATGAGAGAATGACCGGCTTTCCACATAACGGGCCTGCCGCCGTGGTTTGCTATGTCATCATAGAGGGTTTGAGAGCATTTCACTTCCCCGATGATCGTTGCTCCCGGGTTTTTCTCCAATATCTGCCGGGAGAAGAGGATGAGAAGCTGATCTCCGTACAATATATTACCTTTCTCGTCAATCGCGCCCAAGCGGTCGGCATCGCCGTCGTAGGCCACGCCAAAGTCAGCCTTTTCCGTTATGACTTCCCTCTGCAAGTCCCGCAGGTTCTCAGGCACCGTCGGGTCCGCAAAATGATTTGGAAAAGTGCCGTCGACATCGCAATAGAGGGTCTTCACAGTACAACCAAGCGCGCGAAATACACCGGGTGCAATCAGCCCGCCCGTCCCGTTTCCTGCATCTATTACTACCTTAAGGGGGGCGAGATGTATGTTCTTTTTCAAATAGTCCTCGTAGGGCGGGATAATATCAAACGAAGAGGTCAGTCCTCTACCGGAAACAAAGGCCCTTTTTTCTATGATATGCCTCAGTTCCTGTATAGCTTCTCCGTGGATGGTCTCTTTTCCGATAGAGATTTTTAAGCCGTTGAAGTCGGGTGGATTGTGACTTCCAGTGACCTGGATGCCCCCGTCTTTTTCAAGATGGAAGATGGAAAAGTAAAGGACGGGAGTGGGACAGAGTCCGATATTGGTTACATCGCAGCCGGTATCAACAATTCCTCTCATGAGAGCGTCCTGGAAACGGGACGAACTGAGCCGGCCATCCCTTCCGACAGTCACGTCTTTCAAGCCCCTGGAGCGAAGCACCGTGCCATAGGCCAAGCCTATATAATAGATGACTTCCTCATTCAGGTCCTTGTCCACAATGCCACGGATATCATACTCCCTAAATATGACCGGATTCATCAAGCCTCCTCTCCCTTACTGCCATGAAGTCAACCACAGAGGCACAGAGAACACGGAGTATCAATTGGTTAAATTGCCTCTGACATTTTCTATGTTTTCTCTGTGTCTCTGTGATGATAGTGTTTTGCGGTTATTATTCCTTCCGGAACGCTTCCGACTGGAGCATTTCTTTGGCTTTGACGACAATGCCCCGTTCGCCCGGGTAGGTGACCTTGTCCGGGGCGTCTTCAATTCGGTACCAGACAACTTCATCGACCTCGTCGTCATGTGCCGTAATGTCGCCTCCGATGCACTCCATAAGGAAGAAATATACTACTTTAAAAAAGCGCTTTGTCCTTTCACCATCTTTTCGGCTGTACCAGTATTTTATGGAGTCGATCTTTTTTAATATTCTTCCCGTCAGTCCCGTTTCCTCGCGCACTTCGCGATACGCAGCGCGCGTCAGGTCTTCGCCGGCCTCAACCGCGCCTTTGGGCAAGCCCCAAACTCTGCCGCCCTTCGTTGCAATAAGGGCGATCTCCGTCCGTCCGTCTATTCGCCTGAACACGACTCCGCCAGACGAAATCTGTTTTATTGTTTCTCTTTTGGGATCAGTTTTCAATAGAATCTAATCTGTTGATTAATCAGGGCAACTATACTACATTTTAGCAAAGTTTCACTCAATTATCGGGGTATAATTTGTGTGGAACACTGAGTAGGGAGTAAGGAGTAGGCAGTAAGCAGTGGGGAGTACGGAGTAGGGAGTAGGGAAAGAACCCTTTTGTAAGAAAGGAGGTAACTACTCAGGTTGTCCGGTTCACAGTTCACGGTTCACGGTTGACCGATAGTCGCTTTGCGTCCTTCGCCAGTCAGTACACTTTTCGCGTCAACTCACGTGTCATTGCCATGCGCCAATATCTTCAACCAGTTCAATCCCCATCGCTTTCTAACCTTGAACTGTGAACCTTGAAACTGTGAACCTGAGTAGTTACTCCGAAAGAACCTTTACAGCAGATATTACACAAGTAATGAGAAGTCTGCCAGTGGAGTGTCACGCCCCAAGTCCGCGGCCAAATGTAACTCAAGGCAAGTAACTACGTGATCTACTGCGGCGGGCTGACCATGGACGACGGACGATAGACCATGAAAACACATCGTCAATTGTCTATGATCCGCGGTCAATCCACTAACCAAGGCGAAGTGATCTCACATATGCCTATTGACTACGCCCGCTGATGCAACAGAAAATAGATGGTGGATTTGGGACGGCCTTCCCGGTTTCCGCAGAAAACGAACAAGCCACAGGCTCCTACCTCCAATGGCCGGCAACATTCGGGCTTTCCACATACGAAAGCTTGTTTTTTTTGAATTCCTCTATGGCCGAACGGACTGTTTCGGATTCACCCTCACTCGTGGCCACTTTTACGCTTGCGGCTCTAAGGGCCATAAATGCTTTTGGACCGCAGTAACCTGTGATGACCACGTCTGCGTCCTCATGGATAACAGTCTGAGCAGCTTGAATCCCGGCGCCTTGCATGGCGTCTGCATTCTGAGAATTGTTGATTGCCTTGAATTCCATTGTCTCAGGATTGACTATGATGAAATAGGCCGCCCGGCCGAAGCGGGGATCAATGCGGCTATCCAGTTCCGGGCCTTTTGCCGAGATTGCTATCTTCATTCTTCACCTCCGAAAAAACATTCATCGCAGAGCACGCAAAAAACGCAGAGAGATATTTGAGATGAAATTTGTTGCTTACCGACGAAAGTCATGGCCCGCAGGTAAGCCATTCATCAATTTCGTAGTTCTGCCAAGGATTTCTCCGTGTGCTTCGTGGGGAACACTTCTTCTTCTTGTGCCCCAAATCCGAGAAGGAATAGGGGCGAAATGGGGGCGATCTATTTCACGAACCTATTCCTTCCCGCCGGCCGGCTTATTGCCCGACCAAGTACCAGACTCCTCAAGGCCGTGTTTCTCATCTGCATGAAACTTGTTTCGAACCTGGCAACATCGTTTCCTCAAGCCGGGATCTGGCTGTTCTGACTTCAGTTTTCCGGTCAGGAACAGCTTGATCACATCCTCCACATCCCCGAATACATGCGGAATGATCCGGATACCCTGGCCTCTTAAGCTGAAGAGGTCCCAATGTCTTATCCCACCACAAATAACCGTGTTAATGCCCAATTCCTTCATAGCGGTCGCGTCAGAGTACGGTAACCAGTCCTCTTTACTGATTTCCTCTCGATCTATTACTTCTTTGCCTTTTAATTCCAAAATCAGAATCTGGCGGGCACAATCAAGACGAGGAGAAATCCGTGTTCCGAATATGGGCATTGCAATTCTCATCTTGCATCATAGGATACAGCAAGCTCTGTGCCACTACATGCCACCCAAGTTAGCCATTGATGTTGCAATATGTTTAGTATAATGCGAAGAAATCGGGGTAAAAAGGCATTGCAGAATGCAATCATAAGATTGCAACTATGCAATGATAGAAGTTAACATGATAGCTCAGGGACGCGGACATAAATAAGCGTCCCGGTATTGCGCTGGATTTTGGTTCGGATTCAAGGCGCGTCAAGGGGCACATATCGGGATATGTAGCCCTTGATGCAACGCAGAAGCCGGATCAAAAGACAAGCAATATCGGGACACCTATTTATGTCCACGTCCCTTAATAAAACCGTGAGGATTTTTCAGATGCGGGTTTCTTTCCCTGGCACTCCGACGTTGAGCTTTTTCATTTTTCGCCACAACGTAGTCTTGTCTATCGCAAGAGCCCTGGCGGTCGCCGCTCGATTCCAGTTATTACCGGCCAGAGTATCATAGATCAGTCTTCGTTCCATTCCCTCCAAGGTCGCTCCCGCTCCCATGGAAATCATTTGTATATCTCCGGGCTGCAGGTAATTCGGAAGGTGCTCAGGTTTTATCGTGCCGGATCTGCACAGAATAAAGGCATGCTCAATTACATTTTCCAGTTCGCGTACATTGCCAGGATAGTCGTGGTGCATAAGGATTGAGAGGGTCTCTTCGGAAACGCCGACGACATCTTTTCCCCTCAATCGATTGAAGCGATCGATTATGTGATCGACTAAGAGAGGGACATCTTCTTTTCGTTGAGAAAGAGGCGGAAGGACTATCTTTATGACGTTTATTCGATAATACAAGTCCTTCCGAAATGTTCCATCTTTCACCAATGTTTCCAGGCTCTTGTTCGTGGCAACGAGGACACGCACATCAGCTTTGATCGGCTTAGTCCCCCCGAGGGGCTCATATTCTCTTTCCTGAAGAACTCTCAGCAATCGAACCTGAAGCGCAGGGGATATATCGCTGATCTCGTCAAGAAAAATGGTTCCTCCCTGGGCTAAAGCGAATCGCCCGGGCTTGTTCCTTTTTGCATCGGTAAACGCCCCGGCAATATAGCCGAAAAGCTCGGATTCGAGGAGCGTGTCGGGCAATCCGGCACAGTTTACTGCCACGAGAGGCTTCCTGCGACGAGAACTCAGATTGTGTATCGCCTTGGCAAATAACTCTTTTCCACTCCCACTTGGCCCTTCGATAAGCACAGTGCTTTCACTTACAGCTATTTCCGGCAACAAAGCAAAGATCTCTTGAATCTCATGATTCTTGCTGATTATGTCGCCAAGAGAATGCCTTCTGGTGAGTTCCTTCTGTAGTTCCTCGACCATGGAGAGGTCCCTGAATGTCTCCACCCCGCCGATGATTTCTCCTGTTTCGTCCTGAAAAACAGCCGTGCTTACACTGATTGGAACCCTCTTGCCGCCGGCATTCGTTATGTCGATATGCTTGTTGATGATCGGACGCCTGGTTTCTATGGTCTTTCTCAGGATACAATCCGTTTCACACACACTGGTACGGAACACATCGCTGCATAGACGACCTATAGCGTCGACTCTTGGAATACCCGTAATCTTTTCAGCGGCACGGTTGAAGGAAGTAATCCTCCATTCGAGATCGACCGTAAAGACTCCGTCAGCTATACTGTCGAGAATTATGTCGCGCCTGTAATCCGGTAAAGTCTCGAACTGCACTCTATCTCTCTGTCCTGACCATTTGAGGCCGATTATGGCACAATCGATGGAAATTGCAACCGGCAGGGGAATGCGTGGTAGCAGACAAAAATGGCCCATCCGGGAATGGGCCATTTTTGTCTATTTTGAAAAGGCCTTTAGGCCTTGAGATTTTCCGGGATCTCCATCGTTTTCATCAATACATCGATAAAAAACATCGTATGCATCTTGAGTCCGAAAGTGTTGATAATGTCATCGAGACCGCCGTGGCAATTGTGGCAGGGCGCAATACAGAGATGAACGCCGGTAGCCTTCAACTGACCGGCCTTAACCTCATTGCTTATAACTCTTTTGGTCTTCCATGGCGGGCCACAGTTGATGACGCCCCCTCCAGCCGAGCAACAATGGTTGTGTTCTCTGTTCGGATACATCTCAACAAATTCCTTACAAGTGGCTCGGACGAGATCGCGCATTTTTTCATGCAATCCACGGCCCCGGACGATATTGCAGGGGTCGTGCAGTGTTACCGGCTCTTCGATTTTTCTGGCTATTTTTATTTTGCCGCTGTTTAACAGGTCCCAGTAAAACTCTGTAGCATGGATAACCGGAATAGGATACATCTTCCAGCCCAGCCAGCGATTCCCAACATCGTAAACAGAGCGGAAGGCATGACCGCATTCACCCATCACGACCTTCTTTACCTTCAGACGCTCAGCAGTTTCAAAATGGCACCGCTTCAAGCGGCCCATCATTTCGAAATCTCCTGTGAACATGCACATATCGCTGTTATCCCATCCAGGAGCAGCGGGCATGGTCCAGTCGACCCCTGCAACTGTCATCAGTATGGCAGCCTGATATATCAACTGGGCGCGGAACTTTGGTTCCGGGGCAATAACCGAATACATGACCTCCGCTCCCTCTTTGTCCAAGGGAATGCGAAGACCCGGCAATTCCGCCTGTGCTTCTCCTTCCTGCCATTGCAACGTGTCACACCATTCATCTTCTTTTACCCACATCTGGTTCATGGTAGCAGAATGGCTGTGGGCCGTATCTTGTATATACTGTGGCGTCACTCCCAGTAGATGGCACATACGTCTGGTAGTGGAAATAATGTAGGCTATGTCCACACCAAATGGACAGTACATACTGCAACGACGGCAGAGGTTGCATTCCGTATACGCAACTTCAGCCATCCTCTTTATGCCTGCCGGGCTTATTTTCCCTTTATGCTTCAATACCTCCCACATCGTCTGCTTGACCTTCCCCACAGGAGTCCAGGTAGGGTCATCATGATGGGTGAGGCTGAAATGGCAGGCGTCGGAACACATCCCGCAATGAATGCACGTATTTACATAGGCCTGCAGACGTGCACCACATTCGGCCTTGAGCATATTATTAATTACACGTTCGATTTTTTCGTCCGTAAGTCTGCTGATGCCTGTCTCCAGACCGATATCTGTTATGTTCATGATGTCTTTTTTCTTGGTTGCAGGAACTGCCATGATAAATCCTCCTTTTGAAAAGGCCTGCTACGATAAGCTGTTGCTACCAGTCTCTGGCATGCCGTATAGAGCCGAATTCCGACCCCATATAACCTCTGGTGAACGGGAACAATATCATGTGCATCAGCCTGGTAAACGGGATGGCTATGAGCATGATTTCTCCCGCCAGAATATGAAGAAGGAGAAGAACCTTATAGTCGATCAGCCATTGATGATAGGCCAGGAAACCGGTCACAAACGGTGCGGCCACTACCGCCAATATGGCATAGTCAGATTCAGAAGTCACATATTTCACTTCCGGCAGAACCTTTCTCCGGACCAGGAAGAAGACCAATCCAACCATGACTACGATGGTCATAATATCCGCCACCAAGTCTGGGAGGGACCACCAGGTAATGCCCCAGGACTCTTCCCAGAGCACCATGTGTGCTGCCAGGAAGATGGGCGCCGCAAGAAGCGCCATATGGAAGGCGAAGGAAACCACTGTCATTATGGGGCGCTGGCGCATATTGGTGCTGCCGAAAGGAATTATCCAGTGAAGAATTGATCGCAGAGCGTACTTCCAGCTCCAATAGGTGAAGACGAAGACATCCTTCTTCTTGGCCAGCGTGTAAAGAGAAATGAATCTATAGAGACTTCCGCCGATAAAGACCATAAAAGACACCCATAAGAGCGGACCGCGTACAAATTCATAGAGATCGTACATTGGCTTTTCCTCCTAAAATTCCGATACCGGTACAACTCGCCGGTAATATTTCCCCTGCTCGACAGACCGAATCAGAAGTTTTTTCCCGTCAGGGCTGAAGACCGGGTCCCAGATTGTATCGCATTGCTGTTTCCAGATCTTGCCGTCCAGGACTATCGTATACCGGCCGTTTCTCTCGACCTTTGCCGCCACCTTGTCATCTTCGGGGCTGAACACCGGCTTCCACGCCATATCCCATGCAGTCTGCCACGGGCTGCCATCAACTATGACAAACCATTTATCACCTTCCTTCCCAAGAGCGGCTGCTCTGGTTCCATAGGGGCTGAAGGTGAGATCGGTAATCATGCCGGTAAAGGAAACGAGCCATGGCCGGCCATCAACCACAACGGTCCATTTGCCGAGGCCGGTAGCCGCTATCGCCGCCAGCCTTCTGCCGTCCGGACTGTAGGTTTGATGCCAGAGCTGTGCAAATTTCTTGTCCCATAAGGGTTTGCCGTCCTGCAATAGACTCCACACGCCTGCGGCTCTTACTGGGGCGACTACTTCGGCGCCGCGAGGTCTGATGCTTGGCTCCCATGTACAGTTGTATCTGGCCCCCCACGGCTCTCCATTCAGCGCAATACCATATTCATAAAGGCTGGTTCTGATGTTGGCTGCAGCGTTCTTCCCGTTCGTGCTGATGGCCACGCCCCAGACATTGACAAAGTTCTTGTCCCAGGCTTCGCCATCGACTGCCACCGACCATGTACCTTCTTGAAACTTATAAATCTCAGCCTGTCCCAGAGCCACCGTCTGCACGGCTACCGCCACATGCTGCCCATCGGGGGTCATGGCCCATGTGCCCATATTCTCAAAATAGTTTTCCCATGGCACATCATTAGTTGCTATAGAATGCCGGCCCTCTTGCTGTACTTTTACTGCTATTGTCTGACCGTCCTCGCTGAATCTGGTATCCCAGACATACCCGAATTTGTTTTCCCATGGCGCTCCGTCCACTGCGAGCGTCCACTCGCCCATTTCCGCTACAGGGGCAGTGAGGCGGCCGTCCGGGCCAAACCTGAGGTACCACATGTTGTCATATGCGCCTTCCCACGGTTGGCCATTCTCGCAGGCCGTATAAGTGCCGTCTTCCTTTCTTACTATTGCTGCAACCTTCTCTCCATCAGGGCTGGCATACGGCTCCTGAACGCGGGCGAATTGCTTTTTCCATTCGCTCACGTCTGCAACAACCCGTTCGCCATTGCCCCAATCCCATGTTTTTATGTCAGACATTGCAACCCTCCATTATTGACTTTAGGGCTAGTCTACGTTGGACTGAAAACTCGGTCTTCATTTTCCTCTGTGTAACTCCGATAAAATATGAATCGGAATTCACCATACTCTAATTTTCCTTAATTACTTTTTGTCAGACCCTTTTGTCAAGACATTTTTTCAATGCTGAATGCAGGATAGCTCGTTTTCATCGATCGGAAATCTGCCGCCGGCTCAGAATCGGCTCTGAATGCATTTCGTCCTGTGAAAGCTCAGCCGGATACTGCTTTCCTGAAGCAATCAGCTATTTGGTCTCCTGTTTTTCTTTTTTTTCGAGAGAAGACAGAAACGGTCTGAAGAGGTCAATAGGAATTGGAAACAACGTCGTAGAATTATTCTCGGCCGCTACCTCTCGAAGGGTCTGCAAATATCGCAACTGCAGGGCTACAGGGTGTTCGCTGATGATGCTTGCCGCCTGCGCCAATTTGGCTGCGGCTTGGAATTCACCTTCAGCGTCTATCACTTTTGCCCGTCTTTCCCTTTCAGCTTCAGCCTGTTTTGCCATTGCCCTCTGCATTTCCACCGGCAAATCTATCTGTTTTACCTCTACAGCACTCACCTTTACGCCCCAAGGCTCCGTATGCATGTCGAGGATCTCTTGGATTTTACCGTTTATTTTGTCCCGTTCGGCAAGCAAATCATCCATTTCCGCCTGGCCGCACACGCTTCGAAGCGTGGTCTGGGCGAGCTGAGAAGTTGCGAAGAGATAGTTTTCGACATCGATGATCGCCTTTACGGAGTCGATTACCCGGAAGTAGACAACGGCCGAGACTTTCACCGAAACATTATCACGGGTGATGATATCCTGAGGGGGGACATCCATGGTCACAGTACGCAGATCCACCTTTCGCATCTTGTCGAGCAGGGGGATCAATATAATGAGACCGGGGCCTTTCGCTCCTATGGCGCGACCGAGCCGGAAAACAACCCCTCTTTCATACTCATTCAGGATGCGTATGGCACTTCCCAGGAAAAAAACAACAAGAACAATTATGACTAATAGTGCTAATGGCATAAAAACCTCCTTAACTTCATTGTATAGACTTCCAGATAAAGCTTTGGGGTGCGTTATCGGTCGGGGATGTACGAACAGGTACTATCCCCTCCCTGCTGCCTTCCCAAAAACATTATCTGAAAGTCTATTAGTACTGCCAAGGGACTTAGAAGTTTCAATCATACCATTTTAGGATCAATTTCCAATGTTCAATGCTCAATAACCAATTTCCAATTAGGAGCAAATTCCTTGCACATTAACATTGAGTATTGGACATTCGATATTGGGAATTGACCTATGCACGGTATATCAGCATGTTCCGGATCCCTAAGAAGACCTCGTCTTCCTCACCTTTAGCAGCAATCGGTCAACAGAAATGACCTCGACGTCATTGCCCGCCCCAAGGAAGTCATCGGAAGCTGCGTTCCAATACTCGCCATGTACAAAGACCCGCCCGCGACTGCCGGACCATTCCTTTACCATGCCTATCTCTCCGATCAGGCCGGCAGCCCCGGTTTGATATCTGGTTCCAGCGGCCCTTATGGCCAATACGGCGATTGCGATGAAGAATACCGATATCGTAAGTATCGTGGATACCAGTAGAGTTGTTGCCGGGCGGAGACTTGCGTCCCCGGAGCTGAAGAGCATGACGGAGCCGAGGATAAGGGCCGCAATGCCCGCAAGACCCAAAAGTCCGTGGCTGATGATCTTTATCTCCAGCAAAAAGAGTACGGCGGAAAGCAGTATCAGGAGGATTCCGGCATAGTTGACGGGGAGAGTCTGAAAGGCAAAAAAGGCAAGGATAAGGCTGATCGCACCTATGACC
>JAZDGK010000082.1:0-16703 GCA_043806955.1 Pseudomonadota bacterium | reverse complement strand
GGTTCCTGGTTTGGGGCTACCGTAGACGAGCCTGATTCCTATTCCCTGGTGGGATGCACGGTAGCTCCGGGGTTTGATTTCAGAGATTTTGAATTGGCAGAGCGAGCCGAGCTTCTGGAACTATATCCACAATACGAGGGCCTCATTGAAAGACTGACCAAGTCCGGATAAGGGGAGCCAAAACAAAGTACTGAGTGCTGAGTGCTGAGTGAAATCCAAACATGATGGTCTCGTAAAAAGTCGGAAAGAGCTGCTTTTCGTCATTCCGGCGGAAGCCGGAATCCAGTCTATTCAGGTAGTTACAAAGAGCCTAGACCCCGGTTTTCACCGGAGTGACGACTTTTTACGAATCCATCAGACATGACCATTGAATTAACTCACCATGTGGCGTTTAGTTTCGTGCTCGTAATCGTAATCGGAAAGTGGGGAGAATGGCACAAGAAGCACAAGAAGTCGATTACGATTACGCGTACGAGCACGAAGTAAATATAGGAGTTTTGCAAGAGGCTCATACGAACGGAGTGATTATGACGTGCAGGTTCAGCGAGAATGAAGAGATAGACCGGCTTTTGAATACTGTTCTTTCCGAGGTGCGGAGCTTTACCGAGCTCCAGTCGGAGCAGATAAAAGAGCTTAATAGAATAGGAATGGCTCTTTCGGCTGAAAAGAATCTGGGCGTGCTTCTGGAAATGATTATCCATCAGGCCATGCGGTTCACCAATGCCGCCGGCGGAACAATATATCTCAGAAGCAACGACGGCAGACAGATGACTTTTGCCATAGTTGAGAATGAGACGCTTGGGGTCAAAATGGGTGGTACCGCCGGCGCTATTACCTGGCCGCCACTCGATCTCTTCAACGAGGATGGAAGCGAAAATCGGAAAATGGTTGCAACTCTTTGCGCACTCACGAGAGAGCCGGTCAGTATAGAAGATGTTTACATGGCAGAGGGCTTCGATTTCGAGCAGACAAAGGAATTCGACAGCCGCACCGGATACCGTTCCAAATCGATGCTGGTGATACCCATGGAGAACCATGAAGGGGAAGTCACAGGTATCCTTCAGTTGCTTAATAAGCAAGACCTCGACGCGGGAATGGCGATCCGTTTCACGAAATATGATGAAACAACAGCGCTGGCGCTTGCCTCTCAGGCTGCCGTCGCCATTACGAATGCAAAGCTGATCAGAGACCTGAAACTGCTGCTTGATTCGTTTATCAAGAGTATTGCGGCCGCCATAGATGAAAAATCTCCCTACACCGGCGGGCATATTAAGCGGGTGGCCAAGCTCACGAAGATCATTGCCGCGGCTGTAAATGAAGATTCGACGGATGCTTTTCGAGATGTCTCCTTTACTGACGGCCAGCTTGAACAATTGCATATGGCTGCCTGGATGCATGATGTGGGAAAGATTACCACTCCCGAGTACGTGGTTGATAAGGCGACGAAGCTGGAGAAGATTTTTGACCAGATTGAGCTTGTGAAGATGCGGTTTGAGCTTATCAAGCAGCAGGAACAGATCAACTGTCTCAAAGAGAGACTGGGATGTGCAGAAAGAGGAGAACCGGGCCGATTCAATGACTTGGATTCGAATATCGAGCGCATATTTGAGGAGCTGGACCGGGACTGCAGCTTTCTTGAGAGGATTAATGCAGGCTCGGAATACCTGGATGATGAGAGCGTCTTGAGAGTGAAGGAGATAGCGGGAAGAGAACTGGTCTGCGGGAAGAAGAGGGTTTCTTTGTTGACGGAAGAAGAGGTCGAAAACCTTTGTATCAGGAAGGGCACTCTAACGCCAACGGAACGGCAAAAAATCAACTCCCATGCCGCCATGACCCTGAAGATACTCAAAGCCCTGCCGTTTCCCCGCAAGCTGGAGAGGGTTCCTGAAATCGCCGCGGCACATCATGAAACACTGAACGGCAAAGGCTATCCCCTTGGGCTGGAAGGAGACCGGATTTCTCTGGAGGCAAGGATTCTTGCCCTGGCCGATATCTTTGAAGCCCTTACTGCAGCGGATAGACCCTATAAGAAGGCGAAGAGCATCCCGGAAACAGCAGAGATCCTCAAACGCATGGTTGAAAGCGGTGAGCTGGACGGCGACCTGGTAAGGTTTTTTTTCGTGAAAGAGCTCTTTCTGAAGTTCGCTGAAGAACGGGATGGGGAATAAGAACTGTCTCGTTCTGTTCAGCAAGAACATGCCGGAGTGGAAATGTAGATCCGATATCGACTATCCTGGATATAGGATGCGTTGCGAAATAACTGTTACATCTTGCTATAGACTTCCAGATAAAGCTTTTGGGTGCGTTATTGGTCGGGGATGTACGAGCAGGCACTATCCCCTCCCTGCTGCCTTCCCAAAAACATTATCTGAAAGTCTATAGTCTTTTGGGCCGTATTCTGCGTTGCTTAAGGGGTCACATACTTCAGTATGCTCGCCCCTTAAGCAGCCTTGAATACAGCCCAAAATCCGGCGCAATCTTGTAACACTTATTTCGTAACGCATCCATAGGCGGTTTTCTCAATTCTGATTCTGACTTCTGAACTGCATGAGGATTGACAATGGAAACGCACGAAGGCCGTTTTGCCCTGCTTACCGATCTATATGAACTGACCATGGCCGCTGTATATTTTGAACGGGTCATGTTTGAGCCGGCTACGTTCAGTCTGTTCATAAGGAAGTATCCGGGGAATCGGAGCTATTTCGTTTCCGCGGGGCTCGAAGATGTCCTCGAATATCTTCAACGGTTGGCCTTTACGGATGATGACCTGGAATACCTGGAAAGGGCAGGCCTTTTCAAGGGCAAATTCCTGGCGTATCTGGAGAATTTTCGTTTCTCGGGTGACGTACGTGCAATACCGGAGGGGAGGATCTTCTTCAAAGATGAACCGATACTGGAGGTCACAGCGCCGATTATTGAAGCTCAGATAGTGGAGACTTTCATAATAAACGCAATTAATCTGCAGACCATGATCGCCACAAAGGCGTCGCGCTGCTTCCAGTCCGCCGCCGGCCGTTCGCTCGTGGACTTTTCTTTGCGCCGCGCCCAGGGAATAGATGCCGGGCTGAAAGCGGCAAGGGCCAGCTATATTGCCGGATTTGCCGGAACGAGCAATGTCCTCGCCGGCAAGATTTACGGTATACCGATTTTCGGAACAATGGCCCACTCCTTTGTCGCAAGTTTTGAAGACGAGATCGAGTCTTTTCGTGCCTTCGCCGAGGTTCTTCCAGATAATGCTATCCTGCTTATTGATACTTATGATACACTATCGGGCGCTCATCATGCAGCGAGAGTCGGCGCCGAAATGGGCGCCAGGGGCGGGACCTTAAAGGGAGTACGACTTGACAGCGGCGATATGACGACGCTGAGCCGTAAGGTGCGAAAAATAATGCAGGACAACGGACTGGACGACATAGCCATTGTGGCCAGCGGGGGGCTTGACGAATATGAGATTGCCGATATGATCAGGGGAGGAGCGGATATCAACTCTTTTGGCGTAGGCACGAAAATGGGGGTCTCCGCTGATGCCCCTTATTTGGACATGGCTTACAAACTGGTAAGATACGGCCGGCGTCCGATAATGAAATTAAGCACGGGGAAAACGACCCTCGTTGGAGAGAAACAGGTCTTTCGGTTCCTGGAAACGGACGGAAAGCTCAACCACGATATCATTGGATTGAAAAGTGAAGATTTCCGAGACTCAGAAGAGTTGCTTTTGCCGGTCATGAACAAAGGCGAACTCGTGCGGGAACGGATATCGATGCCTCAAATCCGGAAGACTTTTCTGGAAGAATTCTCGCTGCTGGACGAGCAGTATAAGTCCATTGAGAATTCCTCGATCTTTCCTGTTATCATAAGTCCCGGATTACAGCAGATTCAGGAGAGTGTGACAAAGGAGCTGACGGCCAAGATAGCAGGAGAGAACTGAAGATGAAGGAGTCTTGGCCTGATGCGCATAATGGGCCTCGAAGCCTTCTAAGGGACTTATAGACTTCCAGATAAAGCTTTTGGGTGCGTTATCGGTCGGGGATGTACGAACAGGTACTATCCCCTCCCTGCTGCCTTCCCAAAAACATTATCTGAAAGTCTATAGAAGTTTCCATCATACCATTTTAGGATGATAATATGAGAATTTCCAATGTCGAATTCTCAATTTTCAATTTCCAGGTTAGTCTTTTTTTTGCGTTGAGCATTGAACATTGAGTATTGGACATTCGATATTGGGAATTGACCTATGCGCGGCATATTAGTATTTTCCGGGTCCCTAAGAAAGGTCTTCCCGAAGTCTGTCCGGACCTGGGACGAAAGGTTTTCTGGACAGTCGTGAACAGAGTACTTGAATTCATAAAAAAACACTTGTGCCGGGAGATGTTGGCCACGGGGTATGCCAAGGTACTTGGATTCGTAAAGAAGCACCTGCGCTGGCAGACTCTGGCAGTATTGTATGCCGCATTATTCCTCGTCTTCCAGGTTTACTCATTCCTGTTCATACCTCCGGCCAAAAGTGCCAAATCCAAGATCATCTATATCCATCCGAAGACCAAATTCCGAAACATCTCACAATTACTGGAAGAAAAGGGGATAATAAAGAGCAGCTTCTGGTTTACCGTTCTTGCCAAGCTCACAGGGTCCGTGGGTAAGATCAAAGCGGGAGAGTACGAACTCAGCCCCTCGATGCTTCCGAAAGAGGTGTTGGACAAACTGGTCAGGGGTAAATTCATTCAGCACATGATTACCGTCCCTGAAGGGTACAGTATTTACCAGATAGCAGCGTTGCTCCACTCCCAGGGGTTGGTAAAACGGGAAGAATTCGTCTCCAAGGCCTTTGATAAAGATCTCATGAGGTTTTACGGACTGGAGGGGCCGAGCTTTGAAGGATATCTTTTCCCCGACACCTATGCGTTCTGGCGGGATATGAGGGCCGAAGACATAATCAGTAAAATGGCCGCGAGATTCAAACGGATTTATCAGGAAAAACATGCAAAGGCCGCGGAAGAGCAGGGACTATCCCTGCGTGAGGTAATAACTCTGGCGTCCATTGTCGAGAAAGAGACCGGTCAGCCGCGGGAACGACGCATGGTTGCCGCAGTCTTTCGGAACAGGATCCGTCGCGGCATGAGGCTGCAGGCTGATCCTACCGTCATATACGGCATTAGGGGTTTTGACGGGGATCTGGATAAAGGGGATCTTCAGAATCGAACCGCATACAACACTTACGTCATTGACGGCTTGCCCCCCGGGCCGATCGCCTGCCCGGGAGAGGCGTCCATAGAGGCAACATTGAAGCCGAAAGGATCGTATCTTTATTTTGTCTCAAAGAATGACGGTTCCCATTATTTCTCCTGTACCTTGAGGGAGCATAACAGGGCTGTTGCCATGTATCAGAAGCCGAAGGATGAAGTCGAGGAGCCGGAACCCCCCGCTGCCGAGTGAGTATAGGGCATGGGGCATGGGTTTGGGCGGGAAATCCGCAACAGGAGAGGGTGTTGCAAAACTCCGGGCTGCACAAATCGTGCATGTGCCCAGTCCGTTTCCGGCGGGTATCGAGTTGAGAATATCGAATGTCGAACAAGGAATGATGAATGTCGAAGGACCATGACAGAGTGCCTGAGGCGAGCTAACGTGTACCAACTGCCTGGAAAAACTTCATAATTCGAAATTCGTTGTTCGATATTCGATATTCATACTCCGGAATCGATTGCGACTACGACCTCGCGCAGGGATGATCTATTACGGACGGGGGAGAACGGCCGATCCCCTAAGTCCGACAGGCTCCTCGCAACTCGAAAAAAAACTCCACTTTTTATTTTTTTCTATATCTGGATGATCCTGCCGAAGCAGGCACAATATGTTGTGCCGAAGTGACCTCTTTTACCCCGTTTAAACCCCTGAAAAGACCTGTTTTTTCCTTGACAAACTAAAGTCCCGCCCATATAGTGGCGAAAAGGGGTTTTAGGTGGTTTAAAGTGGAGGAAAAACTTTCATGAGGGAATAAGAACGTGTTTCGCGGTCGGTCCACACATGCCCTTGACGATAAAGGTCGCATAATAATACCTGCCCGGTTTCGGGACGTGCTTAAGGCGCAATATGATGATCGTCTTGTGATCACCAATCTCCGTCTTTGTCTGGTGGCCTATCCTTTCGAAGAGTGGCGATCCATAGAAGACAAAGCGGCCTCTCTCTCCGATATAGATGAGCACGTGAAGGCATTCCTTCGTCTGATTATCTCGGGGGCCATAGAATGCCCGGTGGACCGGCAGGGAAGAGTCCTCGTTCCGCCGAGCCTCAGGGAGTATGCCCGGCTGGAGAAAGAAATCGTCCTGGTCGGGATGCTGAAGCATTTTGAGATCTGGGATAAGAGCCTCTGGGATGAAGAGATGCAGAGATCTCGTGATAATTACACTCAAATCAGCGCGTACATGGCGCAGACCGGACTCTAGTGTTGAGAGAATACAAATACCACATACCTGTCATGATCAGGGAAGTACTGCATTCCCTGGCGTGTCACCCCGGAGGGGTATATATCGACGGCACACTCGGGATGGGAGGACATGCGTCCGCTATTCTGGAAGAGAGCGATCCGGACGGCATGTTGATAGGCATTGAATGGGATGAAGAATCTCTGGGTATCGCACGCGAGACGCTTGCCCCCTTCGGGAACCGGGTCACCTTCGTACACGATACTTTCGAGCATATGAAAGGCATAATGCAATCCCTCGGGCTTGAAGGTGTGGACGGCATCCTGCTCGATCTCGGGATATCTTCCTATCAAATCGAAAGAAGCGACCGGGGCTTCAGCTTCAAAGGCGAACAAACCCTCGACATGCGCATGGATACGAGGGGCCGGTTGACTGCCCGGGATATTGTAAACCGTTTTCCCGCAAAGGAGATGGAGAGAATAATCGGAGAATACGGTGAGGAACGCTGGGCTCGAAGAATTGCGAAAGCGATTGTCCGCGCAAGAGAAAAACAGCCTATTGAGACTACCGCAGAACTCGCCTCCATAATCATATCAGTTATCCCTCACAAGCCCCATTTCGCCAGAATCCATCCTGCAACCCGCACTTTTCAGGCCTTACGGATCGCGGTAAACAGAGAATTGGAGTATCTCGCTGCCGCGATCACGGACGCCGTTTCTTTGTTGAAGCCCGGAGGAAGAATCTGCGTTATTTCTTTTCATTCGTTGGAAGACAGGATCGTCAAACATTGCTTCAGGAATCTGGAGAAAACCGGTCCGGATGCCGGGAAGGCAATGCTGTTTCAACTCACACGCAAGCCGGTCAGACCGTCAAGCGAAGAATGCGTTTCAAATCCGCGTGCGCGAAGCGCCAGACTGAGGGCCGCGGAAAGACTTGCTGCATAGGAGCCAGTCGGACTTGTGTCCTTAGGACTCACTCTCGCTGGAGTCGAGTTTTACCGACGTGAGAGCTGATTTGCTAGGGGACTAAGAAGTTTGAATTATACCATTATAGGATCAATGTCCAATGTCCAATGTTCAATAACCAATTTCCAATCAGGAGAAGGTCACTTGGACATTGAGCATTGGACATTCGATATTGGACATTGACCTATGCACGGTATATCACCATCTTCCGGACCACCCCAAGTCCGGCAGGCGCCATAGGAGTTAAAAATGTCTACCCTTGTACTCACAAAAGGAACGTCTGAAGGCGCAGTCCGGTTTCCTTTCGCCCGGAGGAAGACGAGGAAGAATGTCGCAGGCTTCTCTCTCGGCATCAGATTTCTGTTCGGGATCACTGTCCTTTGTGCCTCGTCGTTCATTTTCTTCAGATCCGAATTATCAAAGCGAGAGGCGATCATGCTGGCGACGGAAAGATCGAGCCGGCAACTCCTGGCAGAGAACCGTCAGCTCATTGCTGAATGGGCCTATCTAAAGTCACCGGCGCACCTGGGATTAATCGCAAAACAAAGACTTGGACTCCGGCCGCCGTCGGGGGACCAGCTTGTCAATCTTAGATGAAGAAACGGAACGTCAGACGCAAACATCAGGCGACACTGGTTTTTATTCTGGCTGTTGTCATATCCGGATTGGGGGTCTTGTTTGCCCTGGGGTTCCATTCCGGGGAAGCCGGCAGATCCGGATCGGAGGGCGGTCCTGATCGCCATTCCTTGTTTTCACCACCCCGGGGAGGCATATTTGATCGGAATCTGCGAGAACTGGCAGTGAATGCCCGGGCGTATTCCGTTTATGCCCATCCGTTAGAGATCGACAATTCCCTCCAGGCGGCATCCCTGCTGTCCGGATATCTCAAGACCGACAAGAGCAATCTCCTTGCGATGTTGAGGAGCGAAACGGCTATTGTTTCGCTCGGCTGCCGGCTGGAACGGGAACAGGCAGAAAGCATACGGAATCTCAACCTGAAAGGGATTTATGTAACGGAGGAGATCTGTCGTTTTTACCCCGGGGATGATCTTGCGGCCCAGGTTATAGGTTTCACCGATACGGAAGGGCACGGAATAGACGGCCTGGAATTCACTTGCGACCATGTCCTTTCCGGCAGTTCCTTCCTGCCCGGCATCAATGGATCCGGATCTTCCATCCCTTTGGACCGGAAAAACAGATCCGCAGAAGAACGAAAGAATGTAGTCTTGACCCTCGACAGCAATATCCAGGCACTGGCGGAAAAACAGCTCGAATGGATTGTCGCAGACAACAGGGCCAGATCCGGAATAATGATCGTAATGGATACGCGTTCAGGAGCTATTATGGCTATGGCCACCTATCCCTCTTACAATCCCAATACCTTTTGGGAAGCTGACGCCTTGGTGCGCAGAAACAGGGCCATAGCAGACACCTTCGAGCTGGGAAGCCTTGTCAGGTTTTTTGAAGGCGTTGCAGTGTCCGAATCCGTACCGGCCGCAAGGAACGAGGCCATTGAGGGCGAGACGGCCGAAAACGAAGAAAATATAGTCGAAAGGCCATCTCCGGGAACCCTGTATTCCCTCCTTCAAAGATTTGGTTTCGGCGTCAAAACCGGCATTTCTCTTCCTGCAGAGAATCCAGGCGCCGTGCAGCCCTACAAGGCATACCAGTCAAATCCTGAGCGCCTGTACAGAGGAGAAGGAATACAGGTTACTCCTCTCCAGCTTGTCAGGGCTTTTGCAGCGATGGTGAACGGGGGCGCCCTGCCCTGGCCTCATCTCGTGGCAAGGATAGCCGATGACCGCGGCAATACAGTACTTCAGGAGAGAAGGCCCGTACTGAAACAGGCATGCAGTTCAATCGTATCCGGGCAGGTTCGTTCCGGCCTGATAAACGGCGGATTTGGGTCAGGCAATTGCATTATCGTCACAGCCTCCAATGCCGTCCCGGCAAGAAGCGTCAACGAGGGGAACGAGCAAGTCCTCGACAACCCGGTTGCGTTTGATTATATTAGATGCTTGTTGGGGTCCGCACCTGCCGACAGCCCTGAAATCGCTGCTTTGATCGTCCTCGAAGGAACGTCCGACAAAGAAAAATGGCCCGACAAAACCGGCGAGCAAAGGTTTGAGTATACTACCCGTGAATCCTTGCGTCTGGCCAGAATCACTCCCCACGAGAAAGCGATCGCTCTTCGCCCTGAAAAGGAGTACCGCATCAAGGCGAGCCCTGATGATCCCGGACCCCCGATCGAGGGAGTTCCCGATGCCTTTTTTATGCCCGACTTGCGCGGCAAATGCGTTCGGGAAGTCCTTCGCATCCTGCATCCGCATGGGGTAGAGGTTAAAGTCTCGGGCTCCGGGGTAGCAGTTGCGCAATGTCCTGCTGCGGGGGCAAGAATTGGAAAGGGGTCACGTTGCCAGGTCAGGCTTGAACCGGAGAACAATTGCGGATTGCGGCATGCGGATTGCGGAATGGCAAAGCAATCCTGCGAATACGTCAAAGAGAGCGCCAGGTAAGAGATGCAAGTATCAGCATTGATTAAGGGAATTGAAGGGACAGTCATAGAAGGGGCGCCGGATACTGAGGTGAACGGCATTGTATGCGACTCCCGAAAAGTCGCAAGAGGGAGTCTTTTCATTGCTATCCCCGGACTTAAGGCGGACGGTCACAATTATCTCGCGGGCGCTGCCGGGAAGGGCGCTGCGGCGCTGGTCATTCAGGACGGCTTCAAGACCGAAACCCTTCCTTCAGGTTGTTGTGTGATCCGAGTGCCCGATACCCGGCTGGCGTTGGCCCACATTGCTGCCGCTTTCCATGGGCATGTCACCCGGGAGCTATGCTTGATCGGGATCACCGGTACTAACGGCAAGACTACCTGTTCTTTCCTGATAGAATCCATCCTGAAAGCATGCGGCTTGTCTGCAGGCGTGATCGGCACGGTTAATTATCGTTTCAACTCAGAGATCAGAAAGGCAGGTTTCACCACGCCGGACCCCCTGGAATTGCAGTCTCTGCTCCGTCAAATGGCAGATAAAGAAGTGAGTCATGTCGTAATGGAAGTCTCTTCTCATGCCCTGGACCAGGATCGGGTTGATTTTTGCGAGTTCGATTGCGCTCTCTTTACGAATCTTTCCCGTGATCATTTGGACTATCATCTGGACTTGGAGCACTATTTTCGCTGCAAGGAGCGTCTCTTCACGACCATACTGGAGGCAAGCCGGGCGAAAAAGACCCGCTCGGTCATCAATGCCGATGATCCCTGGGGCAGAAAACTGATGGAAACTCAACGGGGGCGCCTTCTGACCCACGGACTGGAATCTCCCGGGGCTCATATCGCCGCGCGTAATGTTTCTATCGGCCTGGACGGGATCAAGGCGGAAATAGTCACGCCCGGCGGGACCTTCAGCTTTCAGTCGCCCCTGCTCGGGAAATACAATCTTTACAATATACTGGCGGCTTCAAGTGTGGGGATTGCACTCGGCTTGCCCTGCGAGGAGATAAGGCGAGGAATCGAGACGCTGAACGGCGTTCCCGGCCGGATAGAGCGCATTGAGAACCGGCACGGAGCTACGGTACTCGTGGACTATGCACATACCCCCGACGCCCTGGAAAATGTCCTGAACACGATAAAGGCGTTAAACCCGAACAGAATCATCAGCGTATTCGGGTGTGGAGGAAACAGGGATCAGGGCAAGAGGCCCTTAATGGGCCGGATAGCGGCGGAATACAGTCAACTTGCAATCGTTACCTCTGATAATCCTCGTGACGAAGATCCGTTCGGGATCATGAGCCAGATTGAAGACGGGATAAAAACCTCATGCGTGCGAAAATTCCAGGCCGCCGAACTGATGGGAAACGGGTGCGAACGCGGCTACGCCGTTATCCCGGACAGACGTGAGGCCATCAGGCTGGCAGCTCGGGTCGCCAAGCCGGGGGATGTTGTTCTGATTGCCGGAAAGGGGCATGAGGACTACCAGATCATAAAGGGCAACATACTGCCCTTTGACGATCGTCTGGAGGCAAAGCATGCGTTCGGTTGCATGTAGCAAGTCTCAGGAAATATGCGGCCTGATTTTGTCGGACGTTATTCGCGCTGCAAAAGGGGTATTGCGCCACAGCGGAGGGATCGGCTCTTTCAACGGTGTTTCGACGGACTCCCGTAAAGTGAGAGAGGGCGCTCTCTTTGTCTGTCTTGAAGGAGAACGTTTCGACGGCCACGATTTTATCTCTCAGGCCGCAGCCCAAGGCGCCGGTGGAGTTTTGGTCCGCAAGGGCTGGCGGTCAAAGAAAAGGAGTCCTCTAGCGCCTCCTTCGCTGGCCGTGATTGAGGTCGACGATACACTTACTGCTCTTGGCGATATTGCGAACCTTTGGCGCCGAATGAATTCTTTCCAGATTATCGGGCTTACGGGCAGTAGCGGCAAGACTACTACTAAAGAAATGATGGCCGGTATCCTTGCCGAACGTTTCAATGTTGCCAAGACCGAAGGCAATCTGAATAATCTCATTGGTATGCCCCTGTCTTTGCTTGCCGCAAAGCCCTCCGATGAGGTGGTCGTCCTGGAAATGGGGATGAATAGATTCGGAGAAATAGAGCGCCTGGCTCAGATTGCCGATCCCGATATCGGCGTGATTACCAACGTTCATCCGGCACACCTGGAAGGACTGAAAACGATCGAGGGCGTGGCCCGGGCCAAAGGCGAGCTCTTCGAATCTCTCGATGAAGAAGACCTGGCAGTGTTTAATGCCGACGATTCCCTTGTTTCCGGCCTGGCCGCAAAATGCAGGGCGCGAAAGATCGGGTTCGGCTTCTCGGAAGCGGCAGAGGTCACCGCCCTTAATTGCCGGATTTCCCACGAAGGAAAGACGACATTCTTTATCAGTACCGGTGAAGCATCGGCCGAGGTAACTTTGCCCGTGCCGGGAAGGCACAATGTCTTGAACGCGCTTTGTGCAAGCGCTGTGGCCGTAGCCATGGGTGTTGACCTCGCCGTAGTGAAGGAGCGACTCGAAGCGTTCCGGGCGCCGGTGAACCGGCTGGAAATACTAAACCGGCCCGACGGGACGACGCTGATAAACGATACCTATAATGCCAATCCCGGGTCTGTCCGGGCGGCGCTTTCGACCTTAGGAGAGATAAGCGGCAGTCGTCCGGCTATTGCCGTGCTTGGGGACATGCTTGAACTGGGCGATGAGACCGAGGCGGCACATGCGGGAATCGGAAAGTATGCGGTGGAATCGGGTGTCAAGTATCTGCTCCTCATGGGGGAGTTTGCCCGCATCACAGGCGAAGGCGCCATTCAGGCGGGCATGCCGAAAGACTGCGTATATCTGGCCGCGACTCATGAAGAAATCGTCAAAAAATTAAATGAGACAGGCTTCCGGAAGGCAGTTGTCCTGGTGAAGGGCTCACGCCGTATGAGAATGGAAGAAGTAGTGCGGCAATTGGGGGGAAAGGCGTAAATGCTCTATCATCTGCTCTATCCCTTACACGTTTACTTAAACATATTTAATGTCTTTCGGTATATTACCTTTCGTGCGATTTACGCTACTTTGACTGCCCTGATACTTTCTTTTGTATTTGGGCCGTGGCTGATAAGGCGCTTGAGAGATCTTCAGATAGGACAATACGTGCGGGAAGAGGGGCCGAAATCTCATGTTTCAAAGCAGGGTACGCCAACTATGGGCGGTATCATGATCATATTTGCGGTTGTAGTCTCAACCCTGCTCTGGGCCGACTTGACAAACCATTATGTCTGGCTGGTCACTCTGGTAATTACCGGATTCGGTCTGATCGGCTTTGCAGACGATTATCTTAAGGTGATAAAAAAGAACAACAAAGGCTTAAGCGGCCGACTGAAGCTCCTGTTTCAGTTTGCCATAACTCTTTTCATAGGGGGGTATCTTTATTTCCATCAGAGTTTTGATACCCGTCTCAGTATCCCGTTTTTTAAGGCCCTCAGGCCCGATCTTGGTTGGCTTTACATTCCTTTTGCCGCTGTCGTCATAGTGGGTGCATCAAACGCCATTAATCTTACAGACGGGCTGGACGGCCTGGCTATCGGACCGACAGTTGTGGCATCCGGAACTTACCTGATTTTTGCGTATCTGGCCGGGCACAGCAAAATTGCCGGCTATCTTCAGATCGTATATGTCCCCGGAGTAGGGGAACTGGCAATTTTTTGCGGGGCGCTGGTCGGCGCAGGCCTTGGATTTCTCTGGTATAACAGCTATCCGGCGCAGATTTTTATGGGAGATGTCGGGTCCCTGGCCCTCGGCGGAGCGTTGGGGACAGTGGCCGTCATAACAAAGAATGAGATACTACTGGCCATTGTCGGCGGGATATTCGTGCTCGAGGCGATGTCGGTGATATGCCAGGTAGGATACTTCAAGGCGACTCACGGGAAGCGGATCTTCAGAATGGCCCCGATACATCATCATTTTGAGCTGAAGGGATGGCCCGAACCAAAGGTCATCGTCCGTTTTTGGATCATATCGGCCCTTTTGGGATTAGTCGCCTTAAGCACCTTAAAGCTGCGGTAAAATGCAAAATGAAAAATGCAAAATGGGAAGAAGTTGAATCATTTTGGAACCTGCATTTTGCATTAAGTCAGCCACATAAGCATCGTCGGTTGGGTTGAGCGGAGCGGAACCCAACAAGGATTGAAATGGAACTGAAAAACAAGCGCGTTCTCGTAGTCGGGCTGGGGAAGAGCGGAGAGGAATCAGCCAGATTCCTTCATGACCAAGGCGCCCGTGTTTCCGTCTCCGAGAGCGCAAAAAAGGAGGACATTCCGCAGCCTGTGCTTTCGTGGATAGAGGAGAATAAGATCGCCTTGGAAGCGGGCGGCCATAAGCTCGAGACATTTCTTGAGACAGAGCTGATCGTTGTCAGTCCCGGAGTCCCCCTCGATATCGCGCCGCTTGCGGCTGCACGGCGGGCCGGGATTCCGGTAACAGGCGAGATAGAACTGGCTGCGTGTTTCATAACCCGCCCGATTCTGGCTGTGACCGGCACTAATGGAAAGAGCACTACTACCAGCATGATCGGGCACATTTTGTCCAGTTCAGGCAGGTCGGTCTTTGTAGGGGGGAATATCGGACGTCCTTTGATCGGTTATGTGAGCGGAGGGCAGAGAGACGATTTCGTCGTGGCTGAGATAAGCAGCTTCCAGCTCGACACCACAAAGTTCTTCAGACCCAAACTGGCTCTTTTGCTGAACATTACCGAAGATCACCTTGATCGGTATCCGTCCTTTGCACATTACGCGGCTTCCAAGTTCAGCATATTTTCCAATCAGACAAGCGAGGACGCCGCAATACTTAATCGTGACGACCCCGTCGTGATGCAGGGCGCAGATTCTATATCCGCTCAGGTTGCCACGTTCGGCCACAGCGACAGCTTCAGCCGGGGTGCATATGTGCGGGGAAAAGAGCTCATCTGCCGTCTGTTCGATGGGGAGGAAGTGTACTCGCTGGAGAAGCTCACCCTGGCAGGAGAGCATAATCTTGAGAACACGATGGCGGCGGTGCTGGCCGCGAGATTATCCGGATGTGAACCTTCGTCTGTCCAGGAGGCGCTTGCGACTTTCAAAGGCCTGCATCACCGCACGGAATTTGTCTGTGAGATCGGAGGGGTAAGGTTTTACGACGATTCCAAATGAACGAACGTAGGCTCTGTGGTCAAATCTCTGGCCGGGTTTGAGAGGCCGGTTATCTTGATCGCGGGGGGGCGCGATAAGGGTGGGAGTTATGATGTCCTGAGGGAACCTGTCCGGCAAAAGGTAAAGACCCTCATCGTGATCGGTGAGGCCAGGCACAAGATCCGGGAATCCCTTGGCGATTTGACACATACCCTGGAGGCTGCCTCCATGCCTGAGGCGGTTCGGACGGCCTTTTCCGAATCGGCTCCCGGAGACGTAATCCTGCTTTCGCCCGCATGTTCGAGTTTTGATATGTTCCGCAATTATTCGGAGCGAGGTGAGATCTTCCAGAGATCGGCGCTGGAGCTGAACGACAGCCCAGGAGCCTGTTGTTGAGGAGGCGTAACAGCTATGACGTGCATGAGGCAAAAACGACCCGGGTGATAGTAGCCGGCGGAGGTACAGGCGGACATCTTTTTCCCGGTATCGCCGTTTCACAGGAATTAAGGCAAAGAGGTGTTGATGTCTTATTTGTTGCAACTGAAAACAGGTTGACATTAGATGCTCTCAATCGATATGGGTTGCCGGTCAGAACGATTAAGGCGGAAGGGATCAAGGGACATTCACCGATACAGGTCATTCGGGCACTGGCAATTGTTCCTTCGGCCATATTCGATTCCATAGCCATACTGCGGAGCTTTCGCCCGCAATTGACCTTGGGCGTGGGCGGGTATGTATCCGGACCGGTAACTATTGGAGCCTGGCTTATGCGAATGAAGACAGCGATTCAGGAACAAAACTCCGTTCCCGGGCTGACCAACCGAATACTGGGAAGGTTTGTAAGCAGTGTATTCATCGCCTTTCCCGAGAGCGAGGGATACTTCCCGGCGAGGAAAACAGTGCTCACAGGAAACCCTGTAAGGCAGGAACTCCTGAACTCGATGCTCAAGGAGCATGAACGGGGACAGCTTTTTACCGTACTGGTCCTCGGCGGCAGTCAGGGGGCACACCGCCTGAACGAGCTCATGACAGAGTCACTGGCTGAGCTTAGAGATATGGGCGGCATGCTTTCCTTTGTCCATCAGACCGGAAAGCAGGATGAGGACTGGGTCAGGTCGGCCTACGAGGGACTGGGATTCAAAGCAAGAGTCAGCGCCTTTATCAATGATATGGGATCTGCATATTCTGAAGCTGATCTCGTGGTCTGCAGGGCGGGAGCGGGCACCTTGGCCGAATTGACTGCGCTCGGGAAACCGTCGCTCCTGGTCCCTTACCCATATGCGGCAAATAATCACCAGGAAGGAAATGCCCGCTCCTTGGAAAAAGACGGCGCAGCAAAGGTCTTAATTCAAGCGGACCTTACACCCTCCGGTCTGGCTGCTGAGATTAAGGCGCTTTACAACGACAGGAATCTATTGGAAGGTATGGTTTCAAGCGCGCTGAAACGAGGCAAGGCAAGAGCGGCTTCTCTGATTGCCGACGAATGTTTAAGAATGATACAAGAAGGAAAATTGGACGCAGATTAACGCAGATTTTCAGGATAAGGACTAGGAGTCTGTCGGACTTAGGGGATCGTTACGAGGAAGTGGAGGAACGAGACCAAATATTCACGAATTTGAGGCGCATAGTGTTGCTATGCAACGAAAATTCGGGGATATTTGGGCCGTTCCCCCCAC
>JAZDGK010000081.1:0-4894 GCA_043806955.1 Pseudomonadota bacterium | reverse complement strand
GGGAAAATTCCTTGTTTCGCGATAGGTGAGAATCGCAACTTCATCGGCCAGTTCAAATGCTCGGAGCTTTGTGTGATCTCGCATGGTTATTCCCCCCTATCCACCTAAACACCTATAGACTATCCACCTGAGTAGTTACGAATTATCTGAGTAATTCACTAGGTCACAGGGGCATTCCGACATTGCCGGCAGGGATCGGAAATGGCATGGGTCTCCCATAGAAACTCAATAACGTTGTTTGCCGGTTCACTTGACGCCGCTGTAGTGGACAAACAAACAACGTTATATAGCGGTCCCTGTCTGATGCTGTCCTGTTTTAGGGTAAGGCACACGGGTACCTGTTCGTACATCCCCGACCGATAACGCACCCAAAAGCTTTATCTGGAAGTCTATAGTTCCACGCCCTCAGAATGTGCTTTGGTTCCGGCGGATAACATGGTAATCTTATGGTCATTTCACGTCCGGTTCTGTCTTTTTTCCCGTGAGAGCCCGGTCCATCCCAGGTGAGTATCGGAATGGCCATCGATCGCAACCAGAAGAAGAAAAAAAAGCGCGAAGAAAAGCAAAAGGCGCGGCGGCAGCAGGCTGACCGGCAGTCCCGCCGGGAAAAGGTTCTGGAATGCGAATGGAACGCCACGACGGCTTATCGATCCCAAAAACATCGGGAAGCTCTGAACTGGGCGCTTAAGGGGTACAAGCTGGACCCCGCTTATCAACCCGTGCGGAACCTGGCCCTCTGGTGCGCCAGTCACCTTAACGATGATGACGTAACCTATTCCATCCTGCTTCAGGAGTGGAAAGCGAACCGGCTCAAAGAGAAGAGGCACTATGTAATCCTGGGAAATCTGGCCTTTTTCAGGAAGGAATATGAGCTGTCCGCTCAGATCCTGAAGCCTCTGGTTGAAGACTCTCCCCGGCTTGAAGGTAAGGTCACGAAGACGGACCTGAAGAACGCGACCCAGTGTTTCAACTGTAGTGAGATGATGTTGAAACACTCACCCCTGCTGAAAGCGGAGATTGCTCGCTCCAGACCCGTCTCGCAGCCGGCGGGGAAAGACCGTGGCCTGCCTTCCAGGAAAGTGCCTGCGGCTTCGGGTGCCGCCGGGCAGGCTGAGCCGCCCGTCCATCCCCCGCAGCCACCGGCATCCCGGGAAGAGCCTCCAAAGCTGAAGGTGCTCTTCAAGATGGACCCCAACCCGGTACTCGAATCCATAGCCGCGCACCGCCGGGCCGATGCGAGCGCCCTGGATCTGGCCCTCAAGGCCTACAGGCTTTCGTTCCGCACTTCGTATGACCAGTTGATCTGTCTGCCCGCGCTTCACAATGTGCAATCCCTGTGGTATCAGGAAGAAACGGCCCGCAAGGTCATGAAGAGCTTTCGCGGCCGTGCCGTGCTCGCCGATGAGGTCGGCCTCGGCAAGACCATTGAGGCGGGTCTCATATTAAAGGAATACCAGTTGCGCGGACTGGTGCGCTCGGCGCTGATACTGACCCCGAGCTCTTTGGTCGGGCAGTGGCAGGGGGAGCTCGCAGACAAGTTCCATATGCCTTTCGTATCCACAAACGATCCGGTCTTCCGGGACGATCCGGACCGTTTCTGGAGGGAACCGTTCATTCTGGCCTCCATCCAGACGGCCAAGGCCAAACGGCACTTTGAGGCCGTGGTCTCCCGTACTTATGACATGGTGATTGTGGACGAGGCCCACCATTTAAAAAACCGCACGACGCTGAACTGGAAGCTTGTTAATGCCCTTCAGAAGACGTTCCTCCTCATGCTCACGGCTACCCCGGTACAAAACAGCCTCGAGGAATTGTACAATCTGGTAACCCTGCTCCGGCCCGGGCATCTCAAGACTCAAAAGGCATTTAAGGAAGAATTCGTAACCCGGGGCAACCCCACCGACCCCCGCAACCGTGAAAAGCTGAGACAGCTTCTTAAGGAGGTAATGGTCCGAAACACCCGTTCGGTCACTCAACTGCGCTTGCCTCCGCGTTTTGCCACCACCGTACGGATTGCCCCCATCCAGTCCGAAGACGCGTTCTATCAAGCTGTCAGCAGTTTTGTCGCCCAACAGGCGGCCGGCGCCGCTTCCTGCCTCCCCAAACCCGCATTGCGCAAGCTGCTCGAAGCGGCGGGATCTTCCCATGCCGCAGCGCTCGCTATGCTGGAGAAACTGAGCCTTCGGGGATTGGACGGCGCTTCCGGCCAGATTGATGAAATGGTCAAGCTCGGACGGGACGTCCAGGTCAGCGGCAAGGTGAGGAGTCTGATGGAGCTTGTCAATGCCTCCAAAGACAAGAAGATCATATTCGTGAACTATGTTGCCACCCTGGAGTATATCCGGAAAACCTTACAGCAACAAAATGTAAGCCACAGCGTTTTCCAGGGCGCTCTCACCGCAGCCCAGAAAGAGGCCGCGATAGATGCCTTCCGGGACGGCTGCCAGGTCCTTCTGGCCACCGGAACGGGTGGAGAGGGGCATAACCTGCAGTTCTGCCATACGATGGTCAATTTCGATCTGCCGTGGAACCCGATGGAGATCGAACAGCGCATCGGGCGCATCCATCGAATCGGCCAGGAAAAAGAGGTTCAGATCTATAACTTCTGCGCTGCGGGCACACTGGAAGAGCATATACTCGATGTTCTGGATCGCAAGATCAATATGTTTGAGCTCGTGGTGGGGGAAGTAGACATGATCCTCGGCCGCCTCCAGGGTGAGGAGGAGTTCGGGGACCTGGTATACCAGATCTGGCTGGAGCACAGGGACGAAAACGAACGTGAAAAGGCCTTTGACGCCCTTGGCGTCAGGTTGAAACGGGCCAGATCGGCTTATGAGAAGAGCAGGGAACTGGATGAAAAGCTCTTTCAGGAGGACTTCGGAATATGACTCAGGCGGTCGACCCGGAACTGTTTTCCTTTGCCGAAGATTTGCTGGAACGAAACGGCGGCCTTGTCGAGCAAAGGGACGATCACCTCTCGGCCTTGCTGCCGGCTAGTCTGGCGCAGGTATTGGACCTTCCTGAAGAGGCTCAGTTGGGAGGAGAGGCAGCCCCGCTCCTTTACGGCAGCCCGATACTCGACCGCCTCGTGAACCTGGCTACCGGGCAGGTGCCGGTGATCTACGGCCAGGTGGAAGTTCGCTATCTGAAAAAGGCCGGTTTTGAGCAACTTCTCGGCCGGGACCTGGTCTTCACCGATGGGCAGGTAAAGGTTGGGCCCCGTGCCGAGGCCAGAACCACTTACATGATCCTGTCCTGCCATTACATCGCCCTCAGCGACGAACGGAAAGAGGGACTGGTTCAGGTGGCAGTTAATGAGAATTCCGGGGCATCGATCTCGGGGCTGGCCGAGGGCCGGCTGGAATTTCAGAATCAGTTCTTTTCGCCCGGAAAGGTCCCGCCCCATTTCCCGGTTCGTGTGGAGCAGGCCATAGAGAACGCGATGCAGGGCGCGAAAGTGGTTGTGGAGGCCGAACTCCGGGATTTCCTGAGCAGTATGGAGCGACGGCTGCAGCGGGACGTGAAGAACACCCGCGAGTACTATGAAGCCCTGGCCAGGGAAATGGAAGACGGCCTTTCGCATCCCAATATGACCGAGTCGCAGCGCCAGGACAGGGTGGCCAAGATCCGGGATCTGCCGCAGGAGACAGCACGAAAAACCCAGGATCTCAAGCAGAAGTATCAGGTGGAAGTGAAACTGACGGCCTGCGCGGCTATGCGTCTTCTGGTCGATATCGCGCAGATTGCCTTCGAATTGAGATATCGCAAGCTCCACCGGTCGGTTCGCACGGCCTGGAATCCCATAACCCGCCGCCTGGACCCGCTGGTCTGCGAGAACTGCCGGGCGACCATTTCCAGAATCTACCCGGTCATCCAAGGCTCGGACATCAGCCTGCGCTGCCTCGCCTGCAGCCGGAAGTAAAACGTTTACGGACTGACATGGATAAGGAACGTCTAAAAGATCTGGCCCGGAATCCGGAATTCATTTCGGGCATCTATAATTACTGCGATCGGTGGTGCGAACGCTGCCCGTTTACCTCGCGCTGCATGAATTTTGCGATCTCGAACGAAGGTTTTCCAGACAAGGAGAGCTGTGACATAACCAACGAGATCTTCTGGCAGATAGTTACAAAGAGCCTGGACTCCGGTTTTCACCGGAGTGACGACTTTTTACGAATCCATCAAGATTGGATTCGGGAGCGGGGAGCGGGGTATCGGCAAGAGATCTTTTGTTTCGTTCGTACGTCACCTTTCCGATCGTGAAAGCGATGCCGCTGGGTGCCACGTTTTTCTCGGCGGGGTTAGAGAACTGAACGAGATGGTCCGGAGGACCTTTGACCGCCTTCTAAAGGAGAGCATGGACAAACCGTGGCGCTCGCGAGTCAGGGAGTTTTTTGGCGACTACGTCCGCGAGGTCGGCCTCTTTGGTGTTTCACTCGAGCTGGATCTGAAAGGCCGTGATTTGTCTGCAATTACTCACGACTTTGTTCCAGCCATCAGAAGGCTCATAGACAAGCTCAAGGGCCAAAAGAAATCCCTCCTTCTTATTCTGGACGACATTAACGGCCTAAATGGATGCCTTTGGCACTGTTGGGTTGATTACGATGGCGAGTTCGTGGACATATATGCCTCTATGAACAAGCAAAACCAAATAATCCGTATTTGTCGTATCGAGTCGATATTCTCGATCTTTTCCAGACGCGAACTGCCTATGTTGGCTTGCATGCGGCTTCAGGTGCATACGGTGCGGACTTTGACGTACTTAACTGGTCTTCTTCCACGCCGGAAGCAGTCCCCGAGCCATCTACCATGCTTCTTCTGGGATCAGGTCTGGCTGGATTCGTGGCCTTGAGAAAGGCCCGATATCGAAACTTGACGGGTAGGTTGCCAAGGG
>JAZDGK010000080.1:0-2032 GCA_043806955.1 Pseudomonadota bacterium | reverse complement strand
AAGAGAAATTCATCGGAGGAAAAGGCTTTGACCTCCGGCTTTTATGGGATGCTACAAAACCAGATACCAAATGGGATACTCCCGAAAATGAGATTGTCATCTCCGGAGGCCCCTGCTGCGGAATCACCCAGTATTCCGGCGTCGGCAAAGCGATCTGCTGCACCATCAGTCCGCAAACCGATATCGTCATCGACTCCAACGTGGGCGGATTCTTCGGCCCCTTCCTTAAATTCTGCGGATTTGACGCACTAGAACTTCAGGGAAAATCTGACTCGGAGATACTGATCCTTTTTGACGAATCGAGGGAAGTTATTGAAATCTATGAAGCCGGCGACTTGCCTTCCGACAGTCATATCCTGGCTGAAGAGCTTCATGAGATGATGGCTAATCCCGAAAACGAGAAAGATAAATACAATGTATCGGTGGTTTCTTCAGGTACTGCCGCTGAGCATTCCCTGATCGGGATGCTGAACTTCAGCTTCTACGATATCAAGCGGAAAAAAGTACGTCTGAAGCAGGCAGGCCGCGGCGGAATAGGTACCGTGCTTCGCGATAAAAAAGTGAAAGCTGTGGTTGCCTACGTGAAAGGAATCGGCGGAAACCGTAATAATGTGGTAAACCTGGAAGCAATCCAGGAACGTGGACGCCGGTTTAATAAGGAGATGCGTGAGCTGGACGACAAACAGTGCGAAATGCGAAAAAAAGGAACCGCCCACCTCACTAATGTCATGAACGATTACGACCTTCTTCCCGTCCATAATTTCAAATTTGGCAGTCATAAAGATGCCGGTAAAATCCACGGAGATGTATGGATGTCATACTTTACTCAAAATGTCCCCGACGGTTGCTGGGTAGGATGTAATATGGCCTGCGCCAAAGGGATTGACAATTACCTCCTCCGCACGGGTCCCTACGCCGGACAGCGGGTGATCGTCGACGGACCGGAATATGAAACAACCTCTTCCCTGGGCTCCATCGCCGGGATCTTCAATCCCGACTTCACCATCGAAGCCAACTTCTACTGCGATACTTACGGCATCTGTACCATCACCTGGGGCACCGTACTGGGATTTGTGATGGACTGTTACGAAAACGGCATCCTCAATGATGAACGGACCGGAGGTCTCAAACTCAACTTTGGCAATGCCGACACCTCCATGGAACTGCTCCATCAGCTTGCCAGAGGTGAAGGGTTTGGCCTGACCGCCGGATTAGGCGTTCGGAAGATGAAAGAGCTCTTCGGGAAGAACGGTTGGGGCGCCCCTCAGTTCTTGCAGGATATTGGCATGGAGAATAAAGGACTCGAATACTCCCAGTACGTCTCCAAAGAGTCGCTGGCCCAGCAGGGCGGATATGCCATGACCAACAAAGGGCCTCAGCACGACGAAGCCTGGCTCATCTTCATGGATATGGTCAACAACCAGATCCCGACGTTCGAGAACAAAGCCGAAGCGCTGCATTACTTCCCGATGTTCCGGACCTGGTTCGGTCTCGCAGGATTCTGCAAACTTCCATGGAACGATGTGGACCCCGAAAACAACGCCCAAACCGATGAGCCGGCCAAAGTACCCGAGCATGTCGATAACTACGTTACCATCTTCAATGCCGTAACCGGCCAGAATATAGATAAGCACGAAATTATCAGACAATCCGAGCGAGTGTACAACTTTCAGCGCATCTTCAACATCCGTCGTGGGTATGGCCTCCGAAAACACGATGCCCAGCCCTACCGTGCAGCCGGTCCGGTTACGAAAGAAGAATACGAATCCCGCGCCGAGCGCTATGACAAACAGCTTCTGGCAAAAGCCGGATTTGACCCTTCGGGAAAATCAACTGAAGAGAAGATGGCCGTCCTCCGCAAATACCGCGAAGATCAGTACGAAAAACTGCTGGATGCCGTCTATGCCCGCCGCGGCTGGACCAAAAACGGCGTCCCGAAGATCGAACACCTGAAAAAACTCGGCATGGACCTGCCGGAGCTCATTGAAGTTGTGGCGCCACTGCAGTAAAAGAATTGCCATGGATTGCCATG
>JAZDGK010000079.1:0-6499 GCA_043806955.1 Pseudomonadota bacterium | reverse complement strand
TTGCGCAATTCTGAGTGCTGAGGCGCCCGTCCGGCAAGACGCGAGGAGGGCGCATACCCGTGAGTATGCAACCGACGAGCAACGCAGCCGGACGGGATGGATCGGCGCTCAGAATGCTCAAGTTATTTCGTGACAGACCCTAAGGTCCGCGAATAGATCTTGCAGTGAATCCCTTGAAGGAGAAAAAACTGGCGCCGGTCGCCCCGGCTTTTATGGGGGATACTGTTCTGAAAAGACTGCCTGTTCGTTCCATAGTAATATCCGAGCGAAGCCGAGTCATTCCGCGGCCTTTGCCGCGTGCGATGTCTTTGATCTGAAAGAAATTGAAAAGCGGAGTGGTTCCGGATGGTTAGAGATTAAGATGATTGAAAGGCGCACGTCCATGTGCAGAATATTTCTTATAAGGTGTTTAGGTTATCTCATTGTAGTTCCACTTTTTTCTAATTCAACACTGACACATGCTACAATAAAACAAAATCTCTTGTCAAAAGAAAACGACAGCTATAGAATGCTTTTCGCACCGGCAAGGAAAGTATTTTCACCACAGAGCGTACAGAGGACACAGAAAGAAAAACCAATTCTTTGTGTTTCCACAGATGCAAACAAGAGCAACGTGCCAAGAAGTCCAGATTTCAAAACAACTCAAACCAATACCAAATGCCGGACATTAGAGGCTCTTGCAAAAGTCGTCACACCGGTGAAAAACGGTGTCCAGGAGCATCCTAATCTGCTTGAAATTACTGGATTCCAGCTGGAGTTTACCCCGTGCTTGATACGGGGCCGGAATGACGAGAATGCCGGTTATAAGACTTTTGCAAGAGGCTGATTAGAAAACGGTTTCTCCGCGTCCTCGGCGTGCTCTGCGGTCGATTCTTGATGCTAAAAAATATTAAAGAAAGGGTGTGTTAAGAGAATGGAAAACGCCAACCTGGTAATCGTCGGGGCCGGCCCGGCCGGAATAGCGGCTGCAGTGGAAGCCAAACTGGCGGGGCTGAGCAAGGTGATCATTCTGGAAAAGGCGGACCATATCTGCGATACTATGGTTCGTCTCTATCACGAAGGTAAGAGGGTAGATCCGGTCTTTATGAAGATGAAAGTCGACCCGATCGGGGCCCTGTCTTTCGACACTGAGAGCAGGGAGGAATCTCTCGACCGTATGGCAAAGGTTGTGGCCGACCACAGTCTTGACGTACGGTTTAAACATGAAGTCAGAAAGATCACGCAGATCAACGGGCATTTCAAGGTCGAAATAACCAGAGGTGAAGCTTTCAGAGTACCTGTTGTGCTCGTGGCTCTCGGTGTCTTTGGACGTCCGGTAAAACCGAAGTATCAGATACCTAAAGAGGTCGCCCAAAAGGTGCTTTTTGGCATGCCGGCCCAGCCCCCTCAGGATAAGACGGTTCTGGTTGTAGGCGGTGGTGATTCAGCGGCCGAAACCGCCTGTTTTTTGTGTGGAGCATCCACTATCTGCCTGTCGTACCGCCAGCCGGAATTCTTCCGCATAAACCCGGTTAATATGTGTAATCTTGAGAACGGGTGCAAAGAAGGTCGTATCACCTTAATGATGAATACCGATATAGTCGGCCTTCAGGCCGATAACGATCGAGTTAAGGCGATCTTCAATGATGGCCGGGAGATGTCTTATGATTTCGTCACTTACTGCCTGGGCGGTTCAACTCCGGAAGCGTTCCTCCGGTCGGTGGGAGTGGAAATAGAAGATAAGCGGCCCAAAATCTCTGAAGATGGGGAGGCAAATATCAAAGGCATCTTCCTGGCCGGAGACCTCGCAGCTCCAAAAGGAAGTATCATGTGGGCCTTCAATTCCGCAAAAAAATCGATAGACGGCATTGTCAAGAAATACGGTAGCGTTTTGGCTTGAAAAACAGCCCGAGACTTGATCGGGCCTGATTGGAATTATGAAAGGCTGGAATACGTTTATTTCTCGCCATAGCCCGGCATCGGTCCTCAATATCGAATAGTCTTCGACCATACTTCGGCATTCATCATTCCTTGTTCGATATTCGACATTCTGAACTCCGATGATCCGCCAAGGGCGGAGCGCACGCATGGTTTGTGCGGCCAGGAAATTTGCAGGAGCCTCATATCAGGAATCATAAATGCCGAAAAGTTCGCCTTTTCGACTCTGCATAACGTATGACTGAACCCGGGAGATGAACAGATTATGCAACTTGAAGAGATCATCCTCAAAATCGAGCCGATAGATAACACGCTGGTAGAGCAGGCCGCAAGGCATACGGGAGATCTCTGCATGCCGCCGCGCGCCTTGGGGAGATTACATGAAATAGCCGAAAGGCTGTGCGGTATTACCCGCAGTCTCACCCCGTCCGTACAAAGGAAGGCATTTGTCGTTATGGCCGGTGACCATGGGGTGGTGAAACGTGGAGTCAGTGCTTTCCCGCAGGAAGTTACCGGCCAGATGATAGAGAATTTCATTCGCGGCGGTGCAGGAATCAATGTGCTTGCCCGCCAGCTTTCAGCGGAGATCGTAGTGGTGGATATGGGCGTTAAGACAGAGCTGCCTTCCCATTTGGAGAGGGAAAACCGCTTCATACAAAGGAGAATCGCATCAGGAACCGACGATTTCACAACCGGTCCGGCAATGACCATCGATCAGGCAAGACAGGCGGTTTTGACCGGATTTGAAATAGCGACTTCCATCTTTCAGCAGGGTGTCGAGCTCCTTGGGACAGGCGATATGGGTATCGGCAATACCACGCCTTCCAGCGCCATTGGCGCGGTCATAACGAAGAAGACGGTAGATATCATGACCGGACGAGGAACAGGCATATCCGACGAATCGTTGCAGAAGAAATGCGAGCTCATAAAACAGGGGATTTCTTTTAACAGGCCGGACCCGGAGGATGGGCTCGACGTCCTGGCAAAGGTCGGGGGGTTTGAGATAGGCGGAATCGCCGGATTGGTACTGGCAGGGGCTTATCACCAGAAACCGGTTGTGATCGATGGCCTTATCTCTACTGCCGGTGCACTGATAGCGCACAGACTCTGCCCGCTTTCGTCTCAATATGCCTTTGCCGGGCATTGCTCAGTCGAGCCGGGGCACAGGCACATGCTTGATCACCTCGGGCTCGACCCAATCATAAATCTTGAACTCCGTCTCGGCGAGGGTACCGGAGCCGCTTTGGCCATGCATATAATAGAGGCCGCCTGCCGGGTTTTCAATGAAGTTTCAACATTCAGCAGTGCCGGGGTTTCTACTGCGATGTGAGAGTAAATCAAAAATGGACTGAGAAGATCGCCATGTATGGATGGTAAGGCGCGGACAATAGGAACAGAATGAAATCGATTACGATTATCAAAACCGGAGCAATATCAACATCGACGACACCAGGCAGGGACTCCTGTCTATTGCCATGCCGGGGCGTCGTATACGTTCCAGGACGCAGATGAGCGCAGATAAAACCCTTTTCTCATCTATGGACTTCCAGATAAAGCTTTTGGGTGCGTTATCGGTCGGGGATGTACGAACAGGTACTATCCCCTCCCCGCTGCCTTCCCAAAAACATTATCTGAAAGTCTATATCATTTGGACGGTTCTGGTCTTGTTGGCCTGTGTCATGCCGGCATCTCTTGCTCCCTCCGTAGCCGGGGAGACTGCAAATATACCACAGCGAATCGTATCCTTATCCCCTTCCATTACTGAGGGCCTTTTCCAACTGGGCTTAGGGGACAAGGTGGTCGGCGTTACCACCTTTTGCAAACGACCGGCCGGGGCTTTGCAAAAACCTAGAATCGGAACTGTTATGGCGCCGAATATCGAGGCAATCGTTTCCATCCGTCCGGATATCGTCATTGCCTCGGAAACGAATCCCCCTCAGCACCTCGGCAGGCTCCGTTCCCTCGGCATTAAGACCATGGTTCTTCCTCCGGAAAAGTCCTATGCCGATATCTGCCGAAGTTTTCTGACCCTTGGAACGGCTTTGGGAGTAGTGAAATCCGCAAAAGCCGTTATAGCCTCTGCCGACAAGCGCATAAGCATTATTCAACGGAATCTCAAGACCGCAGCCCCGGTTCGGGTATTCTGGGAGGCCGGTGCGCAGCCATTGGTTACCATGGGTCCGGGTACGTTCATAGATCAGTTGATTTCCATGGGCGGCGGATTGAATATAGCTCGCCACGCGCCGGCCCGGTATGTGCGCTACAGCCGGGAGGAGGTTTTGAAACAGGATCCGGAGGCCATAATCCTGGTCACGATGGGAGATGTTACCAGGAATGAGATTACGGCCTGGCGGAAGTACAAGGCCCTGAGAGCGGTGAAGAACAATCGCATTCATGTGGTAGATGCCCATTTCGTGTGTTCCCCGACGCCTTTGGCCTTTGCCGGGGGGTTAGAGATAGTTTCAAAATTACTGCATCCCGAAATCTGCCCAAAGCCCACGCCATGAGCATTGAGAATCGTCTAACGACAAAAGTCGTTTTAATCCTTCTCTTCCTGTTTGCAGGAACCTGCTTTGCGAGTCTGCTCTTCGGCGGGAGCAGGCTCTCGCCGGCATCGGTCTTTACTGCACTGGTCTCAACCGGGTCCGACCCGATAAGCTCCGCTATTATATGGCAACTACGAGTTCCCAGGCTCGTGCTCGGCATACTTGTCGGGGCCGGTTTGGCGGCGACAGGCTGTATGCTTCAAGGTCTCCTTCGCAATCCTCTGGCAGAGCCTTACACTATCGGAATATCGGGAGGAGCTGCACTTGGCGCCACTCTTGCCATTATTCTTAAGCTGTCCGGAAAATTCGGCCAGATCGCGCTGCCTCTCGCCGCCTTTACCGGCGCCTTCCTCTCCCTTTCCATCAGCTATGCAGTAGCGGCCCGCCGCCATTTCTCCGTTTCCGTCCTCATACTCGGGGGCGTAGTATTGAACTTTCTTTTTTCCGCTCTGGTTCTTCTGATTCTTGCCATGGCGAGCAGCGAAGAGGTGCATGGTACGATACTCTGGCTTATGGGAGATCTTTCCTCGACTGATCCGGGTATGATAAGAATTGCCGCTCTTCCGATTACGGCAGGCCTGATCATGGCGTCTTTCCTCGGGCGAAAACTTGATATTCTAACCCTTGGCGAGGAGAAAGCGGCGTATCTCGGCCTTGATACCCGTTCACTCCGCAGGGTTCTCTTCGTTGTGGCTTCGTTGCTTACGGGGACATGTGTAGCGATCTCCGGTATCGTCGGCTTTGTGGGCCTGATCATACCCCATCTCTTTCGCCGGGTACTCGGTCCGAGGCACGCCGTTCTTATTCCGGTTTCGGCTATGGGAGGCGCTGTTTTTCTCCCGTTGTGCGACACCATAGCCCGGACCATTGTTGCCCCGCTTGAACTGCCTGTGGGCGTGGTTACCGGTATCATTGGAGGAGTATTCTTTCTCTTTTTCATTTTCAGGAAAACAGCCTGGGAAGCGTTCTGAATTTCGGATTGCGGATTGCGGATTGAAAGATAGATTAACCACGAAACACACAAAATCAAAGAATCAAAAAAATGCTGTGCGGGTTGCGAGTTAGGACGCGGATACGCAGAGAAGAGGTGATTTTCTTTTCTTCGTCATTTCCTGTTTTCCTGATTCATATAATCCTTTCTTTGTCTTTGTATCTTACTTTCTTTGTGTTTTAAGTCTTTGCGGTGGAGCCTCTTGCGGAATGAAGAATAGCGACCTTCCACTCTTGCTCGAAATCAGGAGTTTGACAGCCGGATATAAAGACCGGCCGGTCCTGAATGAGGTCTCTTTCACAGCGGACCGTGGCTCGTTTCTCGGTATAATCGGTCCCAACGGCTCGGGTAAGACTACCTTGTTCAGGGTCATGGCCGGCCTTCTCAAGCCATGGAGCGGACAGGTGGTCTTTGACAGGCAGGATACGGCAAAAATACACCCTTTGGATCTGGCCAGAAAAATCGCCGTAATGCCCCAGGGAATCGATAGCAGTTTCCCTTTCACTGCTCAGGAACTGGTAGGCATGGGGAGATTTCCGCATCTGGACAGATGGCAGCAGATGCAAAAAAAGGACAAAGCAGCCGTCTCGCATGCACTCAAACTCACAGGGACGGATCTTGTGGCAAACAAACCCGTTTCAGAGCTTTCCGGCGGAGAAAAACAGCGGGTCTTCCTGGCCCAGGCATTGGCTCAGGAGCCTGAACTGTTGCTCCTGGACGAACCTACCGCACATCTTGACATAGGGCAGCAAATAAGGATTCTGGACGTCATAAGGCGGCTTAATCGAAGCGACGGCATGACGGTAATTGCGGTCCTGCACGATCTGAATCTGGCCAGCCTTTACTGCGACCGGCTGGTGCTCCTCAAGAACGGAAGCGTTTGCAGGGAAGGAACGCCGATCGAGGTCCTGACATACGAAATTATAGAAGCAGTATACGAAACAGTGGTAATCGTCAAAGAGAATCCCCTCACTGGAAAACCGCATGTTTTCCTGGTTCCCATGGATTCGGGCACGTGACCCGCATCCGGTGAAACAGGACCGCT
>JAZDGK010000078.1:0-18356 GCA_043806955.1 Pseudomonadota bacterium | reverse complement strand
GTAGTTCATAAGCATAGAAAGGACTTCGCGATCGTCCTCTACTACGAGTATTTTCCTTTTTTGTGGCATACCCATCCCTTCCTGCAGAAAATCGTTAGCTTTTTATAAGATGAAAGTCCTGCAAAACGCAAACTTTTTTTTACGGATGTGGTGAATGTGTCACCGGCATTCTCAATCAGCGGTCGTCAGGAGCCTGTCAGACTTAGGAGATCGTCGCGAGGGAAGTGGAGGACGAGACCAAATATTCACGAATTTGAGGCGCATAGTGTTGCTATGCAACGAAAATTCGTGAATATTTGGGCCGTCCTCCCACTTCCCGCAGTAGATCATCGTAAGTCCGACAGGCTCCTGGCGAAGCACCTCTTCGCCAATTCTGCCATGTCGCTGTAAACAGTTTTTATCATTTCCTGGGGAATGCCTGAACCCAGGGCCGTTTTCTCGGCGACCGATGCCGACATGAAGTCGCCGGGGGCGTGGCCGTCCGAGTTGATACAGAACTTTGCCTTGCATTCCAGCCCAAGTCGGGCCACATGGCCGTTAGTAAGGCAATGTCCCTTGCGATTGGTAATCTCGAGAAAAATACCCTTTTCTGCTGCCAGGATTACCTCTTCCTTTGTAATCAGACCGGGATGCGCCAGAATATCTATTGCGGATTCCAGAGCTGCCCTGTTCGTCCCGGGAGCCACCGGCTCTGCAATGGTCTCACCGTGAACCAGGACCAGTTTTGCCCCGATCTTTCTGGCCTCTTTTGCCAGCGAGGGGATCAGTGATGGCCCGACATGTGTTAACTCCACACCCGGTATGAGCTTGGTTTGACTGTATTTATTGATATCCTTGGCAACTTTGACCAGCCTGGGGACAATCAGATCAATATTGGAAGAGTCGACATGATCGGTGATGGCGATAAAGCTGTAACCCTGCACCTCAACCCGCCGGACCAATTCAGACGGAAGAAGCTCGCCATCGCTAAAAAGGCTATGCGTATGAAAATCTATCATAAGAACCAGCAACCACGAATAACACGAATCTACACGAATAAAGAATTCTGTTTTTTGTTGTTATATTCGAGTACATTCGTGCTATAGACTTCCAGATAAAGCTTTTGGGTGCGTTATCGGTCGGGGATGTACGAACAGGTACTATCCCCTCCCTGCTGCCTTCCCAAAAGCATTAGCTGAAAGTCTGTAATTCGTGGTTGAACCTTACATTTTATATTTCCCGAAATCCTCCGGCGACAGGCTCTCCAGGATCTCGGACCATTTCTTACTCTTGCCGTCTTTAAGGTCCGTCTTATTCCCCATATCGATATGCTTGGACCGTTCAATAACCATTTCATGGACAAAAATGGGGGAATTAGTTCTTAGAGCAAGGGCTATGGCATCGCTGGGCCGGGCATCGACCTGGAACTGGCGCCCGCCGACGGCAATCGTAATGAGTGCATAAAAAGTATTATCCCTTATATCTATCACCTCGATCTTGTTTACGCTGGCGCCTACCTCTTTGATCACATTTCTCAGCAAGTCATGCGTCATAGGTCTGGAAAATTGTATCTTTTCCAATTCCGTGGCAATAGCAGTAGCCTCCAAAAGGCCTATCCAGATAGGGATAGCCGCTTCCCCTTCAACTGCCCGTAGTATCATAATCGGTGTATTGGTTATCGGATCGATCGCGATACCGGAGACTTTCATTTCTTTGAACATGGGCCCCTCCTGATAAGACCTAACACAATGTACCCTTTAGAGAGTGCGGACAGGCTTTTTCAATTCTTACCCTGAGCGTCTTCCCCAGGGCATCAGTTCCACCGGTAATATTGACTACTTCCCCGGTCCGTGTTCGACCCATCCATTCCCGGCGTGAATTCTTACTGTAGCCCTCGATTAAGACTTCAACGGTCTTTCCCACCATAGATTCGTGTAGATTATATGTCAGTTTTTCTTGAAGAGCGAGAACCGCAGATAATCTCTCCCGCTTTATTTCGTCAGGCAGCTTTTCCTTAAAAGAAGCGGCCTTGGCCGGAGGCCGATCCGAGTACTTGAAAGCAAATGCGCCGGCGAAACGAACCTCTTCCATAGTCTTGAGTGTATCTTCGAAATCGTTCTCACTCTCGCCTGGAAAACCGACTATGATATCGGTTGTCAGCGTGATTCCGGGAGAGACTCTCCTCAGTTTGGAGACCCGCTCCAGATAATCGTCACGAGTGTACTTTCGGTTCATCATTTTTAGTATTTTGTCTGAACCAGATTGCACCGGCAAATGAATGTGGGGACAGAGAGATTTTAGTTCGCCGAAACACCCGCTCAACTCGTCCGACAAGTCTTTCGGATGTGAAGTTGTAAAGCGCAACCGTTCCATGCCTTCAATACTGTCTATTCTTCTTACCAGTTCAGCAAAACTGCATTCCTTGTCCAACCCCTTGCCATAGGAATTAACGTTCTGCCCAAGAAGCGTAATCTCTTTCACGCCCTGTTCGACCAGACACTCTATTTCCTTGAGAACGTCCGAACTCTTCCGGCTGATTTCCCGGCCCCGGACGTAAGGCACAATACAATAAGAACAGAAGTTATTGCAACCGGTCATTATGTTTACATAGGACTTTATCTTGCGACACCCCGGCAACGATGGCGAATAACACTCATACCCATCGGATAAGGCAGTATAAGCGATTTTTCTCGCTGTATTCTCGGCCCTCACAAGAAGCTCGGGGAGTCGATAGACGCCTCTTGTGCCTATAACCAGATTAAGATGTGGTACGCGATGAAACAGCTTTTTACCTTCCTGCTGTGCCAGGCAACTGGCAACGATAGTCATCAGGTGCGGACGAATCTCCTTGTATTTTTTCAGGCGTCCCAGGAGGCTATATGCCTTTTCCTCCGCCTTTTGCCTTATACTGCAAGTATTCACCAGTACGAGATCGGCCTCGGCCAGATCCTGTGTCAGCCCGTAGCCCATATTGCACAAGGCCGCGCTCATGTATTCCGAATCGTGCTCATTCATCTGGCAGCCGAAGGTGGCCACAAACGCATATTTTGGCATGGCTTTGCTCTAATCCCAAATCAGCCCATTATAATCAAATTGCCTTCACATTCAAATGTTAAAGTGCGAGATTGCTGAGTGGCCGAAGCCCGCGCCTCCAAATGACAGCTCAGCACTCGTAACCGTTCACCGTTATCCGTAAGAACTCGCAAGAGTCGAGTCTATACAACTACCAGCACTCAGTACTCTGTTTTGCTTGTGGCTTTGCTCCCCTTTGTTTCTATTCTTTTCAGTCCGATGGCGTTCTTCATGCTGCTGAGAAGTTCCCGAACGAGGGCTTCACTGCCTGGTGCTATACATAAATCGACTATCCCCAACTGGTGATCGAGAGTACTCACCGTGGCGGTATTGTCGTAGCCCTCCAGTATGTACTTGAGATAATGGACCCTTTGCGGATCTATTTGCAGCCTCCAATGGGTCATGAACTCCGGTCCGCGATCTACGCCAATTCCGGTTCCATCCATTTCAGTATTCCTGGTAAATCGGTTATCATCCGGGAACCCCGGTTTTCCGGATGGAGTAGTCTGTCATCAGCATTCAGCTTAAGATGTTGGTTATCTTATTTCTAAGCCTATGGCTGAAAGCTGACCGCTGACGGCTTCATCCGGAAACGGCAGTTTCCGGATGAAACTAATTGAGATACTTTTCCGCCTGCCTCACGAGGCTATTAAGGCGGTCTTCGAGTTCTTTCCGGTATTTCTCGGTTTCATGCCCGTGAGCCGTTGGCGGGACGAATAGCGGGGGACCATAAAAAAACGCCAGTCGTGAAAACGGCAGTGAAAGAACCGTTCGGTCCCAACTGCTGAATCTGATGGCCCCGGTTGCAGCGTGGGTTACGGGGATAATCGGGGTGCCTGTTTCCCGGGCAATGAAAATGATCCCTTTTTGAGCGATCTGTGCGGGGCCTTGTGAACCGTCGACTACAATACCGGCACTGAGTCCCGTCCCCACGAGGGATGCTATTTTTTTCATCGCCATCAGTCCGCCTTTTGTCTTCGATCCCCGCACGGTTTCGTATCCAAGGCGGTGCATGGTTTCGGCCATCAGTTCGCCGTCCCTGCTGGCACTAACCATGGCAACCCCGCGCCGGTTCCTGAAGTGATGAGCACTGTAGAAAATACTGAAATGCCACAAGGCGTACAAGACGGACTGACCCTTTCGGAGGAATTCCTCTTCATATTTCTTTCCAAAGACCTCGATCCGGCACGTATTGTAAAGAGCGCCGAGAAACCGTACGAACAACGGCGGACCAATCCGCAGGAGGAGTTTGGTGAACCTGTCACTCATAACGTTGCGATGAAGAAGAGATGCTGTGCAAGGTCGTCATAGACTTCCTGGCGGAATCACCCGGGTTGGGCCGCCCGCATTTCGAATGAGCCCCGGATGCAAATGCCCCTAACCCATCTTCCCAAAATATCCGCGCCGCTCCATCCACTTTGCCAGTTCGAGCACTGGCGAAACGGTGAAAGCCAGCCCTATAATAATAACCCAATCAACCAGTGGCAGGCTGAACGTGCCAAACGGTTCGTGCAGGAAAGGCACATAAATGATTAGGGTTAACAACGCCAGTTCCCACAAAATCGCTATGTTCAGCCACTTATTGGCGAACGGGCGGTTTAGCACCGAAAGGCGGTCAGAGCGGAAGTTATAGGCTTTGAAGAACTGAATCAGTACCAGCGAGACGAAAGTCATCGTAATGGCCTCTTTATGGCTGCGGCCGGAATTCCACGCCCAAGCGAAAAGGCTTATGTTGACCAGCGTCGACCATAACCCGCCCACCACCATAAGGATAACCACCGGGCAGGTAAAAATGCCGGTTCGCGGATTGCGCGGTTTGCGGCGCATGAGGTCGAGTTCGGGCGGGTCTATCGCCAATGCCAGAGCAGGCAAACCGTCGGTGGCAAGATTGACGTACAGGATTTGGACGGCGGTCAGCGGAAGGGGTAGACCCAGCAGCATTGCTCCGGCCATCAAGCCGATTTCGCCGATGTTGGACGAGAGCAGGTACATCAAGTATTTCTTAATGTTGCCGAAGATGCCCCGGCCCTCTTCCACTGCCGCAACAATAGAAGCAAAGTTGTCGTCGGTGAGCGTCATGGCGGCGGCCTCTTTAGTTACGTCTGTACCGGTGATGCCCATCGCTATACCGATATCGGCCTTCTTGAGGGCGGGCGCGTCATTCACACCGTCTCCCGTCATCGCGACGATGTGGCCTTTCTTTTGCAAAGCGGTCACCACGCGCAATTTGTGCGCCGGGGAAACGCGGGCGTACACCTCGATGTTTTCAACCTCGCGCTCGAACTCCTCCTCGCTCATCGCCTCCAGTTCTGCGCCGGTAATGGCGCGTCCTGTCTTGAACAAGCCCAGTTCGCGGGCCACTGCCTTCGCGGTGAGGGGATGGTCGCCCGTAATCATCACTGCTTTAATACCGGCTTCCTCGCACGTCTGAATCGCGGCCTTTGCCTCGGGGCGCGGCGGGTCAATCATGCCCACCAATCCGAGGAATGTCATTTCGCGCTCGGCGTTTTCCAGCGTTGCGCCCGGCTTGGAGGCCACCGCCAGAACACGCAACGCCTCGCCTGCCATTTGGCGGGCCGCTTCCAAAATCACTTCTCGACCGTCGGAATCAAGGGCTATCTCTCCGTCTGCCGTCAACTGCCGTGCGCATGAATCAAGAATGATTTCCGGTGCGCCCTTGGAGTAGGCGATCGCCCCTTCCGGTCCGGTATGGAGCGTAGTCATGCGTTTGGTTTCGGATGTGAACGGAATTTCGTTCACGCGGGGAAATTGCGACTCAAGGTCGGCTTTGTTCAATCCGGCTTTGGCGGCGGCGACGACCAACGCGCCCTCCGTTGGGTCGCCTTTGACGTACCAGCGGCCGTCGGGCTCGCTGTGAACAACGTGCGCGTCGGAGGCAAGTGTGGCGGCTCGCAGCATCAGTTTCATTGAGTCGGAGGGTGCGATCGTAAGGCCATCGCGCGAGAACCGGCCGCTTGGCTCGTAACCGGCCCCAGAGACTGCTATCATTTGTCCGGCGACAAAAATCCTGCGGGCTGTCATCTCGTCTTTGGTCAGCGTGCCGGTTTTGTCGGAGCAGATCACCGATGTGCTACCGAGCGTTTCAACTGCCTGGAGACGGCGCATCAGCGCATGACGTTTGACCATCCTCTGCACGCCGATAGCGAGGGAAATAGTGACCACAGCGGGCAATGCCTCGGGGACGACGGCAACAGCGAGCGCAATGCCAAAGATGAGCATTTCGATGAATGGCTGACCGCGAAACAGACCGAGGGCAACAATGATTGCCACGACAACGAAGGCCACCCGCGCCAATGTGTGACCGACCTTATCCAGGTTTTCCTGTAACGGGGTCTTGCCGGTTTCGACTGTCTGCAACATTTGGGCAATCTTCCCGAACTCGGTGTTCATGCCCGTCGCAACGACCATCGCGCGGCCTCGCCCATAGGTCGCGATTGTACCGGCGTAAGCCATGTTCTTGCGGTCGCCCAATGCCAATTCATGGTTGTTGAGAGGGGTAGCGTGCTTTTCCACTGGAACCGACTCACCCGTGAGCGCGGCTTCTTCAATCTGCAAATTGACGGCCTTCATCAGTCTGAGGTCGGCCGGGATTTTGTCACCCCCTCGCAAGAGGACGACATCACCGGGCACGAGTTCGCGCGCCGGGGCATCACTTTCCTGGCCATCACGCAAAACGGTTGCAGTAGGCGCGGCCATTTGGCGTAACGCCTCGATAGCACGCTCGGCGCGGTATTCCTGTACAAATCCCAGCAGCACGGCAAACAGCACAATAACTGCGATGGCAATGGCTTCAACCTCATGCCCGAGAAAGGCGGAGAGTGCCGTCCCCACGAGGAGAATGACAATCAATACGTTCTTGAACTGCTCAAAGAGAAGCGTCCACGGCGAGATACGATGGGCTTCCTGCAGTTCATTCGGGCCGTGTTGGGCCAAACGGCGCGCGGCCTCAGCACTGGTCAACCCGGCGGGTGCAGATTTCAATAGAGAGTATAGGGTTTCAATGGGCAAGGTATGCCACGATGGGGTTGATTCTGTAAGTGATGATTTCATGGATGGTTTATCTCCGGGGGTAGTTATTGCCAACGAGTCTTCCCGACGCGGCACCCATTAAAGAGCACCCATTAAAGGGCATGTCAAGCAAAAAAATACCTCTCCCTGGGAGTCTGTCGGACTTAGGATGCGTTACGAAATAACTGTTACGTCTTGCTGGTCTTTTGGGCCGTATTCTGCGTCGCTTAAGGGGTCACATACTTCAGTATGCTCGCCCCTTAAGCAGCCTTGAATACAGCCCAGAATCCGGCGCAATCTTGTAACACTTATTTCGTAACGTATCCTAAGACACAAAGACACCAAGAAAAGCAAGTTGTTTCCTCCTCAGACATCATTCTTGCTTTGTGTGTTCGTGTCTTGGTGGTTTTTTATGCATCAAAATGAGAAGCAATGTTAGAAAGTTAACATAGCGACTGCGCCTGTGTCAAGGCTCTGTGCGTTTCCAAATCCCCGGCCAAATGTAAGTCATGGCAAGTAAATACCTGGTCTACTCGGGCGATTGAAGATAGACGATAGACCACGAGAACGTACCGTCGATGGTCCATGGTCAACCCACCACCCAAGGTGAAGTTATTTCACATACGCATTTTGACTTTGCCCGCGGATGCAACAGAAAAGTGGTATATGGACAATCCGAAATCTGAAATCAGTAGATCATCCAGGGCTTGGGAATAAAGATGTTTTCATAGAGATTCAGAGCATAGCGATCGGTCATTCCGGCAATGAAATCACAGACAATCCGTTCCTTGGGGGTTCCGGGAGGGTAGGCCGGTGTTTCTTTTTCGAGAGATCTGTCCTTCTCAAGCATATGATAATAGAGCTCCTCGATAACCTTTCTTGCCTTTATGAATTCCCTGTGAACCTTGTCAGATTCGTAGACGTTCTTATAGAGGAAGTCCCTCAGCTCGGTCATTGCATCCATTACAGAGACGTCGATGCCGAGCTTCGCACCGCCGGCTTTGATCGTTGAAGAAATGAGGCTGAGGACCATTGTCCCAATACGTTTGGAATGCGTCTTGCCCAGCGCTTTTCTGCAGGATTCCGGGACATCGCCGATGGAAATTACACCCCCGCGGATGGAGTCGTCAAGATCGTGACTGATGTAGGCTATTATGTCCGCAATGCGCACAACATGGCTTTCAAGGTTTGGGGGCAGCAGTCTGGTGCTCTGAGGCAGTATCTGTGCACGGCCTTTTGAATGCTTCAGGATTCCTTCTCTTACCTCATGGGTCAGATTAAGTCCCTTGCCGTTGTTTTCAAGAAGGTCCACAACCCGGAGGCTCTGCTCATAGTGGGCGAATCCACCGGGATGAATCGCGTTCAGAGCCGCCTCGCCTGCATGTCCGAAGGGGGTATGACCGAGATCGTGGCCCAGGGCTATCGCCTCGGTAAGGTCTTCATTCAGCCTGAGAGCGCGGGAAACAGTACGGGCGATTTGGGAGACCTCGAGGGTGTGGGTGAGCCTGGTACGGTAATGATCGCCCGTTGGGGATAAAAAAACCTGGGTTTTATGCTTAAGACGGCGAAATGACTTGCTGTGCAGTATGCGATCGCGATCCCTCTGGAAAGCCGTACGCACCGGACATTCTGCCTGCGGGACCTTTCTGCCTCTGGATTCGGCACTCAGGCTTGCATGCGGTGAGAGGGTTTCTTTCTCTCGGATTTCAATTTCCTGGCGAACGGAAGACATGTGATCTTTGTGTGGGGCCTGTCCAGGAGCGAATGGAAGTCGTTTTTTGCCTCGGATATCAACCGGACCCACTGAAATTCCTTTGACCTGGTCAGAAATATCTTTTAAGCTACCAAATCCGGGTTATCGGAGCCTGAAAACTAGTTAACACCTTTTGGTGAGGGTGTCAATGCAGGCGTCTTAGGATCAATGTCCAATTTCCAATGCTCAATAACCAATTTCCAATCAGGAGGATTCCTTGGACATTGAACATTGGGAATTCGACATTGGAAATTAGCATTTTCCCTGAAAAAAGTTAACCGACAATGAAGCGAATACTCTTTTCTTATATATTGAGAGAGACTGTCTCTTCCTTCCTCACGTCCCTCCTGGTGCTGACGTCAATTTTGCTCCTTGGGAAGATAGCTCCCATGACCGAGCTCCTACTTAAGAAAGGGGTCTCCGTTTGGGACCTCCTGCAGATTATCGTCTTCGTTCTTCCACATCTGCTTCTATTTGCCTTTCCCATGGCCACTCTGCTCGGGACTCTCCTCGGCTATACAAGAATGGCCAAAGACAATGAATTGCTGGCGATGAAGGCGTGTGGGATCGGGTTCTACCAATTGTTGCCCGCTGCCCTTGTTCTTTCTGGCGGTATGTATCTTGCCACTCTGTTTACGGCTGTTTATGCGCAGCCCTGGGGCAACCACGCCTCGAAGGTGCTTCTTTTCAGAGTAATGCAGTTGAGGGCTGATCTGAGTCTGAGAGAAGGCGAGTTCAGCGATGCCCTAAAGGGGCTGGTCATCTATGTAAAGGACGTTAAGAAAGACGGAAAACTGGAAGGAATATACATTAGAGACGACAGAGACGGAAAGACGGGCAATACGGTCGTGGCAAGAGAAGGATGGGTTTTTTCCCAACCGAAGCGTTTGGTCCTTGTTTTCTGCCTGAAGGACGGGAGCATTCACCGGATTGCACAGGACTGGAATTCCGCCCAGACGATCGAGTTCGAGAAATATATTCTTACCCTCGATGCTCAGACTGCCGGTACAAGCGAACTCTTGAAAAAGGAAAAAAGAGAGATGTCGATAAGCGAAATACGGGAGCGGATAAGAGGCGGACCTGCCGGGTGTACCGACTATAATTCTCTGGTTATGGAGTTGCACAGGAAGCTGGCACTGCCGGTGGCCTGTCTGATCCTGGGGATAGCGGGTGCGGCCCTGGGTGCGCAATCTACATTCGCGGGGAGTTCTTTCGGGGTATCTGTCGGACTGGTTGTTTTTCTTGTATATTACCTTGTACTGGCCTTGGCCAAAGGATTGGGAGAGACGGGTTTTTTGCATCCGGCCGTCAGTATGTGGTTGCCTAATGGCGTATTCGTCGTGATTTGCACCTACCTGGCGGTCAAAGTCCACCGTGAGGAACCCATATGGTTCATGGAAATCCTGCAGCGTTTGTCCGACTTCCTGGAAAGGACGAGGAAAAGATAGGTACGGGTTGCGGGTTCACGGTTCCAGGTTCACGGTTGTTTCTTAACCCTGAACTGTGAACTGTGAACTGGTTTTTAACCACTTTTAAGTTTAGGCACTTCTTATGTCGATATTAAACCGATACATATACAGGGAATTCATACGCCTGTTCATACTGGTACTGTTTGTATTCATCTCCATATATCTCCTCGTGGATTTTTTTGAAAAGATAGACAATTTTCTGGAAACAGGGCTTCCCTACCGGGTGATCGGTGCATATTTCATTTACAAGATTCCTTTAATTGTGAAGCAGATGGAACCGGTGGCGGTGCTTATCGGAGGTGCACTGACGATCGGTCTTCTGGCCCGGAATAATGAATTGCTGGCCATGAAATCTCTGGGGCGAAACCTCTTTCTCATATGCAGGCCGATCTTCTTGTCTGCGTTCGTTTTCAGCGGCCTTCTCTTTGTCATGCAGGAGTCTCTGATTCCCGCAATGACTTCGAATACTAATTTTATTTGGAATGTACAGGTTAAGCGCAAACAGCCCAAGGGCTTTTTCGGAAAAGACAGGTTCTGGTTCAGAGGGGCGAATGCTGTTTATTCGATAAACTCTTTTGATGCAGGGCGCGGGAAGCTCCAGGGCGTTGAGATAGTTATTCTTGAGAAGGATTTCTCTCCCAAAAGCATTCTTTACGCCCGCGAAGGAAGATGGATCGGCGGCAAGTGGCTTTTTAGAAACGGATGGCATAAAGTGTTGCAACCCGGCGGATCGTACAGGATGTTCCCGTTCCACGAAAAGAGCATGGCGCTTTCAGAAGGCCCTGAGGATTTCCGGGAGATGACGAAGAGTACGGATGAGATGACCTCGAACGAGCTGTCGGCTTATGCTCGAAAGCTGGAGGGCCAGGGTCAGGCGGCAAGATCGTGCCATATCGACCTGCAGGCCAGGTTTGCCTATATCCTTATGGGGCCGGTGCTACTGCTGCTCGGAATACCGGCATTTATTTCACGCAACATCAAATCGAGCATGGCTGTGGGTATAAGCCTCGGGATGCTGATAGCTTTCGTGATATGGATAACGTGGGATTTCAGTCTGACCCTGGGCCGGACCGGTGTCCTGCCTCCGTGGGCGGCTGCTTGGTCGCCGTTGATCGCAGCATCCGGATTCGGTGCCGCCGGCTGGCGCATAATCTGGCAATAAACAAGAAGTGCCTAAAGTGCACTAAAGTGAGCTAAAGTGCCTAAAGTCGAGGATGAAATCGACATAGCCGCACTCATGACTCATAACTCATCACTTCTTCTACACTTCCGCAATCCCAAATCCGAAATCCGAAATGAGAAAACCCGCAACTCATTTTTTCAGGGCCGAGGCAATTTTGTCTTTCAATTCGGTGAGATCGAAGGACTTGATGACGTAATAAGCTGCAGAGATGGTCTTGACGTCGCCTCTGTAGTCGTTGTGCGCAGAGCACAGAACGACCGGCAGATCGAAATGTTTCGACCGGAGGATATTAAGGAGTTCAAGCCCGTTACAATCAGGCATTTCAATATCGAGTATGATCAGATTCGGTTTTTCCTGCTCTATTCTTTCCAAAAACTTGTGCCCGCTTGCAGCGGTTGCGACTTCATAGCCTTCGGTTTTCAACTCCTCAGAATACAGGAGCCTGATATGCTCCTCGTCATCGACCACAAGAATTTTGGTCATAAAAATCCCTTAGCCTCTTGGACCCCTCACGTTGTGATTATCGTAAATCTGATGGAAAAAGTAAACAACAGTTTGAGCGGGTTGAGTAACATTACCCAACGCCTTCAAAAGCCTAAACTGTTACGGTTATCCAGAAAATAGTGTATAGTTCCAGGACTTGACATCCACTACTCCATGTCGCAGTAGATCATCCCTAACCCGGCAAAGCCGGAACCAAAGAGTTCACGGTTAATGGTTCACGGTTCACGGTTCAACCCTGAATTTTGAACTCTCAGAACAAAATCTCTGCAACTGCTTTACTGTAAAGGCGTTCCGGACGCAGTGAAAAATATCTTGCCAAAATTGTCGTTAATCTTATGGCTTAGTGACTAATGGATCCGGGAAATGCTATAGACTTCCACATAAAGCTTTTGGGTGCGTTATCGGTCGGGGATGTACGAACAGGTACTATCCCCTCCCTGCTGCCTTCCCAAAAACATTATCTGAAAGTCTATAATATACCGTGGAGCCTCTTGCAAGACGTCCTCTTTTGCCCAATCTCTACGTCAGGCTCAGATTTTAATCCTCAAAATACGTAATGTATTCCTCCGGTTAAAATCTTCGCCTTCCTTGACCTTGGACAAAATTGAACGTTTTGCATAAGTCTCCGTGCATAGGTCAATTCCCAATATCGAATGTCCAATACTCAATGTTAAATGCCCAAGGGCAGCTCTCCTGATTGGAAATTGGTTATTGAGCATTGGACATTGGACATTAATCCTAAAATGGTATGTTGGAAACTTCTAAGTCCCTAAGTCCGACAGGCTCCTGGATAAGGGACGTGGACATAAATAATTATCCCATCTTGCTTGTCTTTTGATCCGGCTTCTGCGTTGCATCAAGGGTTACATATCCCGATATGCGCCCCTTGATGCGCCTTGAATCCGAACCAAAATCCAGCGCAATATTGGGCACTTATTTATGTCCACGTCCCTCGGCACCTAAGCTATGACACCAAAGACCGAACATTCGGACACCATTGGAATTGCCAGATCTGCCGGGTCCGTAGGCGTGGCCGTTTTTGCCAGCCGGATCCTGGGGCTCATCCGGGAGCAGGTCCTGGCCGCCCTGTTCGGGGCAGGATATTTTATCGATGCGTACGTTGTTGCTTTTCGCATCCCGAATCTCTTGCGCGACCTCTTTGCCGAAGGCGCTCTCAGCGCTGCCTTTGTAGCGGTCTTCAGCGACTATGACCAGAAGCGCGGCCCGGAAATGACCTGGAGGCTGGCGAACTATGTCATGGTCGCCCTCTCAATTATCGTGGGAGTGATCGTGCTGGCCGGGATGATCTTTGCAGGCGATCTTGTTGCTTTGATGGCTCCCGATTTTTCAAGAGTGCCCGGGAAGACCTCGCTCACCACGACGATGACTGTAATAATGTCGCCCTTCCTTCTTTTCGTCTCGCTTGCGGCAGTGGTTATGGGCGTATTGAATACAAAAGGCCGTTTTTTCATTCCCGCGATGTCATCTGCTTTCTTTAATCTTGGATCGATCGTAAGCGGCGTCATGCTTGCATTTGTCTTTCCCTACTTCGGCCGGCCGGCAATTATTGGAATGGCGGTAGGGACACTGATCGGAGGCCTTCTTCAGTTTCTCGTACAATTGCCGGCTTTGTTCGGAGCAGGGTTTCGCTTCAGGCCTGCGGTATCGTTCCGGGAAGAAGGAATCCTGCGCATCGGCAGGCTTATGATCCCGGCGATTATCGGGCTTTCCGCCACACAGATTAATATTTTTGTGAATACGATTTTCGCTTCGAGCTGTGAGCAGGGGAGTGTCTCCTGGCTCAGCTATGCCTTCCGGCTTATGCAGTTTCCAATCGGAGTCTTCGGAGTGGCAATTGCTGTGGCAACCCTGCCGGTCGTGTCCCGGCACGCCTCAAACAAGGACCTGGTCCAGTTGAAAAACACTGTGGTCTCTTCCCTCGTAATGGCCTTCATTTTGACAATCCCGGCGTCCTGTGGCCTGATAATCTTGGCCAAGCCGATTATTCGGCTGATATTTGAGCACGGGCGGTTCACCGGTTATGACACCATAAGAACGGCAGAAGCTCTGTCTTTCTATTCAATAGGCCTTTTTGCCTATTCTTCAGTGAAGATAATAGTACCCGTATTCTATGCTTTGGACGATACAAAATATCCGGTCATTGCCAGCTTCATGGCAGTGGTGACGAACATACTGATTGTCTCGCTGACCCTGGATCTTTTTCGGCACAAGGCTATAGCCTTTTCCACCTCAGTGACCATGATAATGAGTCTTATCTTCCTGAGTACCGCCCTCTATCGCAAACTGGAGGGGTACGCTCTCGGCTATTTGCTGAAATCATTTGTGAAAATCGGTTTGGCGTCCTTAATAATGTCCGCTACGGCGTATTATTCGCAAAAATGGCTGTATGGTCTGTTCGCAGAAGGCTTTTGGGCCGAGATACTTTCTGTTCTGGGCGCCATAACGTTTGCGGCAGGTTGCTATTTCGGGCTTTTGTGCGGCCTGGGTCTGAAGGAATGGCGTTTGCTGGTTGAAAAGATAAGACAGAAAGCAACGGCTGTCTTTGGAGCGGAAACATAGTAACCGTTCACCGTTGTCCGTAAGAACCCGAAAAGCGTCTTTTTGGCAAAGAGTCACGGTGATCGCGTATTCCGTCTGCTGCTTACTGCCTACTGCCTACTCTTTCGCCCTCTAGTCCCTGATGCCAAAAGACGAGGAACCAGAGACCAGGAGCCAAATATTACCTGAAAAGCGCGAGGAACGTCTTTTCGGTGAACGGTGAACGGATACGGACAGAGCACTTTTTGCTTGCTTTAAAGCAGCAATTCTTATAACTTCGTGCAGGATCGGAGGCGCGTGCTATGGAAATCGTTATTGAGTACTGTGGCCAATGAAATTTTCTGCCAAGGGCTGCCAGTCTGGCAGAACACATCAAGAAAAACTGCGGCATTGAGCCGGTTCTTGTAAAGGGAGACGGCGGGGTCTTTGACGTGAGAGTCGATGGCCGAGTCTTGTTTTCCAAAAAGGCCCTGGGCTGGTTTCCTTCGACGGAAGAAGTCGTAGAAGGGATCAGGAAATTCACAACACCTTAGGCGAACACTTGTTGCTATCCGGTTGACTGCGTCAATCGGGGGCGGATCAACGCGGGAAGATTTAATGTAGCCGTTCACCGTTGTCCGAAGGAACCGGAAAAGCATTCCTTCGGTGAACGATCATTAGATGCTGGATGCTGGTTCCAGGTTCACGGTTCAGAGTTCACAGTTAAACGTGGAATTGAACTACTAAATATCGAATATCGAGTCCGTCATTCGGCCACCGCCCCGCGCGAAAAATGTGTTTTCGGTGAACGGTGAACGGTGAACGATTACGATTTAATAAATGGGGGCGGAAAGAGTGAAGGTAGGGCCGAATACCCATGTGGTGATTAAGTACACGGTAAGATTTCAGGAACGGGCCGAAGAAGAGAACCCCAATGTATATCGGGCCAATATATTGGTTGGCCATGATCGCATTATTCCAGCTATAGAGGAAAAGATCCTGGGAGCCACAGAGGGAGATACTTTTGAAGTGGTTATCCCGAAACAACAGTCTCTAGGGGGCAATCATCCGATCTATGCCACCATTTCAGTATTAGAGGTCCGTCCTGCCACCGACGGTGAGATAGCAGCCCGCGCCAAGAGCTGCGGCGGGGGCTGAAGAGTGTAAAAAAGGCCTCTGGAAGAGGCCTTCTTGATTTCGGATTTCGGATTTGGGATTTCGGATTTGGGATTTCGAATGGACAAAGGGTGAGGCTAAGGTATGTAATGTAGCACAGCCGTCCTCGGCTGTGAATGCGGATTGCGGGTCAGGTCTACTGATTCGTGGATTGTGAGATCAAACAAGTGCAAGCTGAACATAGGCCGAAACGAGTGGACGGGTGTCCGCATTTCGCAATTCCCTATCCGCTTGCTCAATCCGAAATCCGAAATCCGAAATCAACTCAGGGCTTTTTCGCTCTCTTTTACCGCGTTGTCGATTTCGGACTGAAGCTCGAGAGGCAGGCCGTCTATCCGGACATTAAGAAACCCTCTCACGATTGTAGACGTAGCCTCTTCCTCACTTAATCCCCTGGCCATCAGGTACTCTATCTCTTCCTGCGCTATCTTGCCCACCGCGGCTTCGTGGGACATCTCCACACCGGCAACACACCCTACGAGCTCCGGTATGGCGTGGATGATGCCCTTTGCCGAGAGTATGAGTCCCCGGCATTCCAAATGGGCTTTTACTCCGGGAACCTCTCCCACCAGGAGACCGCGAGAGATGATCTTCCCGCCGGTCGATATGGCACGCGAAATGATCTCGGCCCTCGTCTCAGGAGCTTTCAAGACTACGACTCCGCCTATGTCTATCTCGCTTGCGGGTGATGCCACCAGAATAGAATTGAAGCGCGCTACCGCTCCCTTTCCGTTAAGAGTTGCTTTGGGGTTGGTTTGCAGTGATTTGAGGGGGCGAAGCGATATGTAGTTGGAAATAAAGACTCCATCTTCTTCCACGATCACGCCGGTTCGAGGCCGCACATGGACGTCCTTACCCCAGTTATGGATCATGGTAAAGGTCAGCTTGGCCCCTTTCTTTATATAGAATTCGGAGACCCCGATATGCAAACCGGAGACGAGGTGCGGAGCAGTAGCGCAACCGGTAATGATATGGAGCTCGGAACCTTCCTCGGCCACCACAATGTTGTGTAAATGCTGGGCAAAATTCTCCTTGCGGATATACAGGCAGGCCTGCAGGGGATAAACGACTTTTGCGCCGGGTAATGAACGGATGAAATATCCGTTGTCCAAGTCAAGCTCCGACGCAGCCGTATACTTATCCGTGCCAACGTCTACTGCACGCCACCAGTAATCGTCCATCCTGGCAGCATCTTGAAGGGCTTCTTTTATCGGCAGGACTTCGACCCCGCTGTGGACGGAACGGCAATGAACTATCGAACGATCGGCCTGCAGGAAAGTGCCCGAACGTTCCTGTTTACTGAAGTCGAGGCCGGTTTGTTTCAATTTGTCCTGCTCGTCCTGCGCCAGAACGGAGAGATTCTCGTCGTAAGGCACTATGTCGGCCTGTCTGGTAAATCTGGACAGATCAAGGTCCTCGCCGTACTCGGACTTCTTGTTCAGTGCTTCATTTGCTTTTTCTTCTATTTTCTGCATCTTACACATTCCTCATAACCACACCTCGAGATCTCCTGGAAGATTTCCCTTGGATTGCCCTGGCAGTGGATTTTGCCGTCAAGAAGTATATGACCTTTGTCCGCTTCGAGATAATTGAGGATGAAGCCGGTGTGAGAAATAATCAGACCGGACTTTTGCCTGTGGCGTTTCAAATCCTTCTGGAGGAGGTCTTTTATCATTAAGCCGATGACGTTCAGATTCTCTATGTCAACGCCCGACTCCGGTTCATCGAGCAGGACAAGATCGGGATTCTGTGCCAACAATTGCAGAAGTTCGCTTTTTTTGATTTCCCCGCCTGAAAAGCCGAGATTGACTTCCCTGTCAAGAAAATTTGCAAAGTTATACTGGGTTGCCAGGATCTCGTTGCGGCCGCTCCTGTTGCCGCAGATTGAAAGCATATCCCGCAGGCGTACCCCGTGAAGGGTCGGAGGCCTCTGGAAGGATATGCCTATGCCCAGTTTTGCCCGCTCATGTGTGGGCAGGTTGGTAATGTCTGTTTCCTTGAATCTTATTCGCCCATTAATAATCTTGTAGCCGGAAAACCCCATGAGCGTGAGAAGAAGGGTCGTCTTGCCCGAACCATTCTTCCCGAGCAGTATATGAGTCTCGCCGGTACCTATTCTGAGATTCATTCCCTTAAGGATCTGTTTTCCTTCCACCTCGACCCACAGATCATTTACTTCCAGCATTGGCTTCTCCGTCATTCAATAAAGTAAAACCTGTTGAGCCTCTTGCAAAAGTCTCATAACCGGCATTTTCGTCATTCCGGCGTACCCCTGGAGACCGGTTTTCACCGGTGTGACGATTTTTGCAAGAGCCTCTATTCTTAACTTAATCAGAAAATTAGATCTTTTCAAGCGGATCGACAACGATTTCATCCACTATGGGTCGATGATCATAACGCGGTTGAGACTGCAGCGCAATCCAAAATTGACCCCAAATCCGGCCTCAACAGTTGCGTTTCAGAAAGATGCCTGTAAAACTCAGCCGTGCGGAGGGATGGTGGCGCTGTACTAAGGGTCTGTCACGAAATAACTTGAGCATTCTGAGCGCCGATCCATCCCGTCCGGCTGCGTTGCTCGTCGGTTGCATACTCACGGGTATGCGCCCTCCTCGCGTCTTGCCGGACGGGCGCCTCAGCACTCAGAATTGCGCAA
>JAZDGK010000077.1:0-16074 GCA_043806955.1 Pseudomonadota bacterium | reverse complement strand
TTTTCGAGCGGAACCCATCCTGGTTGGGTGTTGCGTCACTCACGCCAACCTGCGAATTCTCCGCGGGAGCAACACGGAGGTTGGGTTGAGCAGTGCGAAACCCAACAGAGACCGGAATGAAATCAAAGAGATATTTAATCTTTGTGGCGATCGGGATTGCCGCCGCCATTATTGCTTTCCTTTTCTATCGCTATGCGCAGGAAATCGAATTCTTCAGTTCGCTTGATCTCAAACTGAAAGATGTGAGATTCAGGCTAAGGCATGCTGCAGATCCCGATCCAAGAGTAGTGATTGTTGCGGTTGATGCGAAGAGTGTGAACGAGCTCGGCAGGTGGCCGTGGGACAGAAAGGTAATAGCCGGACTCATAGGGTATCTCAAGAACTATGGCGCCAAGACGGTGGCCCTTGATATTGTCTTCTCCGAACCGTCAAATCCGGACTCGGACAAAGCCTTGGCCGATGCTATACAAAGGAGCGGCAACGTAATTGCCGGGCATTTCTTCCGGGAAGAGGCCGAGGCGCCGTCTCCTGAAACGGATCAATCGCTTTCCCAATCAAAAATCAAGGTCATAAGAATAGAAGGAAAAGACGACGCAGTCAAAATCCCCTTCCTGGAGTATGCTGAAGCAAACTTGCCGGCAATCACCAGAGCATCGAACGCTTCGGGATTTTTCAATATTATCCCTGATTCCGACGGGATCATAAGAAAGTCAAACCTCCTGATGCTTTACGACGGAGAAGTCTATCCCTCTCTCGCCCTGTCCGCTCTCCGGCACTATCTGGGCAAGGAGATTCTCTTGGATATCAGGGATGGGAGCGTAGATGCTATTGCCCTGGAAGAGAGGACAAGCATCCCTGTTGACGAATGGGGGGCTCTTACCCTCAACTTTTACGGCAAAAAAGGTACTTTTCGAACCGTTTCCGCGGTCGATGTGATAAGGGGACGCCTGAGAAAAAACGAACTGAAAGACAGCCTTGTTTTCGTGGGCGCCACGGAGATCGGCATCTATGACGTACGCGTTACCCCTGTGGATTCTCTGCTTCCCGGCGTAGAAATCCACGCCACTGTTGCTTCCAATGTGCTTCAGAACAGATTTCTTGTCAGGAACTGGCTGGTGATAGTGCTGGAAGTGGCATTCATGGTTGTCTTTCCTGTTTTGCTGGCCCTGTGCCTGGGGCTGGCGCGAAGAACAATGGTCGCGCTTCTTTTCTTTCTGGCGGCCGGCGGCGGCTATACCATAGTCAATCAGTCGGCCTTTTCGATCTGGCTCTTAAACACGGTCTTTGTCTACCCGCTCATCTCCATCAGCCTGACCTATCTCGGTTCAGAGGCTTACAGGAATTTTATAGAAGAACGGCAGGGGAGATTCCTCAAGAAGGCCTTCACGAGTTATGTCTCTCCGGAGCTTGTCGGAGAGATCATAAAGAATCCCGGTATCCTCAAACTTGGCGGGGAGAAACGGGAGGTGAGCATCCTGTTTTCGGATATCCGGGGCTTCACCACCCTGTCTGAGAAGCTTTCCCCGGAAGATCTTGTAACCCTCCTCAATGAGTATCTCGGGCCGATGACCGATATAGTTTTGGCGCATAAAGGTACGCTCGATAAGTACATCGGAGACGCCATAATGGCCATTTTCAATGCCCCTCTCACTACAGAAAAACATGCCATGAGGGCCTGCGAGACCGCGATAGAGATGATAGAGAAACTGAAAGAGATTAACGTTCAATTCAAGAATAAGGGCTTTCCGGAGATCAGTATCGGGATAGGAATAAACACCGCCGAGGCGATCGTCGGGAATATGGGCACTCATACCAGATTCGACTACACCGCGGTCGGCGACAGCGTAAACCTGGCTTCGAGACTCGAAGGCCTGAATAAGATCTACGGGACACGGATAATCATCAGCGAATCTACGCTGAGTCAGTTGGAATCTGCGGTCGGGCCGCAAGATCAGGGGTCTTTCGCCGTTCGGGAACTGGATTCCATAAAGGTGAAAGGAAAGGATAAACCGGTCGTTATTTATGAGCTGTCAGCCGGGCTGAATGAGGAACTGCGGCTGAAATTCGCCGAAGGCCTAAGACTGTATCGAGAGGGCAGTTTTAAAGAGGCCGGTGCAATTTTTTCCGCTCTGGCCCAAAAATATGAGGACAAGCCCTCGGTCGCCTTCGTGGAACGCTGTGGCGAACTGATGGCACGAGGATGCCAGGATTGGGACGGAATCTACGTGGCCCGAACAAAGTAGTCTCAGCCTGTTTGATACCCCATAAGCGCAGAGATAAGCAGCGGGACGACAGGCGGGAGACACTAAAAGAATATCGAATGTCGAACAAGGAATTTCGAATCATGAAGTTTTCCGGTTAGGCTCTTTAGTGCGCTATAGGAACTTCTTTATGTCCTTCGACCTTCGTCATTCCTTGTTCGATATTCGATATTCATGTTTTATTGGGCACGAAACCGGCAGGTTGAGTCAGCCAAATTCATGGGCTGTCAGTGCCGGAGAGAGCGGGTATGGCCTTGGGAACACTGAAATAGAAGGTTGCCCCCTCCCCTTTATCAGACTCCACCCAGACTTTCCCGCCGTGATTGCTTGTTATTCTTTCGACGATGGCCAGACCGAGACCGGTGCCCTCTTCATCTTTCATCTCATCGAGGCGGTGAAACATTTCGAATATCTTATGATGGTACTTCGGGTCGATCCCGATGCCGTTGTCCCGCACGTAAAATTCGTGGAATCTCTCCTTGTCGTTGCAATCGATTTTGATGACGGGGTTTTCGGCTTCCCGTACAAATTTTATCGCATTTACAAGGAGATTTTCAAAAACCTGGTACACCCTCTCTCCGTCGCAGTATATGTCGGGGAGGTTGGCGCCGATTTGAAGATCAATGTTTCTATCGCTCAATCTGTCGTGAAGTGCTGCCGCAAGTCTTTGTACTATCTCAAAGGAGGAGACGATTCTGAAGCTCGATGCCACACGGCCGATTTTCGATAGAACCAGGAGATCGGAAACCAGCAGTTCCATCCGGGATGCGGCCGCCCTGATATGCTGAAGGTAGTTTCGGCCCTTTTCCCCCAGTTCCGCCTTACAGGTTTCCAGCAATCTTGTGGAAAAACCCTGCACCGATATAATCGGGGTCTTCAGATCGTGCGATACGATATTTACGAAGTCCTCGAGTTCCTTGTTCATCCGCTGGAGCTCTTCCTGCGCCTTTTTTTGTTCCGTAATGTCGAGGACATTGGCCAGTATAGCGGGCCGCCCTCTGTACTCGATCTCCGCATCTCTTCTTTTGATCCAGATAACCCGCCCATCCGTTTTTTGACATTTGATTTCGTAGCCCGCGGTTATTTCATCTGCCGTCAACGCTTTCTCTCCGGAAAGGCGCGACATCTCGAAACCATCGAAACACCTGAGGTCGCTGCCCGGCAGTTCGTCTCCGGCATAGCCGTATATCTCCGCAAATCTGTTGTTTGCAAAGACGATCCTGCCGTCCTGCTCCACGAAGATGCCGGTCGGCGAGCCTTCGACCAGGGTGCTGTACTTCTTCTCACTCTCCCGCAGTGCCTCTTCGGCGCACCGGCGCGCCAGGGCATTGGCAAAGATCTCTCCCACGATCCTGAGAAGCAAGATAATGTCTTCAGTCCAGGTTCTTTTTTCGTGTACGGAATCGAGCCCGAAGAATCCGATGACCGAACCCGCATAGACCATAGGCAGAACAACAAGCGATTTTATGTCTTGATCCTGAAAATGCCTCTTTTCCAAGGCCGCTTCCGGCGGGAGGTTGTCTACGAACGGGACATGGAAGACCTCCCGGCCCTTAATTCGTTTGGAAAACCAGGGGAGATCTTCGACCCTTATATCCTGCAAATTATCTATCTGGGGCTCTATTTCGTCGGCGCACCACTCATGAGAGTTACTCATGCCGGTTGCATCCTTGTTAAACAGAAAGACATAGCTCCGGTCCGCGCCGACGAACAGCCCTATCTTCTGCAGTTCGCAACTTATGGCATTATCGAGTTTGTGGGACGGAATGCTGATGAACTCCGTTGAAATGTGTGTGACGAGATTGTCGAACTCGATGCGAAATTTCAAAGCCGCTTCAGCCCGCTTTCTTGCTGTGACATCCCTCAGTATGGCCAGAATCGTCGGCTTGTTCTTGTAAATGAATGCGTCCGAACTGGATACCTCGATAGAGACTCGTTCTCCGTTTTTCTTCAGTCCTTCAAATTCATACAGATTGGGTACGTGAATGCCTTTGAACCTTTTCTGCGCCCTTTCCTCTATTAATTGCCGATGTTCGGGCGCAACTGCAATAGTAATGTCTTTTCCGATGAGCTCATCTTGCGAGTATCCGAAAATTTGCGAAAAAGCATGGTTCGCGTAGACTATCCTTCCTTCCTGGGACATTCCAACTGCGTCTATAGAGTTCTCGGCTATCTGCTTGTATTTTTCCTCGCTTTCCAAAAGGGCCTCTTCGGCTTCCTTCCGGTCGGTTATGTCCTGAATCAGGCCGTCATAAGAGACCAGCCTGCCTCGGCCGTCATAATGGGCTACCGGTGTGTTTCTAACCCATCGAAGGGCTCCGTCCTTGCGAATTATCCGATGTTCGAGGGCGGTGGGCTGCCCCGACAATCTCCTCGCAGCCTGATCTTCGACTGCCTTCCGGTCTTCCTCGCACACCATTTGAATCCAAAGGTAGGGATTATTGCTGAAGTCTTCGGGTGTGTAGCCCGTGATGGCAAGGCAGCCAGGACCATGAATAGTCCGGCCCGCAACCCCGTCTTCAATTTGCACGGTATAGATATAGGCGTTGATGGCTACGACTATGCGCTGATATCTTTCCTCGCTCTCCCGCAAGGCATTCAAAAGCCGGTCGCGTTCAATCGCTTCAATTTCCAATTTCTTGACCCAGGCTTCAAGCTCTCTGTTTTGTGGTCCGTCGATCATCGTAATGGCCCAATCCTCGGATGCCCGCAATGGCCGGTTCAGAAGTTATACCACCGCCACAGACAATTTACCGGTTGTTCGCCTCGAAAATTTATCGTCGCCGTTCATAGGTATACGCCAACCGACCATTGCTTGTCAAACCGAAATATGGCTATTGAGTTAAGTCAGCATTCGTTTCGTCGTGCTCATGCTCAGCGTAGCGGTGCTCGTAATCGTAATTGAGTTCCGTGTTACGAGTTCCGTGTTTCGGGTTCAAAGAAACTCAGAACGCGGAAGTCAGAACCGAACATGATGAGTTAACTCAATAGCCATCAACCGAAAAGGCCAGTCATGGACACCAGGGCTATAGACTTTCAGATAATGTTTTTGGGAAGGCAGCAGGGAGGGGATAGTACCTGTTCGTGCATCCCCGACCGATAACGCACCCAAAAGCTTTATCTGGAAGTCTATATTTTGAGCTCAAGTTGCAAGATCCAGATAGCTCACCCCGAACAACATGCGCCACGGAATCACGGGAATCTCGCCTGCCATGTACGGCGTATCGCAGGTTGAAACACAAATAGGTCTTGCAGAGGGGTGATCGTCCATGAACGATTTCAGCCCCTTGAGGCTGCCGGATTTGACAATACGTGATGACTTGATTTCGACCGCCCACAGAGTATCCGGTGTTTCTATTATCAGGTCCACTTCTGCGCCGTGTGATGATCGCCAGTGAAAGAGGCGGTAAGGTCTTTCGGAATAGTGGATGAGGCGGTGGGCTTCCAGTATGACAAAATGTTCAAAGAGCGTCCCATATGTGGTCGCCCCTTTCATAGATAAGGTGGACGTCCTGCCGTTTATCGCGTTGATGATACCTGTATCGAACAGATAATACTTGGGATGCATTACTAGTCTTTTCCGGGCACTCTTCAGGTATGGTTCCAGCTTTATGGCAACAAGCGTGTCCTCCAGTATTTCGTAGTAACCCTTTATCGTCTTGCTGCTCACTCCGGTCTCTCGGGACATAGTTGAAAAATTAACAACGTGTCCGCTCTGGTCTGCAGCGATATCCAGAAAACGACCGAATGCCCCGATATTTCTCACGATGGCTTCGTCAAGTATTTCCTCCTTCAAATAAGTCTGAACATAAGATCGCAGGGTCCGGAACGTATCTTCGGGCGGCTCATCAATGATTGGGGGCAATGTCCCTCTAAGCAGGACATCGTCAAGATCAAATCTCTCACCCAGTTCCACATGGGTAAAGGGAAAAAGAAAGAACCGCCAGGCGCGTCCGGCCAGCATATTGACCGAGGCTTTCTTCAGCTTTCGCGAACTCGATCCCGTCAAGATGAAAGAGATCTTTCCCTTGTACGTTTCGATAAGATAATGTACCTCACCCAACAGCTCGGGACATTTCTGCACCTCATCAATGAATACGACCAGGAGATTGTCTCTGGTCTTCATTGCGAATTCCGTTTCCGCCCTCAAGAGGTTTGGGTGTGTTTTGTATTTCAGAAGGATGTCCGCTTTCAGCAGGTTGATCTCAAGATGATCCGTGTTGGTCAGCAAATGACCTACCAGCGTACTTTTTCCAACCTGCCTCGGCCCGAATAGAAACACGCTCTTTCGCTCTAACGGGAGGTTTAGCATTCTTGGAATCATAGGTTAATTTTACCGTGCAAAATTAACCTGTCAATCTAATTTTGCAAAGAAACCCCTCAGGGGAAGCTCCATATACTGAATTTCACGCCATTTCCTGTACCTCGCGGCTCCGAGGCCCATGACTTACCGGTATCGAGCAGCATGCCCGCAATTCCGTTGACGACAATCCCCTACGGGCTTGCTCAGAAATTAATTGGCATTTTAGGCGCTCAGATTTAGGTCAGATTTGTTCGATCCGAGACTGCAAAACCGGAGGAATAGTCGCTCTATTTCGAGGATTTTGCAGTTGAGGATCGGAAAAAGCTGGCCGGAAGCTGTGATGCATAAAAAGCCAAGTTATTTCTGAGCAAGCCCTAAGCCCAACAGGCTCCCGGCAGTATCAGCTATGAGCCCTCTGGGCACGATCGACTGTGGAAGTATTTCCCGCTCCATGAGACCTGCTCCCCGGCTGCGCCGTAACCTTTCGTAACAACAGGCAGTTCCATCTTCTCATAATTCCCAGGTCCTATTTGACGGATTTAAGAAGTTTTCTTCGATCCTTATTCGCCTCACTAATTGGTTGGCATTCCCGTTGCTCTTCATGAAGCCGATCACCCATTCAGGCGTGACCAGCAAATTCGAGGAGCCTGCCTGAATGACCGGCCGGTATATGGATTTTAAGGAGGAGAGCATTGATAGAGAAGAAAAAACGAATTTGGAGCTTGGGAAGTACCACGGTTTGTATTTTCTGTTTTCTGGCAGGAATGCCTGTCGTCTTCGCCTCGGCCCCGGATCGCCGTGGAGTAACGGCAGGCGGATCGCCGGCGCTGAACAGTACACCTTACTATTACAACGTGTGCGTGCAGATCAACGGCGGTGAACGAAGGTATTTCACTTCCATTCCCGCCTGCAGGGGAGAAGCAGGGTATCTTTTTCAGTATTTTCCGCGCGACGGAGAGACCTGCTCGTTCCAGGTCCAGGGTTTTGATTCACACGGATATCCCGGCCCTGAATCGGTGTGGTCGGACCCCTTCGTTACGGGATTTGTCTCCAACGACTGTTCCGCAACGACCATTCCCATAGCCGATCCCGGGGAGGATCAGGTCGTGGTCGTGGGGACCCAGGCGAGACTGAACGGCAGCGGGAGCTATGATCTTTGTCCGGCAGATACAGGGAGTCTTTCTTATCGCTGGGAATGCTATGCCGCCCCTGAAACGGTTATTCTCTCCGATTCCCATTCGGTCTCACCTTCTTTTGTTCCATCAAAGCCCGGAACCTATTATTTTCGACTCCATGTGCGTGACAGCGCCAGCGGTTCTGGTTTTAACCGTAGTGCAATTCGCTACGTGCGGGTAGATGCGGTAGAGAACCTCTCCGACATCATCCTGGCCAATCCTGGGCCCCCTCAGGCGGTGCCGCTGGGATCCAGAGTAATCCTTGATGGAAGCCGGTCGGCGCCGTCCACCGCGCAATATCGCTGGAAAAATCTGAACGGCTCCATACCGATCGAAAACGCGAACCAGCCGGTGGCATCTTTCGTACCAACAAGTCCCGGCCCGTTCGTCTTTGAACTGGCCGTACTCGGCCAGAATGATTTTTCATCAAAGGCTACGCTGGTCTCGGTTTACGACCCGTCGGTCGCAGGCACTTTGCACAGGACTCCGATTGAAGCCGGCAGCCTGAACGGCCAAAAGGGAGATTTGGACAGCGACCGTTGGTCCGATGGCGCCGATCTCGCGGCATTTGCTGCCGCATACGGTTCTGGCCGGGGATTGTCCGCGTTCAGGCCGGATTGCGATCTCGATAATGATTTGCGGACCGATGAGATCGATCTGGCGATTTTCGCCGGATGCTTCGGAAAGGATTACTGATTTTAACGAGTTACGGGTTGCGGGTTGTATACGGGAGTGGATAGGAAAACGAAACAAACCAAACAAACTAAATAAACCAAACAAACTTTCTCGGTGAACGGTGAACGTTGTTAATTGCAGATTGCGTGCGGCAATGCTCTTGGACGTGGAAACGCAAAGAAAGGAAAGGAGCAACAATGAGAATAATCTGTATTTTGGTCGTCGGTTTTTTGCTCGCGATTTCCTGCACAGGAACGAGTCATGCCGACTATCTGACCATCGGGTGGTGGCAGGACCGCGAGTCCGATATTGCCGGGTGGAAGGTTTATTACGCTGTACACGCCGACGGCAATGTGCCTGATCCGCCACTCGGCGGGACCGGGACGGATGTAGTCGATCTCGAGGCATTTACGGAGTACGGCAATCCCCAACAACTGCCATTGCCTCAAGACCTGTTGCCGGATGGTCTTACGGTCAAACCATATCCGGGATGGGAGAACGATTACTGGGATATCTCTTATCGATTTTATCTCCCACCTTTGCCGCCCGAGGCGCGTCAGAGATACTACCTGGCTGTAACGACCTATGACCTTTGCGGCCTCGAAAGCGATTTCAGCGAGGTCCTGGATTTCACCATGGCCCCCCCGGGCCAACCGGGAAAACCGGTATTGGACTGAGTTTGGAACCAAAAAAAGGAGGTTTTCTGACGTGACACATTATTCTGCGAAAATTCGTTTCGGATGGCTGGCAGGAGCAATCATTTTGCTCTTTGCAACAGGCATCCCGGTTGCGTGGGGACTTGAGCCCGATGTGGAGGTATACGGGGAAGGCGCCTGCACCGAAAACAACATCGATGTCTATCTCTACGCCGACATAAACACTTCTAACCTTCTCAGCTTCGGCATCAAGCTTACCTATGACGCCGGGGCGCTGACCGTAGCAGGGGCGGAAAAGAACGCCCAGGTATGGTACATGGGCGGAGTCTCAACAAAATACCAATACAGGGACCCGGATCTATCCATCCCGGGCGAGGTACTGATTGTGGGTGGAAAAATAGACACCGCTGACCCCTTGGCCGGGGTCTCCGGTCAGAGAATTCTTCTGGGCAAAATCAGCTTCGCCCGGAAAGACGCACAGCCTGTTCCGAGCCTTGGCATCGGTTACGGACGGGGCGGAAGCTACGACAATTTCGTGAAGGCAAACGGGTCCGTGCTTGATTGGGAAAGCGTGAGTTTTGGAACGGTAACGGTCCGGGAGCGCGGAGATGCCAATGGGGACGGGGTTATCAACGTAAACGACATCCGGCAACTGAAGAGAATTATCGGCCAGTCAGACTTGCCGTGCTGGGTGGACTGTAACGGAGACGGTGCGGTTAACGTCAATGACATAAGATGTCTGCAAAGAAAGATTTGATGTGGAGGAGACGCGTTTATGAAGAGAACTCTTTTTACTATTGCTGCCTTTCTGTTCTGTACAGTCGGTGCAGCGCAGGCAAACACGGTGACGGTGAAGCTCGAAAACCTTTACACTTCAGGAATCAAAATTGCCGCGATGCAGATAGATTTTCTGAAGAACGATCTTTTTGGATATCCTTTTCTTGGAGACGAAAAGAATATTTTCGAATTGCCGGATATAGAAGCAAAGTCGGACTTTGGTGCGGGCAGTTCCATCGTGCGGCACCCGTCTTTCATCAACAACTGGACGATAGATTACCTGGACAAGTATGATGCCGGTACGAAAATCAGCCTTGCCAGAGGGTGTATCGTATATTCCGACAGCGAGAACGAACAATATGCCCTCAGGGATGGATTTCTCCTGGAGCTGCACTCGAACGACACGGCCTTTGCCATTGACCCTGCATCCGTAGAGATCTTCGACTTTATCAATACGAGGGACCCTGTTCAAGGTCTGGGCATTCATCAGACCTTTGCCGGTCCCGATCAGATCCTGACCATAAGTCCTCTTGAAGAACCGCCCTCGACCGTTCCCATGCCGGCCAGTGTTTTCCTGCTTGGAAGCGGCCTTGTCGGACTAATCGGATTTAGACGCAAACGTTCGGGAAGGCAGGTCTGAACGGACACCCCGCAGGCTTTCCCAGGAACCCGCTGCTATTACGAGGAGGCGATACTGTTTTGTAGTCGTATGCGCCTCCTCCCCCTCCAATCTCCGCACTATCGCGACCTCTTCCAATAACAAGAATTTGGGTTGAAATGTTTCCTGTTTTGTTACAGAGTATACGAGGTCTTAGGAACTTGGCGGACTTAGGATGAAGAATAAAGACATAGCTTCGATTTTTAATCAAATGGCGGATCTCCTGGAGGTCAAAGGTACGAATCCGTTTCGCATTCGAGCTTACCGGAAGGCTGCGGAAAACCTGGAGGGTCTCACGGAGAATGCCGCTGATATCGCGGCAAGGGGAGAACTCGAAGGGATCTCCGGAATAGGCAAGGACCTGGCCGGCAAGATTCGAGAAATCCTGAAAACCGGGATCTTGCAGGACTGTGAGGACCTTAAGAAGGAAATCCCTCCGGGAATAATAACCCTTCTTGATATTCCCGGCGTTGGGCCAAGGACGGCAAGACTGCTTTTCGATCATTTTGGGGTGACATCGCTGGAGGAAGTGGAGAAACTGGCCCTGGAGCATAAGATTCAGGGAATCCCCGGGATGAAGGCGAAGACTGAGGAGAATATCCTGAAGGGCATTGCCGTAGTCAAGAAAGGACGGGAACGTTTTCCCCTGGGCCTTCTCCTTCCTCTTGCCCGGGAAATTGTCTGGAAACTTGAAAAGATCCCCTCCGTTTATCGGGCCAGTATAGCCGGCAGCCTCAGACGCAGGCGGGAGACGGCCAAAGATATCGATTTGCTTGTTGCGTCGGGGGATCCTGGGGAGGTAATGCAGGCTTTTACCGCGCTCCCCCTGACCCGGCAGATTCTGGCCCGCGGGGATACGAAAGCAAGCGTCCAGACCGCGGATGGATTTCAGATTGATTTGCGGGTGGTCGAACCGGAGAGCTTTGGCGCTGCCCTGTGCTATTTTACCGGGTCAAAAGCCCATAATATTCGGATCCGGGACATGGCCGCGAGGCGGGGACTGAAAATCAACGAATACGGCGTGTTCCGCGGAGACGAACGCATAAGCGGTCGAGAGGAAGAGGATGTATTCTCTGCGGTCGGCCTCCCCTATATAGAGCCTGAATTGAGAGAGGATAGAGGAGAAATCGAAGCGGCACAGGAAGGGAGCCTGCCGGTCTTGGTGGAGATGGCCGATATTCGCGGTGATTCGCATATCCACTCCAGGTTGAGTGATGGAGTGGCTTCTTTGGAGGACATTGCGCAAAAGGCCAGTGCGTTAGGTTATTCCTGGGCGGCCGTAGCCGATCATTCCGTTTCGCTTAAGGTGGCAAGGGGATTGTCGATACAGGAGGTCCGGGAAAAGATACGCTGCGTACACGAGTTGAATGAAAGGGGAAACTATACGGCCAAGCTCCTGTGTGCGGCCGAGGTGGACATCGACGCGGATGGTAAGCTTGACTATCCCGATGAAGTACTGGCCGGGCTGGATCTTGTTCTTGCTTCGATTCATTCGGGTTTTAAACAGGAGGAAGATGTAATCACCCGCCGGATCATCTCGGCCATGAAGAATCCTTATGTCGACATAATCGCTCATCCGACCGGACGATTACTTGGTTCAAGAAGCCCTTACGCAGTGAACATTGAAAAAATCATACAGACGGCTGCGGAGACCGGGACTGCGCTGGAAATAAACGCCTATTTCAGGCGACTGGATTTGAATGACATATACGCGCGGGCGGCTAAGGAGAAAGGCTGCCTGCTGGCCATCGGAACGGATGCTCATTCGCTGGAGCAGATGGAGCTTTTCCCCCTGGGCTTAGCTGTTGCTCGCCGGGCATGGCTGGAGAAGAAGGATCTTTTGAACACCAGAGATTATTCAGAGCTCAAGTCGCATATTACAAAGAAGAGAGGAAGAAGAGTTGACCAGTTATTTTGAGGCCACGGATGACAAAATGAGGGATCTCCAGGCTCGTTTTGGGACAGAGACTGCGCCGGTAACGGTAAATGGAAAGACGGTTCAAATCGTACAGGTGAAAGAAATCGGGCGGATTCTTGAAAAACAGTTTTCGCAGGACGATCCCCTGGCTGATTTCCCTTTCTGGGCAAGGATATGGGAGGCTTCGATTATTCTGAGCTATGAGATCTCTAAAATCAAGCCGGAAGAGAACAAGAAATTTTTGGAAATCGGCGCCGGCATAGGGGTAGCAGGTCTTTTTGCCGCGGCTTTCGGGCATGATGTGACCATAACGGACTATGACGAGAATGCCCTCCTCTTTGCCATGATGAGCGCCCAGGCAAACCAGTTGCACAACGTGAAATTCCAGGTTCTCGACTGGTGTTCACCATCTTTCTATAGTAAATACGATTACATAATCGGTTCAGAGGTCCTGTTTAACACCAAATTTTCCGTACCGCTCTGCAAATTGCTCAATGAAGCCTTGGCACCGGATGGTACCGTCTATTTTGCACATGACAAGAGCCGCATGGCACCCAGGAGTTTCTTCGAACTAGCCGAACATCATTTCAAGATTGAGACCAAAAAAACTGTCATGCGGGCCGACGATGAACAGTTTCACATCCTGGTCCATCGGTTGAGAAAGAAATAGGGTCAATTATCTTTGTTGATCCTTGTTTTGTATCGGACAGCAAGGTCTTTGCCTTGCCGGATTTGATCCTCCAATGCCGAAACCAACCCTGGTGTGCTTCCGGTAAGGGCTTGCTCAGAAATAAACCGGCATTTTAGGCGCTCAGATTTAGGTCGGATTTGTTCGATCCGAGGCTGCAAAACCGGAGGAATAGTCGTTCTATTTCGAGGATTTTGCAGTTGAGGATCGGACGAAACCGGCCTGAATGTGTGATGCATAAAGAGCCGAGTTATTTCTGAGCAAGCCCTAAGCCTGTGTGGGCCATAAAAACTTCCAGGGGGCCTTTGGAACCGCCCGTCCTGGATGACGAAGATTTGCGGGGACAGACGTGAGACGGCATCCCTGTAATTCCAGGGCATCCATGCTTCAGGGGTGGCCTGAGCAAGGGATCTTGGGCAAGATACCGATCAGGCACGAGGCCGCTCGCGGCGGCATGGGCGAGGGGCGCTAAGAGAGTCCTCGACAATTTACCGGTTCGACTGGGTTTATACCAGTTCGGTTGATCAGGGTACTTCAACGACAACGGTTACTGATAAGCTGATGGAGAAGGTCGTCGGAGAGCCGTAACGGGGAAAACCCGATTAAGAACCTGGCCACCATCGGGGATTCTCTGTTTTGGTCCTACGCAAATATGGGTGCTGTCTTTGCTGCATTGAAGGCCGGGTGCTTTAAACTTCACCGCATTCAGTATGTAATTCGCGAAAGACTGTTCAACAAACTCAAGACCGGTGAGGTAGCTATCTCAACCTTTTTCAGGGACGAGAAGGATAAACTAGTCCTTCCCCGAGCATGCTACTACTGTGGAAGCCCAATGATGTTGTCGGCGGACCATGTGTTTTCTCGAAAGCGAGGCGGAGACGACTGCGGAGACAATTTGATCTTGGCCTGTAGAAAGTGCAATAGCTCGAAATCTTCAAAGGGCTTATTGGAGTGGATGTATTCGAAGAACGAATTCCCGCCGTTGCTTCTCCTTCGGCGGTATCTAAAGCTCTCGATCAGACATTCCGTAAACAAGGGATTTTTGGGCTGGCCCCTCGATGAAGTGGATGAAATCTCCGCAGGGTTACCATTTTTACCACAACTTACTCCTTACAGGTTCCCTAGGAGCCTGTCGGACTTAGGGGATCGTCACGAGGAAGTGGAGGACGAGACCAAATATTCACGAATTTGAGGCGCATAGTGTTGCTATGCAACGAAAATTCGGGGATATTTGGGCCGTTCCCCCCACTTCCGTAGTAGATCATCCCTAAGTCCGACAGACTCCTAGAAGCTGGAAAGTAATCGGTCGTAATCGGAATGTGTGCCTATCCAAAACCAGACGATTGTGTCGCCTTCCTTAATTCCTACTGCTCGATAACCAAAGCCAGCCCGTACCGAAAAGATGGGCTCTTTCGGATGGACTTGTTTGAACCGCAAACTGGGATCGTATGGATTCCGCTTGAAAAGCTTGTATGCCTCTTTGGCCTGACGGCGAATTTCTTCGGGGAGTCCCACAAAAGCTTTGCGAAACCGGGTTGTCATATGGGAAATCATAGTTTGTCGGGGTCAAGTTCCTGGGTCCGACCCGCGCGGTATTCTTCCAGTGCTTCGTTGGCCATCTGAGCAAGTTTGTCAGCCGATTTGGCAAACATTTCCCGCCATCGATCTTCCGAAGCAAGCTCGTCAAGCATCCAAGTGGCAAACAAATCCTGCTCTTGAGGGGAAAGCTTTGATGCTTCTTCAAATGCCTTTTCGAGTTTCGTCATTTTTCCACCTCCATATGCGGTCTGATGCATTTTACAATAAACTTACCGCATTTGGTATACTTGCGTGCCCGTTCTGGGTTTCTGCGGCGAAGGATAGAATTGACCGGCTCCGGCCTATGGCGTTCCGAAAAAGCCAACCCCATTCCACGGAGTCCGGTCGAATGACTGGTTCGGCCAGTAACCTTCAAAACCCCCTTACGGAAAATAGCGGTAGATTTCGCGTCGGTGGAGAAACCGTACAAATCTGGCAGTGGTATTCTCCATAATCAGGCCGATTCGATAGTCACCCAATCTTGATGAGTTCGTAAAAAGTCGAAAAGTAGTGCTTCTTGTCATTCCGGCGGAAGACGGAATCCAGTCTATTCAAGTAGTTACGGGGGAACTGGACTCCGGTTTTCACCGGAGTGACGACTTTTTACGAGTTCATCAAGCTTATTCGATAGTAATTACCTTGAGCCCGGAGCCTATTAATATTACCCACGTTGCGGAGGCCTTCAGATGCTTCAATTTGCTGAATCACCTTGCGCACTTGGTTGAGGAGGGAATTGTCTTTTGTCCGTTTCAAATCTCTGGCAAAGCTGGCCCTAAACTCGACTTTCATGGTCGGACTTCCAGAATATCGAAGATCTCCTTTCTGCTAACCATTTCGGTAGCTTCCCCCTCTCTTATCTCGTGGACCAGTGCGACATCCTCCATGACTTCGCTCAGAATATCATAAAGGACATCTCTGCGGTCATCGAGGACTTCCACCAAAGCTTCCTTCATAAGCTCCTTAATCTTTCTTTCATCTAATTTTTCCTTTTTCGTGACCTCCGACTACTTCTGATATACCACATTGGCGACGAAGGTGATAGGGCCGAACGGTTTGCGAATCAGCCGCGCCGGCTGGGCGTGTCAGGAAAACCCGCCACGTTACTCGGCGTCGCCTAAAGGTATGCGCTGGTTCGGCTATTCCATTGCCAGGCGTTTCTTCACCTCTGTAACAAAGGACTCGATTCCCTTGTTGATCGTGTTTAGCCATGACCCAGTGCCGGCCGCCTGTGTGTGTAGTTCGACATACCCACGTACCATCTCCCCGTCCTTAAAGGGCGGAACATCGCCCTTGATATTGACTTTCGCTTCAAACTCCATTGAAACAGCCCAGAATCCTGGTGTGACCCATGACCAGAACTGTTCAATATCCGCCTCGATAGGCAC
>JAZDGK010000076.1:0-18303 GCA_043806955.1 Pseudomonadota bacterium | reverse complement strand
CTTGGCAGGTGGATGTACCGGCGGCATCCTTATCCTCTATGGTCATTTTGCATACCGGGTCGATAGCCTTCATATTCGAATACCTCGCTGCCGATGTCCGGCTCCTCTGGACGCCCTGCCCGCCGTCAGGCCGATAGTGACCCGGGCAGAAATCCAAAATAAGAGACATTTTCACCGTGCATACTTCTATTCTCGCATGATCCTGCTGTAAGTCAAAGTGCGACTTTTTCTAATCGCGTCGGACTAGAACGTGACTCCCGTGGGTCCTCCTTCGGCGAGTCGTATCGGATAGACGGCCTTGCGGCTGGGCCATGTTTCGTCTGGTCCCTTTTATGGAACCTCGCCATACGGGTTTCAACTCCTGCCGCTATCTGCCCTCCTCTTTTTCTCTTGCTTTCATTTTTTCAGTCATGTGAATATTAGGGAGAAGCTTTGCTGGTCCCATTCATGCGGAATGAAATCTTCAAATTGTCCAGGGTGTTTTTTGTCCTGGATAGAACCGGAGGCGGAAATGGATGAGAACGACAGGAGCCATGAGCATGACGATGAGATACTGCGGGACAGGTTTAAAGCCCTGAAGAGGGAAGTTCCTGTTTACATATTCACCCGGAAAGGGGAAAAGGGTCCCTTTAATCGCCTTACCGTGGCAGTCATGACCGAGCTGAAGAAACTAACGCAGAAAATTGTCCCGGAATTCCATGCCATCGGAGACAAGATCTCGAAGAAATATGACGTGGAACGTTCGCCGACTATACTGATAGACCCGGAAACCCACCGTATCCGCTATACCGGGGCGCCGGCAGGCGAGGAAATGCGATCTTTTGTGGATGCCATCATAATGGCCTCTCAGGGAGAGAGCTTCCTCTCAGACGAGTCAAAGGAGTCATTAGACAAACTCACAGAAGCCAGATATATCCGGGTTTTTGTGAGCCCAACCTGTCCTTACTGCCCGCAGCAGGCGGCACTGGCCGTGGCGTCGGCCGTAGAAAGGCCCGACCTGGTCACCGCAGAAATAATCGAAATTGTGGAGAATCGGGACCTCGCGGAAAAATACGGAGTCACCTCGGTGCCCCAAACCAACATAAATGACGAGATAAGCTCGATGGGAGCGGAACCGGAAGACGTTTTTATTGAAAGACTAGTCACGCTTAAGGAGCCGAGCGCGACCGGCCCAAGGATTGCCCCTGAAGGCGAAGATGTGCGGGTGGATGTGGTGGTTGTGGGGGGAGGCCCGGGGGGGCTCACTGCGGGGATTTACGGTGAGAGGGGCGGCCTTAGATACGTTATCCTGGAGAAGGATATCGTGGGGGGGCAGGTTGCTGCTACCCCGGTGGTTGAAAACTATCCCGGATTGATACGAATCGCAGGGAAAGCGCTGGCGGATATCATGTCCCAGCACGCGCTTCAGTATACCCACATTCATCAGGGTGAAGAAGTCCTGGACATCAAACCGGACGAGACCATTGAGGTATATACAAACAAAGGCAAATATCTGTGCCGTGCCGTTATCCTGACGACCGGTGCGAAATACCGAAAAATAGGCGCTCCCGGCGAGGAACGTCTGTTCGGCAGGGGCGTCAGCTACTGCGCCACCTGTGACGGGTATTTTTTTAAAGGCAAAAAGGCCGTTATGGTTGGCGGGGGGAGCAGCGCGGTGACGGAGGCTCTTTATCTCGACAGCCTGGGAGTTGGTGTACGTCTCGTGCATCGTCGAGAGACGTTGCGCGCCGAGGCACGCCTGCAGGAATCTCTCTTCGAACGCAAAATACCGGTAATCTGGAACTCGGTCGTGACGGAAATACTGGGTGAAAAGGTGGTTGAAGGGGTTCGGATCGAGAATCTAAAAACAGGTGAGATTCAGGAGATTCAAACTGACGCGGTCTTTGTTTCAGTCGGATATGAGCCGGTGAATGATCTTGCAAAGCGGATCGGGCTGGAACTGGACGAAGATGGATATATCAGAGTGGACCGCTTTCAAAGAACCAGCCGGGCACGAATATATGCCGCCGGAGATATCACGGGAGGCATCAAGCAAATCGTGACCGCCGTAGGACAAGCTGCAGTTGCCGCCATGACGGCTTTTGAGGACCTGTCCAAACCTTACTGGAAGAAAGACTGAAGCCCTCCCCGGTACCAATGCCGTCCCGATGAGGAACGCGACCGTTTACCCTCTCCGCCGCTTGTGGGGGGAGAGGGCACGGTGAAGTGGGTTCAAAACGGCCGAAGGGGACAGCTTGATTCAGGAGCATTATCCAGTAAGAGGGGAAAGAACAATTACCGGCAGCGACCACGCATCGGACTCGAAGCGTCGGTCTCGCTATCCATAGTGCCGGTCTGTGCCCCGGTATCCATACCGGTCCCCGCTTGCGGCCGGTGCGCTCCCCGTATAGAAGTGGAATACACGGTCCCGGTATTCCTGTTCACGATAACCTTGTCTATCGCCCTGTTTTTCCTCATGACACTGCCTTCGTAAAATATGTCCTTTTCACGTATGTTCCCCAATTTCAGATTCGGGTCGTTCAGGGCGTTTATGTAGTTCTGCATGAGCATGCGAGCCTCGTCTTGGTCAATCGGAGCTGTAACCTGGGGCATTCCAGTCTGTGGACCAGCATGGGTTGCCATGGGCTCTGCAGCCGGGCCCGGTTGCGCAGCCGACTCTTCCGTGCCCATTTCGGCGCCCATGTCCATCCCAGTCTGGGGAGCAGCTTCATCCCGGTCCATCATAGCCGAATCAGAATCAGAACCGGCCTGGGGCGAAGCTCCTTTCTGTTCCTTAATCGCCGAATCGGTATCGGCAGCGCCTGCGGGACACGTGCCTTGTCCGACTCTTTGCGCCTGTACTGATGTCACCCCCAAGGCCAGAAAAAAACCGACTACCAGCAGAGTCCACATCTTTTTTCCTGTAGATGGTTTCATAAGTCTTACCTCCTTCTTAAAGTCTACATTTCATTCCTCTTTTCATGAACCGTTTCCTTTCTCAATTCTCTCTGTGCCCTCTGCGACTACAGTCCTCATAAGGCTTTTGACACGGCCGTTCTCGGCCGGTATTCATACTCAGGACCTCGTTCTTGTGGTTGGAAGGATTTCGTGGGCGTGTGATAGAAAAGGAAGGCTCCCGCAGTGGTGCGGGAGCCCGGAGAACTTACCACTTACGCGCGGGATGCACTACGCCGGTTTGTTTATCTACCCTGACCTTCTCGACCGTTTTATTACTATCGGTTGCGCGAATGTCCGCCTCGAAAAATTTGCCCTTTTCGTTGAGATCTCCCAGCTTCAAATTGGGATCGTTAAGAGCGCTCACATAATTCTGCAAGATCGCCTTGGCCTCCTCCTGATCTATGGGCGCCTGCCATCTTTGTGCGCCCGCCTGAGGAGCGCCTTTTTCCATGCCTGTTCCGGATCCCTTTTCATAACCGGCGCCCTGAGCAGAGACTACGTAAAAGATCAAACCCAGGATGGTAATAAACAGAATGCCTACCCGTTTCAATCCAAGTTTTCTCATGCTTTCACCTCCTTCCTGCATCGGTCAATTGCTGCCCGGACACCTGCCCTGCGGCAGTCTCATTTCCTCACCTTACCTGACGGGAGTTATCGTGCAGGTATTTTTGTCCAGCCTGACTGTCTGCGCGACGCAACCATTGCGGTCAAGAATGGTTGCCGTGAAGTGACCGTTTGTATCTTCAACTGTTCCCAATCGCATATTTTTCCCCTGAGCATTCGCATAGCTGTGCAGTACCGCTCTGGCATCCGTTTCGCTCAAGGGAGTTGCGGGTGTCCGAGCTTCGGCCTGAGCTCCGCCAAACTGCTGTCTGCCCATGGGGGCGCCTGTCTGCGGGGTCGGCTTTTCCGTTCGAACCCCCATGGACTTGGGCACCGTCAGCTTCTGGACGGCGCAGCCCTGAGGACTGAGAACCGGAGCTTGAAAATAGGTCCCCATGTCTTGAACTGTACCAATAGTTAGATTGGGGTCCTTGGTGGCCAGGAAGCCCTCAAATATCCTTCGGGCGTCATCTGCCGTTACGCACACTGCGGCTTCAGCAGATTTCATTTGCGGTTCGGGCACACCGGCCTGGGGCGACATCAAAGACTGTATCGACCTGGACTTGTCAACCATGACTCTTTCAACCGCACAGCCCTGCGGGTTCAAAATCAGGGCTTCATAGTGGTCTCCCATATCCGTTACGTTGCCAAGCCTTAGAGCAGGATCATTCTTCCCTGCCAAATAATTCCCCATCACCGCTCTGGCGTCGTCCATATTGAGCGTGACAGGCATCTCCTCATATGGTGACTCTTCTGCGGCTCCAGCCTGAGGTTCGTCGGCACGCATAGCCTGTGCCAGCCGCTGGTCTTGGAATAGAAATGCGGGCACACCGGCCGGAAATTCTTCATATTGACGACCATAGTACGCGCCGTACGCGCCATAAGCCGGTCCTTGAAAATCCGTAGGACCGACGAACTGCACGGCAATATTGTCAGGATAAGGCGCCCAGTGCTGACCGAAGGTCTCCGGACCCATGGGCATGCCGGTTTGCGGCAATAAACCTTTTTCAAAATCAGGTACCGGGGCCATCTCTTCGCCAGGTTTTGCGCCCTCCAAGGCCGCCGATCCTTCCGTTGTCCGGGGGGCGGACATACCAGGCGGATACACGCCTGCCTGGGGAGCTGCTTCACGAGCAGGTGGCAGGCACCATGGCACCCCCGGTGCAGCCTCGGATGCAGGTGACGGGCACCATCCTACTTCAGGAGCAGACTGTTGTGCTTCAGGAACAGGTGATGGACACCATTGTACCCCGGGCGCAGCTTTGGGAGCGGGCGGTGGACACCACGGCGCCTCTCCGGCGGTTCCCTCCTGAGGCGATGCAGCCTCCTGCTGGCCCAGAGCAATACCAAACGAGAATACTAAACCGAGACCGGCCAGCAAAATGACATGGGCTAATCGTCTAATATCTGTTCGCATTGGTTCTGCCTCCTTTCCAATTTTCTGTCGTTCAGGTTCTTCGTTTAATCCACATAGTTCTCATCCGGCGTTTTCCGGATTCAAACTTTCCGCGATCAGCGATTAGCCGCCAGCAAAAGAAAGCTACAAAATAACTAGAAACGCTGAATGCCGACCGCGGACTGCTCGTCTTGACGCGAGCTGCTTCGTCCGGAAATCCGGCTTCCGGACGAAAACCGGGTAAGGGACGTGGACATAAATAATTATCCCATCTTGCTTGTCTTTTGATCCGGCTTCTGTGTGGCATCAAGGGTTACATATCCCGATATGCGCCCCTTGATGCGCCTCGAATCCGAACCAAAATCCAGCGCAATATCGGGACACTTATTTATGTCCACGTCCCTAATATTCCTCTGCTTTCCGGCAGTCTTACTCGTGCTGAAGAATCTCACCTCCCTTATGAAGAATTTGATGAAACCCCAACTGCCGGAAGCGAAGAAGAAGCCTGCATACTGATGGGCAGACGATCACAAGCTGAAAAGTAATCCGGGTTTGAAAGGCAAAGACTGCGATGCGAGAGAGAAGGGAGCGCTCAATCCTTTTTGAAAAGCCGTTCGCATTGGTATCCGGAGGATGTCGGAGGAACGTGAACTAACCAGAAGCTCAGGTGTAGAGAGGTCGTTCTGCCTTCAAACTTGTATCATCGATTCCCGTCGCCTTGGTCAGGAGCCTGTCAGACTTAGGGCCTGTCACGAAATAACTTGAGCATTCTGAGCGCCGATCCATCCCGTCCGGCTGCGTTGCTCGTCGGGTGCATACTCACGGGGATGCGCTCTCCTCGCGCCTTGCCGGACGGATGCCTCAGCACTCAGAATTGCGCAACCTATTCCGTGCCAGACCCTAACCAGACGCTCAGGTGTAGAGAGGTCATTCTGCCTTCAAACTTGTATCATCGATTCCCGTCGCCTTGGTCAGGAGCCTGTCAGACTTATGATGATCTATTGCGGAAAGTGGGGGGGACGATCCCCTGAGTCCGACAGACTCCCAGGCAAAGAGCTGATGAGTATTTCAGCGAGATTTGAAGCAACCGCCGGAAAATGTTTTGTATTATTCAGTCCCATAATTAATTCTAGCGTCCTTTCTTCGGCGTTGTCTACTAAAAAGGATGTTTCAAATAGGCGGGAAACGGTCTCTGGAAAGAAAAGCTCGCTCAAAAACGTTCATATGGAGCCTCTTGCAAAAGGTTCAATTTTGCCCAAGGTCAAGGAAGGCGAAGATTTTAACCGGAGGAATACATTGAGTATTTTGAGGGTTAAAATCTGAGCCTGACGCCGAGACTGGGCAAAAGAGGACGTTTTGCAGGAGGCTCTATGGAAAGACCTGCTTTCAAGCCTGAACAAGCGGCCTGCAAAATCCGCTTGCATTCGAGTAATGAAATATTATATTGAGCATCCCCTTTCCGTTCCATACGAAAGGATCGCCCTGTGAGCACGAGACAGCAGCATTGATCATGCAGTATTTCCTGGACAGGTCTTCGGTTTCTTGTGAATCGGTTATGCATTTCCACTTTACTGTGAGCCTGTCGGGCTTGGGGGATCGTCACGAGGAAGTGGAGGAACGAGACCAAATATTCACGAATTTGAGGCGCATAGTGTTGCTATACAACGAGAAGTCGAGGATATTTGGGGCGTTCCCCCCACTTTCCGCAGTAGATCATTCTAAGTCCGACAGGCTCATATAGACTTCCAGATAAAGCTTTTGGGTGCGTTATCGGTCGGGGATGTACGAACAGGTACTATCCCCTCCCTGCTGCCTTCCCAAAAACATTATCTGAAAGTCTATAGAATCATTTTTGTCGCAGCTTGACTTCCATGTCCAATTATGGTACAAAAATGTGCTTAGTCTTCAGATCGCATCGCGCAAAGTATCTTATCAAGCTGAGCCTCTTGCAAAATGTTCAGTTTTGCCCCAAGGTCAAGGAAGGCGAAGATTTTAACCGGAGGAATACATTGAGTATTTTGAGGACTAATATCTGAGCCTGACGCAGAGATTGGGCAAAAGAGGACGTTTTGCAGGAGGCTCAAGCTTGGGATGCGTTACGAAATAACTGTTACATCTTGCTAGTCTTTTGGGCCGTATTCTGCGTTGCTTACGGGGTCGCAGACTTCAGTATGCTCGCCCCTTAAGCAGCCTTGAATACAGCCCCAAAATCCGGCGCAATCTTGTAACACTTATTTCGTAACGCGTCCTAAGTTGCGATTTTTGCTGGCGTAGCTCAATTGGCAGAGCAGCTGATTTGTAATCAGCAGGTTGCGGGTTCGAGTCCCATCGCCAGCTCCAGTACTTTCCGAGAAGAATCGTATCCTGACTTATACAGCAAAAAAAGAGCCTCTTGCAAAATTGAACATTTTTCAAGAGGCTCTATAGACAGTTGTCACAGAATGCCTTGGTTTAGTTTTTGGACACCAGAATGGAGAGGTTCCCAAGCGGCCAAAGGGAGCAGACTGTAAATCTGCCGGCGATGCCTTCGGAGGTTCGAATCCTCCCCTCTCCACCATCGCCCACCAAGGGAAACGGCCCCTGTTCAGGTGTAGAGTTAGGCATTATTTGTGATCGAAGGATCGGATTTGAGGTCATGATCAGCAGTCCGTGGATGTCGCTCTAAGAAGTTTTTGCCCATCCAATTCCAATCAAGTTAACAGGCTTCCGGATGAAGGTTGCGAGTAATATTACCTCAATCCTTGTGAAAAGAACATATCGAGTTATATTCATTTGTTACGAGGTGTTAGGGACGTGGACATAAATAAGTGTCCCAATATTGATGAAGTCGTAAAAAGTCGTCACTCCGGTGAAAACCGGAGTCCAGCCCCCCCCCGTAACTAATTGAATAGACTGGATTCCGGCTTCCGCCGGAATGACAAGAAGCAGTACTTTTTGACTTTTTACGAGCTCATCAATATTGTGCTGGATTTTGGTTCGGATTCAAGGCGCATCAAGGGGCGCATATCGGGATATGTAACTCTTGATGCAACACAGAAGCCGAATCAAAAGACAAGCAAGATGGGATGATTATTTATTTCCACGTCCCTAAGTGTATGATGGTATAGGTCCCTGTGCAGGGAAAGGCAGGCCGGCAAGAAAGAGTCAGAACCTTCGGGGCTACAGATCCAAGACAGATTCGTAATTATGCCCATGAGATCCAAGGCTTTCCGACAGCTCCCAGGAAAGAACACGCTGTCCGACAGCCCCGCTCTTGTCGACCTTGTGTCGATAAAAACTAAAAAGATAACAAAGCAGGTTAAATTGACGGCTATGATTTTGAAACCCTTAAATGCGTTCTTTCTAGTTCTCATTCTGGCTCTATTGTCATGTGGATGCAGCAATTCAAAAGGGCCATAACGGTATCCCCGGATAATTGCTATGCTTACTCAATGCTGGGACACGCTTATGCCTCACTCCATCACTTTGCAGCGAAATCCGATCCACTCAGGCCTCGGTACAAGAAACTCGCAGGTGAGATGCTAAAAAAAGCAAAGAGCATCCCCTTCGCCAATGCAAGAAGGATCTCATGGCTTGAAGAGCATTTCCGTGAAGAAGGGATTTTGCCTTGAACAATTGACCTGAGAGATTAGGAGCCATGCAGGTAAAGGTGCTGAAGATCGGGCTGTTGTAGATATTAGCGCTGCACCGACAATTTACTCAAAGAGGTGAGTAACATTACTCAATACGCTGAGTAATTTGCAGGAACTTTTCCAAATAAGCCACCGTGCCCGTTTTCCCAAATCCGCCGCCAAATGTCAGTCAGGGCAAGTAAATATCTGATCTACTGCGGCGGATTGACCATAGACGATGGACGATAGACCACGAAAACATATCGTCAATGGTCCGTGGTCCGTGGTCAATCCAGCACCCAAGGTGAAGTGATTTCACGGACGTATTTTGACTTCGCCCGCGGATGCAACAGAAAATAGGCGGTGGATTTGGGTCTTGACGTCACCTTGCCTTTTCCGGTAAGTAAGCATATGCTTGAGGCTGCCAACTGTTTTGATCAGGAACTCAGGAAGACAGGAAAAGACAGGGTCAGCTCGAATCTACACGAATGGTTGCTCTTATTCGTCTTCATTCGTGTTATTCGCACTTCCCAGCAGGAAATTTTATGCCGATTTTTGATCATGAATGTTTGAATTGCGGATTTGTCTTTGAAACGCTTTGTCTCGGCAACAGAGAGATACCGCTGTGCCCGGAATGCGGCAGCGCCGAGAACAGACGCCTGCCGGGAATACCGGCCGTGCACATAAAAGGCGGAGATCCGGCCACGGTCCGTATCGAAAGAAGGGTCAAGGATTACCTGAAAGACGGTAACATTGCAGGGGCAAAAAGATTTGCGGACAAGGCCGCATCAATGTCGAAATCCGAAAAGGCCAAACGCATATCGGACAAGCTCCATCAGAAAACCGGGGACTGATGACTCTTCGGCCGGTGCAAAACCATCGCCGACCGGAGTGTCGGAATAGCCGTTGCCGTTTCACGAGCCAAACATCAGTACTTGGCCATTAATTGCAGGCCGTTTCCGGTGCCGGCTTGCCCGGGTTAGAAGTTCTCCTCTTTGTGTCTTTGTGTCTTTGTGGCAAATCTGAATTTCGCCTGCAGGTCGTCAAAGAGCTCGTAGGCCACAGGGACCACGATCAACGTCAAGAACAGGGATGTAAGCAAACCGCCAATAGTGGTAATGGCCATTGGGGAACGCGTCTCTGAGCCCTCTCCCAGCCCCAGGGCGATCGGGAACATCCCCAAAACCATGGCCAGCGTCGTCATCAGGATCGGCCGCAACCTCACCGGCCCGGCCTCCAGCAGGGCAGCCCTTCTCTCCATCCCCTTGGCCCTGAGGGTATTTGTATAGTCCACGAGGAGTATGGCGTTCTTCTTCACCAGCCCCATCAGAAGAATTATTCCGATCAGGCTGAAGATATTGATCGTCTTTCCCGTCAGCAGGAGCGCGCCAAAGGCCCCGATAAAGGACAGGGGCATGGAGAGCAGAATCGTAAAGGGATGGATGAAGCTGTCGAATTGTGACGCCAGGACCATGTAGGCCACGAAGATCCCGAGCACAAGCGCAAAGATCAAATAGCCGAAGGACTCGGCCATGACCTCGGCCATCCCCTTGTGTTTTCCGGAGTAATCGGGCGGAAGCACCTTTCCCGATATTGCGTCCAGTTCCTGCATTGCCTGTCCCAGGGGTTTTTCCTCGAGATTTGCAAAGAGCATAATGGCCCTTTGCCGGTCTACACGGTTTATAGAGCTGGGACCGCCGGCCTCCTCTATTCTGATGATGCTGGAAAGCTCGACCATTCGCCCGTCCCCTGCCCTCACAAAAAGCTTTCCTATGTCCCCGGGATTTGTCCGGCCCTGCGGGTAAAGCCTGGCCCGTATATCGTACTGCCGGCCTCTTGCCTCGTCCTTAAACTTCGCCACATCGACTTCTCCGCCGATAAGAAAGTTTATTGCCTCAGCCGCCGAGGCCACGTCTACTCCCAGGTCTGCCGCCTTGTCTCTGTCTATATAGACACGGAGCTCCGGCTTGCCTGCCTCAATCGATGTGTCCATGTCCACCACGCCCGGAAGGCGCGAGAATTCCTGGGAAATTGAACGGGTATAGCCCTCCAGGCTCCTCAGATCCAGGCCCCTGATACTGTACTGGATGGGAACGTGCCTCTGGCCGCCGCCGATCATCGACAGGTTTTCAGCCGCAGCCTTGATCCCCGGTATATCCGAGAGCTTCTTTCTCACTTCAACCATGAGCTCGTCCTGTTTGCGGGATCTTTCCGATTTGGGCCTGAGGCCGACGAACATCTCCGCCTTGTTTATTTCCCCCGCATCCACGCCCTGACTGTAGAAGATGTTCTTCACCTCGGGAATGGATTTCACCCGCTCCTCCGCGGTCTTAAAGAGAGCATCCACAGCATCCACGGAATAATCTACGGGCGCCACGAGCCGAACCACGAATTGACCCTGATCCTCTTTGGGCAGAAACTCCTTGCCGATAAAGGCAACGAGCCCCATGCTCGCTATGAATATTACTCCAGCCATGCCCAGGACTGCCTTCCTGTGGTTCAGCGCCAGTTTCAGCAGCCTCGAATAAGCCGCCTCGATTCGCTGATAACCCCGTTCCAGGCCGGAGAAGAGCCGGGGAAAAAAGGACTCCCGGTTGTCGGCCGTACTCGACCCTCGCCTCTGGACTTTTGACTCTCGACTCTTCAAATACCGCGAAGCGAGCATGGGGGTCAGGGTAAAGGAGACAAAGAGCGAGACGATGACCGCGAATACGACGGTCATGGCGAACTGGAAGAAAAACCGCCCCACAATTCCTTTCATAAAGGCAACGGGCAGAAAGATTGCCACGATGGCAAGCGTTGTGGCCATAACGGCCAGGCCGATCTCGGATGTGGCGAACGATGCGGCTTCCTTCGGGGACATACCGCCTTCCATGTGCCTGCAGATGTTCTCTATGACAATTATGGCATCGTCGATAAGAATCCCTATGGAAAGGGCCAGCCCGAGCATAGTCATATTGTTGAATGTAAAACCAAAGGCATTCATTATGGCGAATGTCGAGATTATCGACGTGGGAATGGCTACAGCGCTTATCAGCGTCACCCTGAAATTCCTCAGAAACAACAGGACCACGAGGGTGGAAAATATCGCCCCGTAAATCAAGTGATGCTTGACTTCATTTATGGAAGCCTCTATGAAGCCGGACTGGTCAAAGCTTATATCGAGGTCCATCCCCGGCGGAAGCGTCTGCTTCAGCCGGCGCAGCTCTTCTTTGATCCTGCCGATCACTTGCACCGTATTTGTGCCGGACTGCTTCTGAATTCCAAGGCCCACGGACGGCAGACCGTTGAAGCGCGCAATGGATCGTTGTTCCTGAACGCCGTCTTCGGCCGAACCAACGTCTCTCAGCCTTATCGGCGCCCCATTATGAAATCCGACTATAAGATCATTGAAGTCCTGAATCTGCGGGAACTGGCCTTTAATCTTTATCGCGTATTCCTTGGTCAGGCTCTCTATCCTGCCCCCCGGAAGCTCGACATGCTCCCGGCGAAGGGCCGCCAGCACATCCTTCGCAGTCAACTGATAGGCCCTCATCTTTTCAGGGTCAAGCCATATCCGAATCTGGCGCAGCCGCAAACCGCTCAGCCTGATAGCCCCTACCCCGTTTATCCGCTGCAGTTGCTCCTTCAGAACCTCGTTGGCGTAAGTGGAGAGTTCGCGAATCGATCGTTTGCCTGAAAGGGCTATCCATAATACCTCAACAGCATCCGGGTCGACTTTTTCTATTACGGGCTCATCTATATCGGAGGGAAGTTTGGAACGAATTGCCGAGATCTTTTCCCTTACGTCCTGGACGGCCAGACCGACGTCCCTCTCCAGAAAGAATTCCACGGTGACGACGGAGACTCCAGCCATACTCCTGGACATAATGCTCTTGACGCCGTTGATCGTGTTGACGGTCTCCTCTATCTTGTCCGTCACCTCGATATCGACGATCTCGGGATTGGCGCCCTTTTGAACCGTGGTGATGTTTACGATGGGAAACTCCACCCTGGGGAAGAGGTCGACCCCGATCCGGGGATAGCTGACCACACCCATGACCACCAGGAAAAGGACCATCATAGTTGCAAAAACCGGACGTTTTATAGATACATCAGCAAGCCACATATTCTTCTTCAAACCCCAAAATGGGTAATCACATCACACAGGTACTACTCATCGTGCTCGTGCTCGTAATCGTAATCGATTTCTTCTGTGGTTCGTTCTGCTCACCGGCATTGAACGCGCCCTTCCTTCACCTGATAATGTTCACCCTGACTCCGTTCGAGAGATTCTGCTGGCCGAGGACTACTACCTGCTCCCCGGCCTTGAGGCCGTCCGTAACTTCGATCATTTCACCGTACTTGCTTCCCGCGCGTATGGCCCTCTCCTTTGCCCGTCCCTGTTCAACCACGAATACCTTGACCTTTTCTTCCTCGTACAAAAGAGAGGTAACCGGCGCCAGAATGGCATCGGCTGTGGAACCGGTGTAGAGTGTTACGTGGGCAAAGTAGCCCGGCTTCAACGATCCCCTCGGGTTCGGGACCTCGGCCTCGACCTGCAGTGTCCTGGTCTTCTCGTCAAGACTGGGATAGATAAGGGTAACACGGCCGCTGAACGCGGTCTGGGCGTATGAATCCACCTTTAAAGAGACTTCCTGGCCTTTTCCGACCCTGGCCGCATCTCTCTCCGCCAGGGTAAAATGGAGCTTCAGGGGGTTATTCTGGATTATGACAAAGAGATTACCGCCGCTCTTCACGTAATCTCCGCTTGATACGTTCTTCTTCTTGATGAGACCGGCAAGAGGCGAATTCACTTCGGTTTTCCTCAGCCTCTCTGCGGACAGGGATAACGCAACCCCGGCTCTCTCCAGATCGGCCTCAGCCAGTGACAGCCGGGTGGAAACGTCATCAAACTGCTGCCTGGTTACGAGTTCCTGCTGATAAAGGGCCTTTTTCCGCTCGAATTCCACCCGCGTATTGGCAAGGGTCGCCTCAGCCTGCCGCAGGGCCGCCTGCGCCCTCTTTACTTCAAGTTTTTGATCCGTATCGTTGATATGCGCGAGAATCATACCCTTGGCCACTGCCGATCCCTCGTCAACTCGAATGTCTTTCAGCCTGCCGTCCACCTCTGCGCTGACCGTTACCTCTTCATACGGTTCCAGGCTGCCTATGGTCTCGATATATGGCCGAACAGGCCGGACCCCCGCAGCCTGAACCCGCACGTTGATTACCTTTTCACGAGTTTTCGAACTCTCTCCCTTTTGACATCCGAGACAAAAAAGCAGCGAAGCCCACAAAACAAGGCAACAGACAACAGCACTATAGACTTTCAGATAATGTTTTTGGGAAGGCAGCAGGGAGGGGATAGTACCTGTTCGTACATCCCCGACCGATAACGCACCCAAAAGCTTTATCTGGAAGTCTATATATCTCCCGATTCGAACGATTCCCTTATTCATCAGAGCCTCTTTTTTCTCGCCATGAAGACACAATGTTCAACACTCAATCTTCAGTGTCCACGTGCCCCCTCTCCTGATTGGAAATTGGTTATTGAGCATTGAACATTGATCCTAAAATAGTATTTCGGAAATCTCCAAGTCCCTTAGTGCCTTGGTGGCTTGGTGGCTATGCCCTTCAACAGCGTACCGGCAGCCTTTTGCATCCGCACCATCGAGAATTCGTAGTTATACACCGAGTCCGCCAACTGCCTCTCTGCCGTAACCAGGAGCGTGTTCGCATCCATCACATCGATGCTGTCCGCCAGACCGAACTCAAACTGCTTCGAGACGGCGTTATAGTTATCGCGGGCAAATCTGAGCTGGTCATCAAGGGACTTGATGACCTCTTTCTCCGTCAGGAAAAGGAGATAGGCATTTTCGACTTCGGTATCCACGTTCTTCTTCAGGTCCGCCAGGGCCAGTTCCGCCTGACTCTTTCTTGCCTGAGCCTGCTTTACCTCCGCCCTTCTCAGTCCCCCTTCGAAAAACGGAAAATTCATACTCACACCGCCATAAACGCTCTCTTCATTTATGAAAAATGAGGAAGGCGCCTCATCTCGTCCTACATAGACACCTTCGACAGTCAGCGAGGGCCAGTAAGCGCCTCTCGAGTATTTAACCCGCTCTTCAGCCATCCGTTTCCGGAATTCCAGGGCCTTAAGGTCCGCCCTCTCATTTGCGGCATCTTTCTTATACTCACCGACGCCGGGCAATTCCTTTCGAATCCCGGACGGCGCCTCTTTCAGCTCAAAACCGTCTGAAAGACCTGCCAGCCTGGCCAGAATTGTCCTGGCCAGCTTGAGATTGTTATCCGCCTTCACCAGTTCGGAACGGGCGCCGGACAGAGCCGCTTCGGCCCTTAAGACAGCAGTTTTGGTAACCTCTCCGACCTTCAGCCGGGCTGCTGCCGCATCTCTCTGCTTGATCATCCTCTCCACGGATGCCCCTGCGATGTCGACGGCCTTCTTTCCTCGAAGAACAGCGTAGTACGCGGAAGCCACGTTGAATAAATAGTCCTCTCTTGTGGCCGAGAGATCAAACCTGCTGCTTTCAATACCATCCTTCGCGCCCTGCAGGGCATTCAATTCCCTGCCGCTCAAGGAGAAGCTCTTCTCCAGTCTTATCCCCCACTCCGAATGCCGGTCCGGCTGGATTATCATATCCGGGCTCGTCTCCTTGCTTTCACTGAATTCCGTATATGATCCAAAAACAGAAAGCTTGGGCCAGAGCACGGCAATAACCCTGTCCTTTTCCTTTTCGGCTATGAAAAGGTCCTGTTCCGATATCTTAATCCGTTCCGAGCGTTCCAGCGCTATCTGATAAAGGTCTTCAAGCGAGTATTCCTGACAAAGCGCCGGCCTGCTCGACAACGCAGCCAGAATAGAAAGGATTATGACAACGTAGATATTGCTCTTGAACATTGATCAGAACTCAAACAAGACAGTGAAAAGTAAGAAGTGAAAAGCGAAGAGTGCGGCTCCTGTATAACTCAATGACTTTACAGGTCGTGCTCGTGCGCGTAATCGTAATCGCTTTTTTCCCCATGCCCCATGCTCTTCCATTCCGCAATCCGGAACAAACAAACCGGTCAATCAGGAAAACAGGAAATCACGAAAAGATAAGACCAATTAGAATCTGTCTCTTCATAACCCGAAATCCGACATCCGAAATTGAATGTCCTCGCGTCACCCTGTCTATAGACTTCCAGATAATGTTTTTGGGAAGGCAGCAGGGAGGGGATAGTACCTGTTCGTACATCCCCGACCGATAACGCACCCAAAAGCTTTATCTGGAAGTCTATATCTCTCACCGCGTCTATATCTTGTCAATTCCGCACTCCGAAATCCGCAATCCGCAATGGGAGGTTCCGCTTATGAACAGGCCGGTGAACTCATCCACTACGGTTTCCATCTCTTTTTCTGAAATGACTCGTGCGGCCATTATCTCTTCCGACAAAAAATACGAGAAGAACGTTCCTAAGAACGACCGGGCGCCAAGCTCCGGAGAGAATTCCCTGAGAACGCCTTTCTCCTGCAGTGCCCGGAGATGACCCGCAAGCATACCTACCAGTTCAGGGATGAAACTGCTGTATACCGCGCTGACCTTATTCGGATACGACGTTATCTCGGAAAGCATGATTTTGATGAGAGATTTCCGTTCCTTGAGATTCTCGAAGAAGTGCCCGCCGAGCAATTTGAGGCCATCTTCATACGCCATGCTCTCCAAGGCCGGAAGTAACCCTTCAAGCGTCGGCAGGAAAGAATACGTCTTCAGCACCTCTTCAAAAAGCCTCTCTTTCGATCCGAAATGCCGAAAAAGTGTAAGCTCCGTAACCCCTGCAGCCTGAGCGATCCCTCTCGTAGTCGCCCCGAGATAGCCCTTCTCCGACATGAGCTTCAAGCCGGCATCGAGCAGTCTTTCCTGTACGGATGGCTTTTCCATAGTCGCGTAAGTTATCACTTACTATCATCGGTTGTAAACAAAAAAGACTGAAGGAATCCATGATCCTGTCGGATTCAGGGGACCCAATGATTTCCTGTGTGAACAGCGTGGCCCGGGAATGAGGGAAATGTCTTTCACTGTTTGGTAAACAGATCTCTGCCTGGGACCAAGATCTTGCTCCCATTTGAGCAGACAACGCCGCCGGGCAGGGAAACTGATCAGCCCTTACACGTATATAATCGCACTATCAATCACTTGAATTTGAACAGGGGAGATGATTTTGTCCCCCACTAGAGTATGGTCGATCGGGGAAAGAACCTTGATGGTCTCGTAAAAAGTCGGAAAGAGCTGGTTTTTGTCATTCCGGCGGAAGCCGGAATCCAGTCTATTCACGTAGTTACAAAGAGCCTGGACTCCGGTTTTCACCGGAGTGACGACTTTTTACGAATCCATCAACCTTCACTGCTCTCAAAAGTGATAGGACACCTGCAGGCCCGATTCTTTAGTAGTATTCTCGGGTTCATAGCTCCATGTTCCACGCCCCGAAAACTGAAGATCCGACTTGTCAATATCCCAATAGCGGAAAAACAGTCTGATGGCGAGAAATCCGTGGCCCAGATTTCTGCTCACTTCAACCGAAGCCCGTGTCCCATACCCGGAATCCTGATTGTTCGTCACGTCCGAATAACCGACGTCGCTCAGGTGGGTCATGACTTCACCATCCCAGAAAACATCGTATTCTCCTCTCACTGCTATTGACCAGTCACGCCCATTGGTCCCCGCGACCTCGATACCGATCGGGCTATAGAGGTACGCAATCTCTCGCTCGTATCCGCTCCCGTTCGAAGGCTCATCGTTCCAGTATCGTCGGCCCAGCCCGACAAACACTGTGATTCTTGCATTCGTGGAGACCTGAAAATCGTTTCCGGCAATTCCCTGAAATTCAACTACAGCGTCATCATGGTCCTGCTCCAGAGGTGTTCCGCCCCAGGTTCGTCCCTGGTATTCCAGCGTTCCCCCGCTTAGACGCCCGTCTGCGGAAAGCACTGCCCCGCTTTTCCCTCCTGGCCGGAAGGTATACTGGGCATGGAGCGCATGCATTATGCCGTCCATTCCAATATCAACAGTGGGTTCTTCATAGTCGAAGTATTCAACTTCATAACCCAGTTCCCAGCCTCTCGGGTACAACAATTTGTCCGAAGCTTCCTGTGCCGAGCAAGTGGCGCGCGCCACAACGGCGCTCGCAAGGATAAGGGCTACCGCAAGACATCTTCTCCACCACATGACTATCTCCTTCAGTCCAATCGAGCACCGTCAGAATTCAGCCACAGAGCACACAGCACGGCCGCAGAGACAAGCTCGCACCGCCCGCTTGGCTGGAGGCACGGAGGCCGCGGAGAGGATTGTTCTATTCCCTTTCTGCTGAGAAGACAAGGGAAAACATCCCGGCTTTCGGCATATACCGTGTTCCGCCTCGCACGAGTGTTGTCTATTGCTTTCCGGTCACCGGAAAGCAATAGACAACAGGATTCCTCTGCGAACAGGTGATGCCCCTCCGGAAGACCTCTTCTCTTTTCCACCGGCTCCGTGCGCACGAACGATTCACCCCAATCCCACATCGAGGACCATCATCAAGACAAACCCAAGCATGGCTCCGACCGTGGAGATATCAGCCCCTTTCTCCAGATGCGACTCGGGTATCAGTTCCTCGAAGACCACGAATATCATGGCGCCGGCTGCAAACGCCAGGGCATAGGGGAGCAGGGGTTTCATCAGTATGACTGCTGCCGCTCCCAGGACTCCGGCTATGGGTTCGACCAACCCGGATGCCTGG
>JAZDGK010000075.1:0-8186 GCA_043806955.1 Pseudomonadota bacterium | reverse complement strand
CTCGGTCCTTGCTCGGGCGGCCGCGGCGTTCCTGAAGCTATGCTAGACCAGCGCCAAAACGTGGCGATGGGTCCTCGTGCCAGGGCAACCGGATCAAAGCTATTGCTTGGCGATCAGCCGACTATCAAGCGGTTGGAGCGGACCGCTGAAAAGCGCGGCCGCTCAACCGCAGGCCGGTTATGCCTCAAGTCGAGCCTGAGCATGAAACCGCGAATCACTGTAATCACTATCGGCGTTGATGACTTGGAGAGGTCACTCCGGTTTTATCGGGATGGCCTTGGCCTCCAAATGCAGGGCATTATTGGCACAGAGGGGGCGTTCATCGCATGAATCTGAAAAACTTTTTTATCATTCTCCTGGACTCAGTTGTGATTCTCTTCATGACATGCCCAACCTATGGCCAGATCGGGGTTCTTCGTGAAGCCGAGACATTAGAACAGGAAGCGGTAAGGCTTCACAAGCAGGGCCGTTATGCCGAGGCGATCCCTTATGCGGAGAGGGTCCTGGTCATAAGGGAGAAAACCCTGGGGCCAGAACACCCGGATACGGCCATAAGCCTTAACAACCTGGCAGGACTTTATAGATCCCTTGGTGATTATGCCAAAGCCGAGCCTCTTTATAAAAGAGCCTTGGCCATAAAGGAGCAGGTCCTGGGGCCAGAACACCCGGATACGGCCCAAACTCTTAACAATCTGTCGGTATTTTATGTATCCCTTGGTGATTATGCTAAGGCCGAGCCGCTTTTAAAAAGATCTTTGGCAATATATGAGAAGGCCATGGGGCCGGAACACCCAAATACAGCCACAACCATTAACAACCTGGCAGGGCTTTACGGATCCATTGGAGATTACGGCAAGGCCGAGCCTCTGCATAAAAGAGCCTTGGCCATAACGGAGAAGGCTCTGGGACCGGAACATCCGGATACGGCCAGAAGCCTTAACAACCTGTCGGTATTTTATGCATACCTTGGGGATTATGGTAAGGCCGAGCCCCTTTTTAAAAAATCTTTGGCAATAAGGGAGAAAGCCCTTGGATCAGAACATCCGGATACGGCCCAAAGTCTTAACAACCTGGCAGAACTTTATATATCCCTTGGGGATTATGGTAAGGCCGAGCCTCTTTTAAAAAGATCTTTGGCAATATATGAGAAGATCCTGGGACCGGAACATCCGGATACGGCCAAAAGTCTTTACAGCCTGGCAGAACTTTATATATCCCTTGGGGATTATGCTAAGGCCGAGCCTCTTTTAAAAAGAGCCTTGGCAATAAATGAGAAAGCCCTGGGACCAGAACACCCGGATACGGCCAAAAGTCTTAACAGCCTAGCGGTACTTTATAGATCTGTTGGTGATTATGCCAAAGCCGAGCCTCTTTATAAAAGAGCCTTGGCCATAAAGGAGCAGGTCCTGGGGATGGAACACCCGGATACGGCCCAAAGTCTTAACAACCTGGCAGAACTTTATATATCCCTTGGGGATTATGGTAAGGCCGAACCCCTTTTAAAAAGATCTTTGGCAATATATGAGAAGATCCTGGGAGCGGAACACCCGGATAAAGCCACAACCATTAACAACTTGGCGGCACTTTATACTTACCTTGGGGATTATAGCAAGGCCGAGCCTTTTTATAAAAGAGCCTTGGCAATAGAGGAGCAGGTCCTGGGACCAGACCACCCCCACACCGCCGACTCTCTGAACAATCTGGCTACGCTCTACACCTCACTGGGGCGGGACCTTGAGGCCCTCGCCTTCGTAGAACGGGCTCAGGGAATCGACCGCAAGCGGATTGAACAGATCCTCGGGTTTGCCGCAGAAGCCCAGCAGACCAACTTTCTGGCGACTCGGGAGCATTACCTTTATTCCTATTTCAGCCTGCTACGACAGCGCTTCCCGGACAACCCCACAGCCATAAAGAACGCCCTGGATGTTTGGCTCGCCCGGAAGGGTATCCTTCTTGAAGCCCAGAAGCGAATACAAGATGTCCTTGCTGCTGGTGACAACCCCCAGGCACAAGAAATCTTCGCCGAACTGATCGAAATCCGGCAGCAACTGGCGCGGCTTGTCTTGGGGGTACCAGGGAAGGAAGGCCCGGAAGCATATCAGAAGCGCATCGCTGATCTGACCAGCCGGAAGGAAATACTGGAGGGGCAACTCAGCCGTCTGAGTCAGACCTTCGCCCAGCAAAGAAAGACGAGAATAGCCACAACGGCCACCGTTACCTCCGCCCTCCCCAAAGGTGCAATCCTCATCGAGATGGCCCGGATTGAGGACTTTGATTTCAAGACCATCAAGTGGGGCGCCTCCCGCTACCTTGCTTTCGTCCTCTCCCCCGGAAAAGATCCCGATGTTTCTCTGGTTGATCTCGGCGAGGCCGATATTCTCGACCAGAAGGCGGCATCTTTTAAGAAGTCTTTAGGGAACCGTAAAACCCCGCCCGATGTCCTGGCGAAACAGAGCAATGATCTCTACCGGCTGATCTTTACCCCGTTGACATCAGCCCTCGGCAAATCAAGACAAATCTTTCTTTCCCCTGACGGCAGCCTCAACCTTATCCCCTTTGAAGTGCTGCAGGATAACGAAGGCCGATATCTCATCGAGACATATACTTTTCACTACGTCTCGGCAGGGAGGGATATTGCCGGTTTCGGCATGATCAAGGAAAAAGGCCAGAAGGCCCTCCTGTTGGGTGACCCTGATTTCGACCTGGCCGCTAAATTAACAACGGGAGAAAAAGAAAGACCCTTGACCCGCTCCCGGCAGATGCAGGGACTCAGCTTCTCACGGCTGCCGGGGACGAAAGAGGAAGTGGAGGCCATAGCCGCCCTCATAGGCCATTCCGTCTCCGATACCTATACAGGAGAAACCGCAAGCGAATCTCTTCTGATGCAAAGAAGAAGCCCCCGGATTTTGCATTTGGCCACACATGGCTTCTTTCTCTCCGATCAGGACTGGTCTTCCCTGACGGATAACAAAAGCCGGGGGATCACTATAACGGCCAAAGAAACGCCTTTCGCAAAGAAACCTGTCCGTATCGAAAACCCCTTCCTCCGTTCCGGCCTCGCCCTGGCGGGAGCAAACCGTTCACTGGCGCAGGAGGGCGTCACGGAGGGCATCCTGACGGCAGAGAAGATTCTCGGTCTGGATCTCCGAGGGACCGATTTAGTGGTCCTGTCGGCCTGTGAGACAGGGGTGGGGGATGTCAAGAATGGTGAAGGGGTCTACGGCCTGAGAAGGGCATTCACGCAGGCGGGCGCCAAGAGTCTCGTCATGAGCCTCTGGGAGGTGCCGGACCGGGAGACAAAGGAACTGATGGTGTCCTTCTACAAGAATCTGCAAGCAGGCAAAATGAACCGCGCCGAAGCCCTGCGTCAAGCGGCCCTCCAACAGCGGCAAACGGTGAAGTCCCGTTACGGAAACGATAACCCCTACTACTGGGGGGCTTTTGTTTTCCTCGGCGAGGCGGAGTAGGTGCCTCTCTTGCTTCTTCCCGCTATGCGTAACAAAAGCTGATTTTGTTGCGTGTAACTTCCTGAAAGTATCGCTTGACCACTTTGCACCGAATTTGTATATTTCGAACAATGATCCAGTATTGGCCCGGTTTATACAGTCCGTATAAACCGGGCCCTTTGCCTCGCGGATAATAGATATTCCATTGAAATAAAAAGCATTTCGAGCATGAACGCAAAAATGCTCAATTGTCTTATACGGACTGAAACAGTCTGCCTTTGCGGGTTTATACAGACTGTATAATCATTGTTAGCTTTTTGGATATAAAATGACCCAAGCACAAATGAAAAGTATTGCTTCAAATGGCATCAAACTTGTGGCGCATTTCTTTGCAGACCTCACGGGTGTTGACCGGAACTGCCTGCCACCCGTTCTCAGGACACCGGGACACTGGATGGCATCTTACGACAATCATACCCTTGGGATTTTTTTTCTTGACAGGGGGTCTCTCAAAAGGGTCACCGACTTTCAAAACAAGGGCTGGCCGCCATTTCCTGGTTTTCTGATAAGTGATGCTACGCGCCCCCCTGGGTCTCCGGTTGCCGTCGAGATTAGTGGTTCATGCAATGTCTTTTCCTCAATTAGGACTACGAACATGTTTACCTTCTCAGTAAAGCCAGGAGCCAGTTTTGTCGTTGTCGATCATTTCCAGGAAATAAAGGATTCATCTGGTCAGGAATTCAAGTACAAAGTGGATCTCGCATTTATACTTGGAATCATCGAGAATGAATCTTGGGAGGATCTTCAAATAAGGCTTGCCGACCTGCTTCAGCATAGCCTTAAGGTTTGGCGTCAAACAGTATGAGTCCAGAAGAAAAAAGAAACATTGAACATTTGCAGAATCAAATTGAGCGGGTTGACGCCAACACCGAGCAAGAGTGTGCGCAGTGTCTTAAGTCTGCTCCTTGGCCTCTCCTACCAACTTTGGACGGCACCGTTACATACCTTGACTCCGAACAACTCTGTTCCGCGGGTAGAGTAGACATGATCGTGGTAGCGGAAATCTTGGAGACCGGTGGTCACGTGAGACCTGGTGCCTACGTGTGGGAGTTGAAAGCACCGCAGGTTTCCTTGTTTCAATGGGACACTCATAACCAAGCTTGCCCGTCACCTGAGTTGTTCAGAGCCGAAAACCAGCTGCTTCATTATCATCATTCTATTGCTAACAGCGGTCATTTTAGGGACAGATGGGGCATAGTATCTCCGGACCACGTGAGACTCGGAGGAATAGTAATTGGACGAGACAGCGGAATCATTCAATGCGAAACAAAGAACCTTGTGTTAGGCAGACAACTGGCTTTTCAGGCCCTGAGAATCAGGGAGTCTGTATTTCACAGGGCTTCCGGGTTACGGCTTTGGACGTGGGATAGAATAGTCGCAGTGCTGAAAACCCAGACCCTCAGTCACCGCCGGTTCGTAGGCAAGGCCGACGCGGTGCTTAATGTCATACAGAGCAGTGCTTCTGCCGCTACTATTATTGATGAACAGGCGGTCAATGGAACAACCTGATGACAAGCTAACGACGGCATGCACCGGATCGCCAATAAATCCGGCTCCCGGTGATGCCGGATGTTGGCATAGGATAAGAACATAAAGAGCTGGGATACACTATTTGAGACTGAACTGGAAGTATTCCGTAAGGAGGCCGAAGCGGCTATTCAATTCCTTTATGGGTACCTTGCAGTGCATGCCGTAGCAGCCAATCATAAGTCTGTCTACAAACTTCTCAACGAAGCTCCTCTTTTCTGGAACACAAGCCTTGGTGCCCTCCAGACAGCGGCTTTCATGGCGCTCGGACGTATCTTCGATCAGAACTCGCCACATAACCTGGACGTACTAATACGCATGGCACAAAAACACCCCGACATTTTCTCAAAGACAAGGCTCGGTCGTAGAAAACAGGGGACAAATCCAACTCCTCCGGAATGGCTGGATGATTATCTGCGTCATGCGTATGAACCCACCTCTCAGGACTTCCGACGTCTCCGCACCCACATCCACAAGTGGAGAAAGGTATACGAAAACAATTATCGCGACATACGCCACAAACTATTTGCTCATAAAGAACTCTCAGAGCAGGCTGAGACTGACGCTGTATTTCAAAGGACCAACGTTAAGGAACTCCAGCGTATGTCTGTGTTTTTGGGGTCGTTGCATGACGCATTGTGGCACCTCCTCTTTAACGGACGCAAACCGATTCTGCGACCGCGGCGTTATTCGGTAAATCGAATGAGAGACAAGCCATTACCCAAGGGTTGGATTAAGACCGTGCAAGAGCGAATCGTAAACGAAGTTCAGCACTTTCTTGTGGCGGCTTCCATATCTTCTCAGCAAGACTTGAAAGCCGCGAAAAAGGCCCAACGAGGCGGTGCAGCCATTCGGCGGGAAAGGGCACCCGCCTCTGGCTGACCTCGTTGGGCAGTAGAAGAGAGATTCCGAGAACCCCGTGAGTTTATCTGAAGAATTAGTTAAGTCATGGCACCCGCAGAAGAACGGCGGTCTTGCGCCGTTGGGACTCTCCCCAATGAGCAATAAAAAGGTCTGGTGGATTTGTGCCAAGGGACATGAATGGCAAGCAGCCATTAACAACAGAGCCGGACGAAACAAAACGGGTTGCCCTTATTGCGCTGGCAAGAGAACAACAAAGGACAATAATCTAGCAGTGCTCTTTCCAGACCTACTATCTGAGTGGCATTTTGACAAAAATGAGTCTATGAAACCTGAACAAGCATTGCCTTATAGCCACAAGAAAGTATGGTGGAGATGCTCTAAAGGACATGAATGGCGAACTGGTATAGCATACCGTACTAAACAGAAGTCGGGTTGTCCGTATTGCTCAGGGCGGTCAGTCGGTACTGACAATTCTTTGGCGGCACTTTATCCCGAACTTGTAAAGGAGTGGCATCCAGAGAAAAATGCTGGCTTGACACCGAAGGATGCAACATCGGGTACTGACAGGAAAGTGTGGTGGCTCTGCAGCGAAGGGCATTCTTGGGAAGCAGCAATATGTCACAGAACACACAGCACAAAAGCAACTGGTTGTCCATACTGTTCGGGGAGAAATGCAACAAAAGAAAATAATTTGGCTATACTCTTTCCAGAACTTGTAAGGGAATGGCATTTCAAAAGAAATGATCCACTTCGACCCGAAACCTTGAAACCGGGTAGCAATCGGAAGGTTTGGTGGCAATGCAGCAGAGGGCATGAATGGAAGATATCTCCAAACAGGAGAACCGGTGCTGATAAAACTGGATGTCCATACTGTAATCCACAAACATCCCGCTTAGAAATCCGCATCCTATGTGAACTCAGATTTGTTTTTGAGAATGTCCAATGGAGGACCAAAATCGGTGGGTCTGAAGCGGATATTTATGTGCCCAAGTACTCCTTTGCTATTGAAGTGGATGGATACCGTTGGCATATCGGTAAAGAGGAGAAAGATAGAATTAAGGGTCAAGAACTAAGAAAAAATGGGGTGAAATTGCTTCGGTTAAGAGATAGAAGGCTAAGTGCAATAGAGGACACGGATACATTCTGCAACGAGAATGAAGAGGATATTGATATTACTCAACGGCTGTGTACAAATATTACGAAACATATTCCTCTAAGCAATGATGATCATGATAAAATTCAAGCATATTGTCTGGGTGTGACGCTTCAGAACAATACAGAATATGAGAGATTTGTATCGTATTTACCATCCCCACCCCCAGAAAACTCTTTGGCGGCACTTTACAAGAACCTGATTCCGGAGTGGCATTACGAAAAGAACGCTCCTTTGACTCCCGAAAATTTCACTCCAAGTGCAAGAGCTAACGTTTGGTGGAAATGTCCCAATGGACACGAATATAAGTCCTTCCTTTACAACAGAATTAAGGGCGTTGGCTGTCCTTACTGTGCAGGCAAAAAGGTCTGCTCAGACAATAACCTTGCGGTACGGGCGCCACAATTACTCCAAGAATGGAATTTTCTGAAGAATGCCCCCTTGGAACCCGGTGATGTGTATTATCGATCAACTAAGGAGGTATGGTGGATATGTAAAAAGGGGCATGTATGGAAGGCCGAGCCCCGAATGAGAGTCAGGGGTCGGGGCTGTCCTTACTGTGGAGGCAGAAAAAGAGACAGTCAGGATCACGGTTTCTAGAGAGACAAAAAGATCAGCCATTTATAAGGGGCGAGGAGAGGACGGAAAATGAATGCCCAAGGCAATCCAGCCGCCTCGTTACACTCGCAGCTGATTTTTGTGTTAGGCACCAAAATATAGAAAACATTATGAAATCTATTTCAGTAATATTGGCAATTTGCTTATGCCTTAATCCGGCGGTAAGCGCCAAATTTTTATGAAATAAGGCGAAGAAAATTTATAGAAGGATTTAAAGTAAAAACTTGATCCTGAAATAGAGATTTGACAGATCCTCCCAAATGGAGTAGATTTCTTTCATAATCTTCAACCAAGGCAACTTTGGAAACCGGTGAGCGCCGAAGGAGGTTAGGGGGATTCATATAATACTCCGGGATTTCCGAATTCGAGACGAAAAAGATTATATTTCAAAGACTTTTAGCATTTCTTTGCTAACTCCTTATGCTGACAACTGGGCGTGAATTGGGGTATTATACGGATCAATTCAATTAATGTTGGGCCGCCTCCAGAAACAAGCGGCGCAATTCGCAGCTTTCGCT
>JAZDGK010000074.1:0-2227 GCA_043806955.1 Pseudomonadota bacterium | reverse complement strand
CACCTTGGGTGGTGGATTGACCACGGACCATGGACCATTGACGATATGTTTTCGTGGTCTATCGTCCATCGTCTATGGTCAATCCGCCGCAGTAGATCAGATAGTTACTTGCCCTGACTGACATTTGGCGGCGGATTTGGGTAGGGTTCGAGACTTGACAATGCGGCATGGAATCTTGCTTCGGAAGAGATCAGAGATGCCCTGGCTCAAAAGACGGGGGACGCGAAGCTCGTTATTGAGGTATTCGAGTTATTAAGGACTCTTGACCGGATCTGCTCTTCCGGCAAGGGTGAAGTAGGAGATCCGGAAGATCTCCTACGGGCGACCATAGAGATCTTACTCCGGTTAGATAACTCTCTGAAGACTGATGAAGAGAGAGCCGCAATGTCGCCTCAAGGCCTTTGGAAAGAATGCCGATAGAGAGGTAAACAAGAGTTTTTTCGCAGCGCAAAACGGGAGAGGCAAGGAGACCTGCTGATGAAAATAAGAGATGTCCTGGGTAATCCCATTATATCTACCTCGAAGAGTAAACCGGATAAGACAGACGATGCGGCTCCTTTTTCCGAAATCCTGGCTGCAGCCGAAGAGAGCAAAAACGTTTCTCCAGCAGTTGATCCAAGAGGTTTGGAACCGGTCCTGCATATAGAGCAGAGCATGATGATTCTGCCTGATTTGAAGTTTCAGGGGCTGACAAAGGGAGAAGAACTGATATCGGTCCTTGAACGTTACTGCCGGGCACTTGCCGATCCGAGCAGGAGCTTGAGGGACCTCGGTCACGACATCGCATCGCTTGAGAAAAAAATGGAAGAACTGCTGCCGATCGCCAAGTCTCTCTCGCCGGGCGATCCGCTCAAAGGCATCTTAAACGAACTGGCGATTACCGCGAAGGTGGAGTCTATAAAGTTCGAACGCGGCGAATACCTGTAAGAGGGTGTCTAAAAACTCTGCCTTTTGTCCAATCTCTGCGTCAGACTCGGATTCTAATCCTCAAAAGGCTAGGAAGCTGGGAAGCCGGGAAGCCGGAAAGCTGAATCGTTGGGTTTGGCTCCAGCCTCCGGCTTCCTGGCGTCCCAGCCTTCAAGCCTTCCAGCTTCTAAAGGTTAAGTCCTCGCCTTCCTTGACCTTGAAACAAAATTGAGAGTTTTTAGACACCCTCCAATAAACGTTCACTGTTCACCGAAAAAGACGTTTGTCGGGCTTTACACTGATACGGTGAACCGATACTATCCTTTGATACTCAAATAGACCTTTCTATTGCGCGGCCCGTCAAACTCGCAGAAGAATACACTTTGCCAGGTCCCGAGCAGGGGTTTGCCTCCTTCGACAATCACCTGAACCGAAGATCCGACAAGGCTCGCTTTGATATGGGCCGGAGAATTCCCTTCGGAATGGCGATACGGGAACCGGGCCGGCACGACTTCGTTCAAGACTCCCAGTATGTCTCTCTGAACATCCGGGTCTGCGCCTTCGTTGATAGTAACTCCTGCGGTGGTATGGGGCACAAAGACGAAACAGACGCCGTCCCGAACGTTGCTTTCGGTGACAGCCTGCCGCACCTGTTCCGTGATGTCTATGAATTCGGTCCGGTTCGAAGTCCGTACAGTTAATGTGACAGCCATATTCGCCTCCCAAGCTCAAAACCAGTACCGTCAAGACGTTTGCCACAGGGGGCACAGAGAACAGAGAGAGAATAATACTGAGGAGACAATCGGGATCTCCCCTTTTTCTTGATATCATGCCTGATGGTCTCGTAAAAAGTCGTCACTCCGGTGAAAACCGGAGTCCAGCTCCCCCGTAACTACTTGAATAGACTGGATTCCGGCTTCCGCCGGAATGACAAAAAATAGTACTTTCCGACTTCTTACGAGACCATCATACCTGATTTGAAACATAACTGTGCAGATAATCTTAGGGTCTGTCACGAAATAACTTGAGCATTCCGAGCGCCGATCCATCCCGTCGGGCTGCGTTGCTCGTCGGTTGCATACTCGCGGTATGCGCCCTCCTCGCGCCTTGCCGGACGGGTGCCTCAGCACTCAGAATTGCACAACTTATTCCGTGACAGACCCTTAATATTCTTCGTGTCTTAGTGCCTTTGTGGCGCTCTCTTTCATTGAAGAATTTCTGCAATCATGACATAAGGGTCTGTCACGAAATAACTTGAGCATTCTGATCGCCGATCCATCCCGTCGGGCTGCGTTGCTCGTCGGTTGCATACTCACGGTAT
>JAZDGK010000073.1:0-4362 GCA_043806955.1 Pseudomonadota bacterium | reverse complement strand
CTAAGGATGCGTTACGAAATAAGTGTTACAAGATTGCGCCGGATTTTGGGCTGTATTCAAGGCTGCTTAAGGGGCGAGCATACTGAAGTATGTGACCCCTTAAGCAACGCAGAATACGGCCCAAAAGACCAGCAAGATGTCACAGTTATTTCGTAACGCATCCTAAGCTTTAATGGCACGTCCTCAGCGCTTCTTCCGCCTTTGTATAGTACGGATCTATTCGGAGGGCCTTTTCCCAATTTTTCCTGGCCTGATTCGCCTTTTTCATCTCCTGGTAGACCATGCCCAGTTGATAGAAAACCTCCGGATCCTTCTTGCCGAACTGCCTGGCCTTTTCCAGACTGCGGATCGCTTCAGAATAGTCCTTTTTGAGAAAAGAGATCCATCCGGCTGCCTTCAAACAGGAACTATTGTTTTCATCGAGCTCGATCGCCTTGCTGCTCAGGGCATGCGCGATCTCGTAATCGTTTTTGACCTCAGCGAAGAGAATCCCCAACCGGCTGAGCGAAAAGGCATCTGCCGGATTGATCTTAACGGCCTTTTTGAATTCGGTCATGGCTTCTTGCCTCAAATCCAAAGCCAGGCAGGACTCCCCGAGATAGCGATGCACTATGCCCTTGGCATCGGCGCATTCTGCGGCTTTCTTGAACGCTTCGAGCGCCTCAGCCCAATTCTTTTTTTCCTGCAATAACCGGCCAAGTTGAAAGAATGTCTCAAAATGGTCTTCGTTCAAGGCTGAAGCCTCTCGCAACAGGGATATGGCTCTTTCCGGCATGAAGGATTTTGAGTAGACCGAAGCCAGATTGTACCTGGCCATCAGATCATTCTCGTTCATGTTCAGGGCCTTTTCAAAACACGGGATCGCCTGCTTATACTGCTTCAGTTGTGCATGGCAGACCCTCAGGCTGTTGAGTAGATTCAGATTATCCGGACCGAGTTGAATGCCTTTCTCATACTCGATTATGGCAGCGTGCAGATGACCGGCATTGAAGAGCATGTCGCCGCTTATATTCAGGCTTACCTCGTCGAAGGCCGTAATTGTATCAGGGCCAAAGAAGCCCGCATGGATCAACGCCTTATGCGCATTAAAAGGAATCTCTTCTTTCTCGTAACCTTTCAACGGATATGCGACGAGCCCTATGGATACCGTCTGACCGGAATACTCCTTCACAAAACACTGGATGTCCCTGACCCTTTCCAGGGCCACATCCGGGCTGATTCCGGGAAAGAGAACAAAAAACGAATTCAGACCGCACGGGATAATGCATTCTCCCTTCAGGAACCGGTCGTTCACTCCCGCCTGAACAGCCCGATTCATATCCGCTTCGATTTCTTCGTCATATTTGGCCAGGATAAGCGAAAACTGCTTGCTCTTCTGCCACCTCGCCGCCAACTCTCCGAGAACCGGGTGAATAACGTTTATCAGCGTGAGTTTCTCTTCTTCCTCAAGCTCGTTTGATATCGCGAACGGGTAGTAATGCCTGCTTTTCGCGATATTCAAGATACGTCTTCCGTTGTCAATCACGCGATCATATGCCTCGTCCGGAGTGAGGCCATTCCAATCCCCCATTTTCTGCGAAGAAAGAGAGAGCAGACCCATCGCGAACTTTTTCCCCAGATGCGAAGCGGATCTTCCGCCGGTCGTCCTCTTCAGCGCTTCAAATATCGCCTTTCCCGTCTCGCAGGCTTTACTCTCTCTTGCGTCATGGGCCGGAATAACCGCGAGGAGCGATTCATCCAAACGAAATAGACAGGAATCGGCCCCTGCTGTCTTCATTATGGAGGGAATCATCTTTGGCCAGAAATCATCACCTTGCCGGGCTTCTCTATCCTTGCCGGTTCGGAAAGGTGATAATGGCCCAGGGAATTCTTCTACAAAAATCAGGTCCAATGTCTGATCGGGATCGTAGATGACCTTTTGAAATCCGGGCTTCCCGTTTTCCCCGTCAAGTGAGTCTCTTTGTTCGTTGATCCAGCATATGACCAAGTCCTCCAGACATTTCCGCGTCAAACACCCCCATTCCTTGTCCATCAGGGATGTTTTATAGAGCTGAACTTTTTCGAGCACGAGCTCATTCATACTGTGCCATCGGCCCTTCAGGCCATATCTCGCCAGGATACCGGCCGTATCTCTAAATCCGGCTACTCCGATGGGTTCCCGATTGGACGTCAGGGGAAGGAGCACAAGGTCAGTGTAAATATCCTTTACGGGGATCGGACCGACAAATTCTTCCGACTCCATTTCAGGCATGGGCCTTTTGCGCGAAGAGTCCCCTTGCCGTTCCGGCAGAAGCAGGGCCACCTCGATTCCCAAAATCCGTTCCAGATCTTTTTTGATATATTGTTTAAATATCCGGATATCCTTGGGCTCCAGTGGAATCATTGATCCTCCGCAGGCAAATTCGAATTAGACCCTAGGAGGCTGTCCGATAACTGGGATCGTAGCGAGGGAAGTGGAGGACGGTCCCAAATATTCACGGATTTGAGGGACAATAGTGGACCTATGGCCCGAAAATCCGGGGATATTTGGGGCGTCATCCCACTTTCCGCAGTAGATCATCAGTTGTCGGACAGCCTCCTCAATGCTCGATCAGACATCCAGTGTCCGGGACACCGTTTACCAAGGAACTTTTCGAGTCTTTACGGACAACGGTGAACGTTTATGATTCACCCGGTCTGGAAGACTGCTTTGACGGCCCTGACGATCTCCGGCACTTCGCTGTCGTCTACAGTACGCATATCCATAATAAAGCAATCCTCTTCGAGGCGGCCGATCACCGGGCGAGGCAAACGGCGCAGATCGGTCTCGATCCGCACCACTGAGAACCGGTGCGGTTTGATGGAGACAGCCCTGCTTGGCAGCTTTTGGAGCGGCAGGGCTCCTCCGCCGACCTGGGAGTCCACATTTGCCAGCCTTGCTTCAAATTCACAGCCCGCAACCCTTTTCAGCGAGCGATAAAGTCTAATCGCTCTTCTGTTTATTTCCGAAATTGGCGCGGTCAGCATCCTGAACGTCGGGATCTGTTCGACCGTTTCCGGAGAGAGATACAACTTCAGGGTTGCTTCGAGAGCCGCCAGCGTCAGTTTATCAATTCTCAATGCGCGGTTCAGGGGATTATTTCCGATCTGCTGCACGAGTTCATTGCTGCCCAGAATGATACCGGCCTGAGGTCCTCCGAGCAGTTTGTCTCCGCTGAACATTACAATATCCGCCCCGGCTTTCAGAGCCTCCTGGACCGTAGGCTCCTTGATCAGACCGTATTTGGAAAGATCGATCAAGCTGCCGCTGCCCAGATCCTCAATCACCGGCAGGCCGTATCTTTTTCCGAGGATTACAAGGTCGGCAAGGGGTACTTCCGAGGTGAAACCAACAAGATGAAAATTGCTGGTATGAACTTTCATGAGAAAGGCGGCGCCGGAGTTTATGGCACGTTCGTAATCGTACAGATGCGTCCTGTTGGTGGTTCCGACTTCGACCAGGACGGCGCCCGTTCGGGCCATGATATCCGGGATTCTGAAGGATCCTCCGATCTCAACGAGCTGTCCCCTCGAGACTATAACCTCTTTTCCTTTGGCCAGAGTATCGAGGACCAAGAGAACGGCCGCGGCATTATTGTTCACGACAAGGGCCGCTTCCGCCCCGGTCAGTTCCCGGAGGATCCCGACTACGCTGCTGTAGCGGCTCCCCCGGCGGCCATTCTCCAGGTCGTACTCGAGGTTTGAATAGGATTGCGCGACAGCCTGCAGATGGCGGACCGCCACCGCCGGCAGCAGGGACCGGCCCAGATTTGTATGAACGACGACTCCGGTTGCATTTATGACCGGGCGGAGATTATACTGAGAGGCATTGTCCAGGGCGGCTTCCAGAGACTTGAGGATGTGCTCCAGGGACGGCAATGTGGAGACTGAACTCTTCTCGGAGCCCGATTCAAGAATCCGAGAGCGAACTTCGTGGAGTACTTGGCGGATTCCATTTACCACGATTTTTCGAGGATACTTTCTCAGATAGGGCGCTGTCTGGGGGAGTGACAATACTTTTTCAACCGACGGTATGTTTCGAAGTTGATTCTTCATTTGAAGATCAGGTCCTCAGCGCAGTTCCTTCAGACACGAAACGCACGAAAGAAATCATGGCATGGCCTTCTTCTTACCGGCCATTGAGTTAACTCAATAGTTATGTTCTTCTTTGCAGGGCTTTTTGCATGTCGTTCGAGTGTTTCGTGGTTCATATCTGCGAAAGGACTTTATCCACATATGACGCGATTCTTTGCTTGTCCTTTGCCTTCAGGTCCAAGAACTTGAGCCCGACAGTCACGTTCTGCTTCCCTCCCTCGACGCCGAGACCGGCCCATACCACTTGAG
>JAZDGK010000072.1:0-6252 GCA_043806955.1 Pseudomonadota bacterium | reverse complement strand
ATCAATAAACAGGTCGCATTTCATTGGCCGTATAATTCCTGCTCGATTATTTCGGCAAAAGGTTCAACATCAGCCATGCCGATCAGCTTCAGAATGGGGTCTTTTTTCGGATCAAGCTCTTTTGTTTTCTGAGTCGGCTGTTCCTTCTCACGCTTAGTCAGTATGTACTCGGTAAAACTCAAGACCTCCTTGAGATCGGGCTCGGGGAGCCTTCTTAGATTCTCAAGCACCCGGTTTCTGATAGATTCCATATCCGAAGTCGCCGTCTTCATGCCTCTTCACCTCATTCCACTAATTCGCTGGCAGAAGTATAACCCAGAACCGTAAACATTACAAAGTGACTAACCGCTCAGGTTCCAGGTTCAAGGTTAGTAAGAAGACTGTTCACCGTTGAGTTCCGGGTTGCGTGTTCCGGGTTGCGGGTTAAAGAGATACGGAACGGGGAAACCTAAGAAGAAATCCCTTTCCCGCTGAACCGTGGGCATTCTTTCGTGTGTTTCGTGTGTTTCGTGGTTGATAGATGTTTTATCATCCTTCGACATTCGATATTCCTTGTTCGATATCCATACTGAACCGCACGTTCACCGTTCCCCTTCCATCCTCTTCTTTACGTAATCTATGAAAGCGGGATAGAGATTGGGCGCCACTTGCAGGAATCTCTTTATGTCTCTCCACCTTATGTCCAGGTAACGATGGGCAAGGGTATTCCGTATCTTTGCGAGTTCGGAAAAGGCCTCTGCCTCTGCCTCTATTCCATAAACACAAGCGCCCATCTGGAATAAGACCTCTCTGGACGTCTCAGGAATCGTTTCACCCGTTATGGTAAGAAACATTTTTGAGATATCCAGAGCAGCATTAATGAGGCATTCGATCCACCTCTCTATTTCCAGTCGCTTGCTTCTCAGGGAATAATATGTCTTCCAGTCGACTTCCCTTTCGTATTCGGGAAGGAACGACAGCTCCTTCTCCACATAGTCAATATATGGAATGAGCTTGGTCTTGTCCCCTTGATTCAACACTTCGCTCCTTGTAACAATTCTCAAGCAGATCCCTCATATACTCCGCTTCATCACTGACGATGCATAAGTAGTCCATAAGGATTCCCTTATCTTTGATAATTATGGGCGTTCCCTTTCGCACTATCTCGTCAGCAAGAACAGCCCTTGCTCGATTAAGAACAACGAGATCGACCTCTTTTTGTAAGAGCCTCTCGAGATCAAGGCCCATCCTTCGTTCCTCTTCCCAAGTCTTCTCGAACGCTTCCCACTCTATATCCTCTTCAGGCCGGAAATAGACGGCAATGTCTACATCGCCCTCAGCGCGGACCTTACCCCTTGCTGCCGAACCAAAAAGGAAAGCGAAAACTATCTCTCGTTTCCCATCAAAATACTCTCTGAGAGCTCTCAATATCTCGGGCAAAGTTGCCATCCGCTCTTCCATCATAATGTTCATCCGGAAAAAAGATATTGAATCTGGAACTCAGGAAATCACGAAAACACAAAGAAGAATTCTCTTTTTCTCTTCCCTTCCTGAGTTCCTGATTACCAGATTGAGGAGTCTTTCTGAATTCAAGCCTTCAGACGGTTTTGGATTCTCTTTTCAGAGGGCTAATCTGATACGAAATTCCTTGTTCGATATTCAGAATTGTCGGGTTCTGGGTTCACGGTTCACAGTTCAGGGTACCCTGATCGATAGGCTTTGACCACGATACCCAAGGAGCCCACGGGTGTCAAGTTGAGGCGTTTGCATTTCTCCCTTACTGCCAGATCATCGGTCAATAGCACAGATAGACTTCTCAGCCGGCACAAATAGAGGCCCTCCAGTTCACCATCCTGCAAATCTCCACACCCCTGTTCCTGTGCAAACCGCACGACCTCTGTTTGAGGTACATCTTGCCGTTGAAAAATACCCAATCTCACAACATCCTCTTGCGAAAGACGCCTGTGACCGATGGTCTCCAACCACACTGCATCAGGAATATGCACCACATCAAAGACGCGCAAAAGGGGCAGGCATTGGATTTCGGCGAGGTGGATAAACGGACCGGCGTCTGCTACGGCAATGCTCACTTTTCCATCGCCCACGCCAAGTCCTCCAACATGGCCTTGTGCTGTTTTTCGGCCAGATCCACCCAATCAATACCTACGGCATCGATTGCCGCATCGCGGGCAATTTCTTCACGCAGATAACAGCCTAACACGTGCTCCCGCCACAGTTGACGCAAACCGGTTCGAAATGCCATTGTCACCACCTCTGCCTCCGGCTTGCGGGTTTCACGCACGAGTGTCTCAAGATACGTCGATATCTCTGCCATAATCACTCCTTTAACCATTGCCCACAAACACGGTGGATTCGCTCAGTTTCAAGGCAACCCATAAGCATCAGCCCAACCCCAGCCAGAAGGCCAGTGACCTGGTGAGTCTGGTCATGGTGTCCTCATCAAGCCGCCCGACTACTTCCTTCACCTTTTCCCTGGGAAGCGTGATGATCTTGTCCACCATGATCTGGCTCGATTTGGCAAGTCCGTTTTCGCCATCAGGCTCCACGTCCGGGCGGAAAAGGGGGGCATCCCGCAGATGGCTGGTGAGAGGGCATACCACAAAGCTGGGGTGCGTTTCGTTTGCCAGGTCGGTCTGCACGATCACGGCCGGCCTGGGCTTGCCGTAGCTGCCAGGGGCCACGACCACCACTATATTACCCCGTTTCAGTCGTTCCACTCCCACCCCTCGGTATCGGCGGCCTGCTCAATCCACTTGTCCGTCTCGGACTCCGCGCGGTGGTCGGCGGCAACGAGCAACGATTGCCGCCGCACCTCGGCCGCAAGCTTGCCGGACCGCTTATCCGGAACCCAGATCTGCACTGGCCGCAACCCGGCCCCCCGTAGCCTTTCTCTGTACTTCTTCATCTTCTCGGACGCACTCGGGGCCATACATCACCTCATTAGCAAACCTTTACCGCTAAAATAACATGTTACCGGGGGGCTGTCAAAGAAGAAACAAAGATATTGAATCTGGAACTCAGGAAATCACGAAAATACGGACCCAAATCTGATGGTCTCGTAAAAAATCGCAATTCCTCGTTTTTCGTCATTCCGGCGAAAGCCGGAATCCAGTATGTTCAAGTAGTTACGGTAGACCTGGACCCCGGTTTTCACCGGGGTGACGACTTTTTACGAATTCATCAATATTGAATTTCGAATGATGAAGGGCTCAAAGATCCGTTCCGGGTTGCGGGTTACGAGTTCCGGGTTCAAAACCTTTGGTCCCATCACTTCGATATTCGTCTTCTCAGGTTCCAGTTTCCGGGGTCCAGAGGGCTTTCAGGTCTGCTGAATAGCGTACATCGGATGAAACTTATGATCTAACGTCCCGCAAGTCCGCCGGGTGGTCTTGTCTGTCCGATCTGAGCGGACTGGAGTGCAGAGTACCCGTTTTGCTTATTCTACTTCGCGGTCAACTTGAGACCAGCCGCAAAGTGGTTCCAGGTTTGCAGGTTCACGGTTAAACCCGAAACCCAAAATACAATTAGTCTCATCTTGAAAGCGAATTGGAATTAGATCAAAACGCGATCCTTTTGCGTCCTCAATTCTGTCGACGGCTCTCCAACCATCGTTTAAAGGAGCGCTGACTCTCCCCCGAAGATTTCCCAAAGAGAATGTTTTCAACACTGATATCCTCGTCGAGGTCGGGCCAATGAATGCCTTCGCCTTTTCCGATCAGACGCCAGTTGTTGCGATCTTCACGTGTGCCGTGCAGGAGTCTTGGATACCATGCAAGGGGGACTGAGATAGTGCGCCCATCCTCAAGATCCACTATCAAAGTGTCCTCTGTTACTGTCACACTGTGCGCAGCAGCCAGTTTGATTTCAATCTCTAAAGTATTCAATAAAACTCGTGTCCTTAGCATTCTCAAACACATTCTACCACTGCTTCCGTATCCTCACAAGCGCACGTATCGTGCGACGTTTTCCGGCGTGGGAAAATTTTGTAATTCGACATTCCTTTTTCGACATTCGTATTTCTGCGTTCACAGTTCGGGGTTCAAAGTTAGAGCACTGAAAACAGGAGATCTTCGCACCTTCCATCTCATCAGGCCTCCCAGCCTCTTAGCCTCCTAGCCTATAGCTTTTTTTTCCTGTGTTTCGTGGTTCATAGGTCTTCATCCTTCGACATTCCGTGTTCGATATTCGATATTCAAAGTCACCTTCCCAACTTCGCACCCTCCCATCTTCCATCTTCTCTGTGTTTCGTGGTTAAACATCTTTCCATCACGCGATTCGCAGCGCCTTCAGGACGGGCAGGCGCTTTTCCGCGAAAGCCTGAGCATGGGCGGCCAGCTCGACCAGATTGTCCTCCGGATTTTCCAATGTTTTGCCGTTCTTTACGATCCGCTGTCCCTGGCCAGACACGATATCCCAAACGAAGCCCGCCCATTCGGCAGGCAGCTATAGTTCAAGATCTTCAATCCATATCGCCTCTTCGCTTGATACAGCCACTGCAAATAGCCGAGGGTGACCAAAAAGAACTACAACAAATGGGCCGTGGCGAAAATCAAAAAGGTGGCCAGTGCTTAATTCAACAGCATTGCCCCCGGGACCCCCAGGGCCTTCAGGACAGGCAACAATAAATCAAGGCTTGACCCATGCTTTTCTTGTCGCTCCGACATCAAAGGGTCAGGGCAATTTTTCCAGCCATTGCCACAAGGGCATCAGCCGAATCGGGCGCTCGGCATCCTGCCATTGAAACGTCTCCGTCCGGTCGACGCGGTCATTGAGCAGCAACAGGTCATCGCAGTGCAATTCCTGCGACGCCTTGATCAACGCCCGCATTTCCCTCTTCAGGGTCTTCGGGTTTGAGATATCCGAGCAGACCTGAATCAATCGCGAAATATGCAAGCCCTCTTTGATGACAAAATCCACTTCCTCATTTTGTGGACTCTTCCAATAGAACAGGGAAATTCGATTGGCGATTTCCTCTTTTTTCAGAGCGACAGCCACGAGATTTTCATACAGCGCCCCCCTGTCCGCACTGAAACGAAAGCCCGCCGACACCGCCAGTCCGTTATCAGTACAGTAGATTTTCTTATTGTAACCCGCCTGATCTTTCAGTTTGAATGAGAAGCGCGGAAGCGAAAAAACCAGGTAGGCCTCCTGAAGATAGCGGATATATTTTTCGACGGTGTGGACGCTACGGCACTTCGTCACGCCGGACAGGGCGTTGAATGAATACTCCCTGGCAATGTTCGACATCAGATACAGGGCCAGGTCTTCGATCCCTTGAACCGACCTGATCTTGAACCGTTTTACGATGTCCTTGTACAATGTGGATTGCAGAAGGGTGCGCAGGTAATCGCGCCGGTCGATCTTCTTGAGCAGGGGTTCTGGATAACCGCCCTGCTCCGCGTACGCATCAAGAGCATCCTTTTTCTCCACCTCCGTCCGCTGATCGCCCGACGTCGCCAGGTACTCTCCGAAGGAAAAGGGAAACAGAACAGCAGCGGCATGACGACCCGTGAGATGCGTGGCCAGCTCCGAACTGAGCAGATTTGCATTGCTCCCGGTAATCAAAAGCCGGAATCCTTGCCTTTGCACGCGATTGGCGAACATTTCCCAGCGGGGAAGATTCTGGATTTCGTCAAAAAGCAGGTAACGCGGATTGCCGTAGACGGCGTTTACGGCGCTGACGATTTCATCGTAATCTCCGACGGCGGTCAACCGTTCATCATCGAAGTTGACATAGCCGTAAGAGCCGGTCTGCTGAAGCAGGTGAACGGCATAAAACGATTTCCCCGCTCGCCGCGGACCGGCAATAACCTTGATCAGATCGTTTCCGAGGTCCCAGGGGAGCGGTATTTTCCGTTCGACATACGTTTCCTGAAGGCGGTTCTCCAGTTCTCTTTTTTGGACGAGAACGACATCTCTTAACATTACTCACCTATGATGCATAAAATAGTTATGTTTTGTGCATCATAGGAAAAATACTGCACAACGTCAACACAAAAGGAGACCTGGGATCCCGCCGGTGCCAGGCTTTGGCAGGCGGGCCTGTTCGCCCGCGTGGTTTTCCTCACAAAACCCGAGCGATTTAGCTTAGAACTCGCTTTCTGACACCAAATCGCCATTCTAAGGCCCCCAAAAAGCCTCTACTTGCAACATCTTCCCACTATTTCAGCCTCTTAGCGCGGTCCGACCCCAAAGGCAAAGGCCTGATGGCTTATGAAAAACGTCCCCTGAAAATGGATGAGAATTAACGCC
>JAZDGK010000071.1:0-3246 GCA_043806955.1 Pseudomonadota bacterium | reverse complement strand
ACGAGACCAAATATTCACGAATTTGAGGCGCATAGTGTTGCTATGCAACGAAAATTCGGGGATATTTGGGCCGTTCCCCCCACTTCCGCAGTAGATCCCCCCTAAGTCCGACAGGCTCCTTGGATAGCTCAAAGACTGCGTACATAGATCCGGAAGGGAACCATACGGAATACGCCTGTGACTCGGTCGGAAACCTGATCAGAGAGACTGTCCCTATGTATTTGCAAATCAATGTCAGTTCTGGCATGCCTTCCCTGGGAGCGCCGAGCCCCAGCTCGGCACCAGGAGTGAGGCGACCTGTCGGAGGCCGAGCTTTTTCGCACCCATCCCAGGGGGAAGAATGATTTCCGCCTCAGCCGGGATCGCGCAGCCATGTCTGTGAGAACGTGTCAAGCCCAAACGAAGGTCGGTTTGACCAAAAGCAGACATAACTGACTGAATTCCATAGGATAGCCTCCTCGAACAAATCCATCCTGCTTGGCATCACCCCTTATCTGGATTTATTCATGGGTTTATGTTACTCATGTTCTGGATTGACAGGAGGGGAAGAAGATGAATCCTAAACCCCGGCCGAACCACAAGGTGTATATACAAGCTCTAAGGCAGATGACGCCTGAAAGAAGACTGCTCAAAGCATTTGAGCTCTCCGAATATGCCAGGCAGCTTTTCATTCATGGACTGCGGAAGAGGTTTCCGGGTTGCTCGGAAGAACAATTCAAAAAGATAGTGTTCGATCGTCTTGCCAAATGTCACAACAGGAATTACTGAAGAAGGTCATCGAAGCTCTGAATCAGGCCGGCATTGACCACATGATAACAGGGTCCGTGGTCTCCAGTCTGCAAGGTGAACCAAGGGCCACCCACGACCTGGATATAGTTGTTGCGATACAGGAATCTCAGGCGCACAAATTGGCCGTAGTGTTTCCGCTGCCGGAATACTATCTGGATGAAGATGCCATTCTCGACGCGATCAGAAACCAGGCCATGTTCAATTTGATATCCGTAGGAGAGGGTGACAAGGTTGATTTCTGGATACTGACCGACACACCCTTCGACCGGTCCCGTTTTTCGCGCAAGTACAGCGAGGAATTCATGGGATTAGACCTTCGAGTTTCCAGTCCCGAAGATACCATTCTGGCAAAACTGAGATGGGCCAAGCTTTCCGGCGGAAGCGAAAAACAGTTTACTGATGCGCTTCGGGTTTATGAAGTGCAGTACGGGAAGTTAGATATGGAATATCTCGAAGCCTGGGCAAAGCAGTTAGATGTTGAGCAAATGTGGAAGCGGTTAACGGAGGAAGCAGAGGTAGAGAACTAGCTACTTTTCATCCGGAAACTACCGTTTCCGGATGAAAGCTTTCAGCCATCAGCGAAATATCAAGACACACAGCATTTTAAGCTGGCAATCTTTTTTCTCTTCAGAAATCCACAGTCGGAGAGTCAAGGATCGTTTCTTTATTCCCAACTCCCTTGCAATTCCCAGCGATTTTCGCTCTGCTGCACCAAGGCACCGCGTATAGCCGGAAGTCTGCGTGTTTCGTAGTGGAAGAAATATTCCACTGAAATGGCAAATATATTCCGTGAGACCGGCACTTTCCTTCCGCTGTTGCCTCCACGCCGACTCAACCCCTGTTTCCCCGTCCTATTGCAGCTACCCAAAGTAGTTGATTAATCGTGTATAGTGCTATAGTTGCGGCATCGTATGACCGTCGGTATGAATGTTGCATTTTACTTTGGGACACTCGCTGAATGCCGGTTCATCACGGGGCAGCAAGGCCGCAACCAAGAGAGTATTTTGCCACAGAGGGCACAGAGCACACAGAGTTTTCAAAAAGAATGATTGATCCGCTCTTAGATTGCCCTCTTGAGTCGGATCGGCGGCCCTTTCCAGGGCCGCCCGCCGACCGAGACGTCCATTCTGTGCGGGGTTAGAAAACCCCGCCTATTCGCGTCTCGTGTTACGAACCCATTTTGGATACCCATTTGTGTGGAGCTGTACTTATAGACTTTCAGATAATGTTTTTGGGAAGGCAGCAGGGAGGGGATAGTACCTGTTCGTACGTCCCCGACCGATAACGCACCCAAAAGCTTTATCTGGAAGTCTATAGAACCCATCAAAGATTGCCGGGGGGAAAATGGAAAGCAGAGTAAACCGGAAAGGGCTATGTGTTCTATTATTGTTTTGCCTTTTTTTTGCCTGGGCCTTGTCTCTCCCATGCTTATCAGCGGCAGCGGATACCGAACCGCCAAGCGGGAGCATGATCATAAACGGAGGGGCTGAATATGCCAAGTCCACCTCTGTAACGCTCACCCTTTCGGCCACGGACGATATTGCCGTAACCAAGATGCGGTTCAGTAATGACGGAGCAACCTGGGGCACGGCAGCGACCTATGCCGCCACTAAGACATACTCCCTGCCCACAGGAAACGGCTCCAAGACGGTTTACGCTCAGTTCGGGGACGCGGTGGGCAACTGGTCCGAGACGGCGAATGATTCCATAACGCTCGATTCTATCGCGCCTGTAACCACGGCCACTCCGCCCGGCGGAACTTACACTGCGGTTCAGACAGTGACCCTTGCGGCCACGGATGCCCTGAGTAATGTAGATAAGATCTACTACACCACTAACGGCATAGCACCGACCACGGAATCACCGGTTTACACCGGGACGATATCGATCTCGGCCACCACAACCCTGATGTACCGCGCGACCGACCTGGCTGGGAATATGGAGGCGGCAAAAACACAGAAATATACGATTAATGATACCGTAGCTCCAACCGGGAGTGTAACCATCAACGACGGAGCCCCATACACCCGGTCAGCCTCCGTAACGCTCACCTTTTCAGCCACGGACAACATCGGCGTAACCAGGATGCGGTTCAGCAGTGACGGAGCGACCTGGGGGGGCCCAACGGCTTACGTTGGCGTCCAACCCTGGACTCTGCTCGACGGCGACGGAGCCAAGACCGTCTATGTTCAGTTCGGGGATGCGGCAGGCAACTGGTCGGCGACGGCAACGGATTCAATAATGCTCGATTCCAGCGCGCCCGCAACCACCGCGTCTCCGGCCGGGGGCAACTATTCTGCGGTGCAAACGGTGACCCTTACCGCGACGGACAACCTTAGCGGTGTGGATACAGTTTACTATACCATTGATGGAACGACACCAGGTACAGGATCGCCGGTTTATACGGGGCCGATAGCCATTCCGGCCACAACAACTCTAATGTATCGTGCGACCGAC
>JAZDGK010000070.1:0-10674 GCA_043806955.1 Pseudomonadota bacterium | reverse complement strand
TATCCGGCAAGACTTTTATTTCATTAACGCGGCGCTGTCTTGTTTTCTAGCGTTTTGAATTTTCCGTTTTTGGGTCATTCGAATTTGTTTCGGATTTCGGATTTTGAGTTTCGGATTTCCGGCTTGTCCGGGGTTAGGGCTAACATACCTTTTGGTTTTTTGGAAAGCAAACGAAAAAAAACAGATGTGAATAACCCCAAAAAAAGAACCCCGGGTTTTACCGCGGGGTTCTTTTTTGTTTATTGATATCCGGATCTTAGTACATTCCACCACCCGGAGGCATTGCCGGCATCTTAGATTCCTTCTCTTCGGGCTTTTCCGCAACCATTGCCGCGGTGGTAAGCAACAGGCCTGCAACACTCGCTGCGTTTTGCAGGGCAAAGCGCGCCACCTTCGTCGGGTCGATCACGCCGGCTGCAATCAGGTCTTCAAAAACACCTGTTTCGGCATTGAACCCAACGGCGCCCTTTTCCTCTCTGAGACGCGCAACGATTACTGACCCCTCATATCCGGCGTTGTTGGCTATCTGTCGTGCCGGTTCCTCAAGGGCACGCCTGATCAACTTGACACCGAGCTGCTCCTCGCCGTGGAGCTTCAGGTTATCCAGGGCCATCATGCAGCGTACAAGGGCAACACCGCCACCCGGGACGATCCCTTCCTCCACCGCCGCTCTGGTGGCATTGAGAGCATCTTCAACTCGTGCCTTCTTCTCTTTCATTTCAGTTTCCGTTGCCGCTCCCACATTGATTACGGCCACGCCTCCGATGAGTTTGGCCAGTCTCTCCTGGAGTTTTTCCCGGTCATAATCGGAAGTGGTCTCGTCAATTTGAGCCCGGATCTGTTTTACCCGGCCTTCCAGAGAAGCACGGTCGCCGCCGCCGTCGATTACGGTCGTATTATCCTTGTCAATGGTGATCCGTTTCGCCCGTCCAAGGTCCTTTATACCGACATTCTCAAGTTTGATTCCGAGGTCTTCAGATATAACCTGGCCGCCGGTGAGAATGGCTATGTCTTCCAACATGGCCTTTCTCCTGTCGCCAAAGCCCGGGGCCTTAACCGCTGCACATTGGAGAGTGCCACGGAGTTTGTTGACTACCAGGGTGGCCAGAGCCTCGCCCTCTACATCTTCAGCAATGATGAGCAACGGCCTGCCCATTTTGGCTATCTGCTCCAGTATGGGCAGAAGGTCCTTCATATTGCTGACCTTTTTTTCGTTGATCAGTATATGGGGCTCGTTGAGAACAACTTCCATTTTTTCCGGATCAGTCACAAAATAAGGAGATATGTAGCCACGATCGAATTGCATGCCCTCGACCACTTCAAGGGTAGTTTCCATACTCTTGGCCTCTTCGACCGTGATTACGCCTTCCTTGCCCACCTTTTCCATGGCTTCCGCTATTATGTTGCCGATTGTCGGATCGTTATTGGCGGAAATGGTACCGACCTGAGCAATTTCCTTCTGGTCTTTTGTCGGTTTGCTGATCTTTTTCAGTTCCGAAACTACTATCTCGACAGCCTTATCGATGCCCCGTTTAATAGCCATCGGATTGTTCCCGGCGGCAACAAGCTTAGATCCTTCGGCATAGATGGCCTGGGCCAGAATGGTGGCTGTAGTTGTGCCGTCACCGGCCACATCACTGGTTTTGGAGGCAACCTCCTTGACCATCTGGGCGCCCATGTTCTCGAACTTGTCCGACAACTCAATCTCTTTGGCCACCGTGACTCCATCTTTTGTGATGGTAGGAGAACCAAAGCTCTTCTCCAGCACGACATTTCGTCCTTTGGGGCCCAACGTAACCTTGACCACGTCGGCCAGCGTATTGACACCTTTTAGCATGGCCTCTGTGGCTTTCATGTCATATCTAATCTCTTTTGCAGCCATGATTACCTCCTGGTTTTGTTTGTTTTATTAACGTGCGCTATTTTTCGATAATACCCAAAACATCATCTTCGCGCATAATCAGATGTTCCTCACCATCAATCTTCACTTCCGTTCCGGCATATTTCCCAAACAGGATACGATCTCCGGCTTTCACTTCCAGCGGCGATCGCGACCCGTTTTCCATGACTTTTCCATTGCCGACCGCGATAACTTTTCCCTCTATCGGTTTCTCTTTTGCAGTATCAGGGATAATTATTCCGCCTTTAGTCTTTTCTTCTTCTTCCAAACGCTTGACTACTATTCTGTCTTGTAATGGTCTAATTTTCATATATTTTCCCCTTTCGCTCCCTTCTTGTTATTAAAGTGAACTTCAAATTCAAACATGGAAAGAGTGGATTATCACCTCCCTGCTTATTATACTATATCCATTTTGCTTCATTAGCACTCAGTTATCTTGAGTGCTAATAAATAACAGCCATGAATAAAAAATCAATCTTTATTTTTTCTACTTATTCCTGATAAGGGCAGGTATTTCGCAAATGGAGTAGTCACATCGCACGTTTTGCCCCACATAGTCCCGAATTTCTCTCTATTCCTTGAGATTTCTTTTTCCTCCATCCCAGGAGTCTGTCGGACTCAGGATGATCTACTGCGGAAAGTGAAGGGAACGGCCAGTAACCGTTCACCGAAAGAACGTGCACAGATTTTGTTCGGTATGCGGTGAACGTATTCGCCGTAAATGGGCAGCATCGGTTCATGATAGCTGAGGAGCGCCTTGACGGTGAACGGTGAACGGCCAACAGTGAACGGTTATTATGCGCCTCAAATTCGTGAATACCTGGTCTCGTTCCTCCACTTCCTCGTAACGATCCCCCAAGTCCGACAGGCTCCTGGACGAAAAGACACATATATTTATCTTATTTATCTTACGATCATTGCATACAAAAAGAAAGATGCTTTAACCTTCGGATTATACATCTGAACTTCCCCGACTCCCACCTTTGCCGGGAACTGGGTATTTACTTGACTCAGGTGAATCGTGCTCGTGCTCAGCGAAGCGGTGCTCGTAATCGTAATCGCGAAGGAGTTGGTTTTTATGCTGAAGAGCGATTTGGATGCACAAAGAGTCGATTACGCGCACGAGCACGAAAAAGCACTACCTGAGTGATGTAAATACCCAGTTACCGGGATATCAGAGTGCAGCAGTTCGCTGTCAATCCCAGGTTCGTGGATGATCGAATCCTATGTCAACATACTGACACCTCTTTAAGAATACCCTGGCGGATTTCCCGTACCGCATCCTTGCTTGGGGAAGGCTTTGGTTATGAATCTGCGCGTCGTGGCAATCCGGACACTCCGGCGAATGATATTGGCCCGCGATTTGCAAAACGTAACCCCTTAAGGTATATATCAATTCTGTATCCTTAGAATACTTAATTATTTTGGGAATTTTCATTCTTATGAAAAGCACCTTGACCACTTGCTGCTTTTGTGCATGCGGATGCGGATTCTATCTGCAATCGGACGGCCAGAGAATCATAGGAGTAACACCAAGCAGAGCACATCCCATATCACGTGGAAATCTGTGTATAAAGGGGTGGAATTGCGCTGAGCACGTTCACCATGCGGAGCGACTCCAGGAGCCTTTGATCAGAAAGAACGGCAAACTGGTCAGAACAACCTGGGACAAGGCATTAGGACGCGTGTCAAAGGAGCTGCTCAGGGCAAAGAAGCGAGCCGGCAGCGAATCGATCGGCATTATTTCCTCGGCAAAATGCACTAACGAGGAGAATTATCTCCTGATGAAGCTCGCCCGGGCCGTTCTCAAAACCAATAATGTCGACCATTGTGCGCGGTTATGCCACAGCTCAAGCGTTCTGGGACTCACCAACGCCTTTGGATCGGGGGCCATGACCAACTCGATTTCGGAGCTTGGCGAGGCCGAAGTCATACTGGTTACAGGCTCCAATACGACGCAACAGCACCCTCAAATCGCGCGGTTCATACTGAAGGCCGTGGACAAGGGCGCCAGGTTGATAGTCATAGATCCAAGGGGCATTGAACTTGGCAGATTCGCCCATCTTTATCTTCGGCCCCGGCCGGCCACTGATGTGCTCTGGCTGAACGGGATGATGAAAATCATTCTCGAAGAGGGGCTGATCGATGATTCATTTATAAAGATGCGAACAGAAAATTTTGCCGCATTTAGAAACTTTCTGATGCAGTTTGAGCTGGGCCGGGTGGAGGAAATCAGCGGCATTCCGCTTGACGGCCTCAGGCAGGCCGCACGGATTTATGCCGCGGCCAAACGAGCAGCGGTAATATATTCGATGGGCATTACCCAACACGTCTCGGGTACGGATAATGTTCAGTCCATAGCCAATCTGGCCATGCTGACCGGCCATGTTGAGCAGGAATTTACAGGGGTATTCCCTCTCAGGGGCCAAAATAATGTGCAGGGCGCATGCGATATGGGCGCATTGCCCGGGACGCTCACCGGATACCAGAGAGTGGACGATCCGGCAATCAGAGACAAATTTGCCCGGGCCTGGAATACGGATTTGCCCACAAGTCCGGGCTTGACCAGCATGGATATGTTCCACGGTCCATCTCCGATTCGAGCAATGTATATAATGGGCGAGAATCCCATGCTCAGTCATCCGGATCTTAACAGTGTTAAAGCTTCGCTGGAGAATCTGGACTTTCTCGCTGTTGCAGATATCTTCCTGACCGAAACGGCCCAACTGGCTGATGTCGTACTCCCGGCAGCAGCGTTCGCCGAAAGAGACGGCACGGTGACGAGCACCGAACGGCGCATACAAAGAATTCGAAAAGCAGTCTCTCCTTCATATGCCGCTAAACCCGATTGGCAGATAATCTGTGACCTGGCCCATCACATGGACTATCCCATGGTCTACGAATCGCCGGCAGAGATTATGGAAGAGATCGCGCTCTTGACCCCAATATACGGAGGGGTTTACTACGATCGCCTCGAGACAATCAACGGTCTTCAATGGCCATGCCCCAGTCGCTCCCATCCAGGCACGCCGTATTTGCACAAGAGGTCTTTCACTCGGGGCAAGGGACTTTTCGCCTGCATCGAGTATCGCCCTCCGGCGGAATTGCCGGACAACGTTTACCCATTCATACTCTCTACCGGCCGAGTATACGAACACTGGCACACCGGCACCGTGACCAGAAAGACCTCCACCCTTCACAGAGAACGGCCGGAAGGTTTTGTTGAAATCAACCCCGGTGATGCTCGGGAACTGGCCATAGGGAATGGCGAGCTCATCCGTATTATCTCGAGACGAGGAGAAATAAGCGTCAAAGCCCTTTTGGTGGATGATCTCCCCCCAAAGACTGTTTTTATGCCGTTTCACTACCGGGAGAGTCCGGCCAACCTGCTTACAAACAGTGCAGTCGATCCCCAGGCCAGAATACCCGAGCTCAAAGTATGTGCGGTCCGGCTGGAAAAGGCGGGATTATGACGGAAAAACTCATCTTGCAGAAAGAGCACCTGAACTCCTTTCTCCGGAAACTGCACAGAGAATATGAACTGATAGCCCCGGTCAGAAACCGATATGGAGATACCCTGTTTGAAATGATTTCGTCCATGGATAATCTCGAAATCGATCTGAAAAACCGGACCGCCTTTTCTCCCAAAGAGTTTTTCCTGCCCCAGGTCGAGACCCTCTTCGAGTACAGTCGTGACAGATCCGGGTACAAGTTTGCCGACCGAACAGAGAACAAGCCAAGAGTTCTTTTCGGGATACGTTCCTGTGACATGCGGGCCGTACTTTTCTACGACCTTGTCTTTCAGGAGAGAACCAAGGACAAGTACTATCTCGACCGTCGCAGTAATACACTGCTGATCAGTCTCGGATGCAACGAACCTCAACCTGCATGTTTTTGCAAGAGCGCAAAGAGCGGACCATTCCTGACCCATGGCTACGATATCCAATTGACGGATCTCGGTGACAAGTTCTTTGTCGAAATCGGCCGGCCAAAAGGATGGGATCTGATCCGGAGATGGTCATACTTTTTCATCCCGGCAACCAAGGCGGATATAGACGAACAGTATGAGATCGTACTTGAGTCGGAAGGCAAGTTCCGTCATATGGTTGATGTGGAAGCGGCAATAACCAAGATGATAAACAATGAGGTCGATCCGGCGATCTGGGAAGATCTCGGAAACAGATGCCAGAATTGCGGAGGATGTGCCTATGTCTGCCCGACCTGTTATTGCTTTAATATCTTTGACCGGCCCACGTCCGAGAATGCCGGAGAGCGCATAAGAACATGGGACGCTTGCACTTTTGCCGGTTTCAGCAGGCTGGCCGGAGGACATAATCCCAGAGGCGAGAAATCAAAACGGATAAAAAGACGTTTTTACCACAAGCTCTATTATGACAAACAAAAATACAACATCCCGAGTTGCGTCGGTTGCGGCCGCTGCGCAGATATATGCTTCGGTCATGTTGATATGCTTCGTTTCTTAAAGATGGTGTGCGAGGCCGAAAAGTACTCTTTTGTCACGGCAAGCAGGAGGCTGGGGGAATTGCTTCTCGAAGCGGGGCTGGTCAGCGCCGGAGAGCTGAAATCTGCTGTAGAACGACAGGCTGCTACCGGGAAACCTTTGGGCGTCCAGTTGATCGAAATGGGACTTGTTACGAAGGAAGCTATAGCCCGGGCTCTGGGAGAGCAGTTGAGAGTGCCCTACCCGCTGGGCAGTGTTACCGACGAATGAGGACCAGGGAGTCCACAATATGATCAATAATATCTATCTGCCTCAAATTGCAGTTATCCGGGATATCAAGGAGGAAACGCCCGACATAAAGACTTTTACCCTGGACTTTAAGAGCAAAAAGTGGGGCAAGTCTTTCTCCTTCCGCCCGGGACAATTCATGATGGTCTCGGTCTTCCATTCCGGGGAAGTGCCTATCTCCATCAGTTCCTCTCCCACCAGAACGCAATCCCTTGATTTGAGCATAAAAAGGGTCGGCGCTCTAACCACAAGAATCCACGGCTGCCGGGTGGGTGAAGAAATCGGACTCCGCGGGCCGTACGGCAGGAGCTTTCCCCTTGACGAATGCCGGGGGAAAAGCCTCCTTTTTATCGGTGGAGGCATCGGATTAGCCCCGTTGAGAGGCTTTATACATTATTCTCTGCACAGGAGATCGGAGATCGGCCGCATAACCGTATTGCACGGGGCAAGGACACCCGCCGATATACCTTTCAAAAAAGAGCTGTCAGAGTGGGGTAAAGAAGAAGATACAAGAGTCTTCATCACTGTGGACAAACCTGATTCAAGTTGGGACGGACCGGTCGGACCGGTTACAGCACTCTGGGACAGGGCTGCCGTTTCCAGCCGGGAGACCGTGGCCATAATCTGCGGCCCGCCTGTCATGATTTCGTTCGTAATCAGTGACCTATGCAGAATGGGCTTTTCGGAAAACGATATTATTTCGACACTCGAAAGACATATGAAATGTGGTGTCGGCAAGTGCGGACACTGCAGCATAGGAGACAAGTTGATCTGTATCGACGGACCGGTATTCAGCTATAAAGAGATGAAAGAATTGCCTCGGGGCTTATGAAATGCGGAACTCGGAATGCGGAGTGCGGAATGTCGACAAGAGGGTGCACCGGATCGCTCCTTACATTGATCACACTTTGCTGAAATCGACGACTACAGAGGCGGAAATATGCAAGCTCTGTGACGAGGCCCTGCAATATGGGTTTGCCTCTGTCTGTGTGCCGCCCTGTTACGTAAATGCCGCTGCAAACGGGAAGAAGAATCTGACTGTCGGCACTGTCATCGGTTTTCCTTTGGGTTACAATACCTCGGCGGTGAAGGTCAAGGAAGCATTGACAGCTCGAGAAGACGGGGCCTCAGAAGTGGACATGGTGATAAACCGTGGCTGGATCAAGGACCGCAACTATTTGCGCGTGGTTCAAGAGGTTCAATCGGTCGTCCAGGCCGTGCCGGAATTGGTCATAAAGGTTATCCTGGAGTTATGCGAGCTCACGCTGGAAGAGAAAAGAGAGACAGCGCGTGCTTTACTCGAGAGCGGCGCTCATTTCTTGAAAACATCAACCGGCTTTGGCCGGTGCGGGGCTGCAATTGAAGATGTTAGATTGCTTTCCGGGATTGCCGGCGGACGAATGAAAGTGAAGGCGGCAGGCGGCATAATGCACGCGGAAGAGGCTCTTGCGTTGATTGCGGCCGGTGCATCCCGAATCGGCACAAGCTCGGGTGTACAGATGGTTCGGGAGGAACTGTCAGCTTCATAAAACTCCAGCCGCCTCCCGGCGACGGAGAGTCTTTTATGTGCCCTTTCAGAATTTCGCTTTCTTCAGGATCTTTACTTCCACCTTCCCCTTTAGAAGCTCTTCGAATCTTGCAGCGTCCTTTTCCGTTCCGACAATGGAGCCATAGTGCATAGGGATGGCAAGAGCCGGTCTGATGGCCAGGGCAGCCTCAGCAGCCTCCTCCGCAGTCATTACGTATGTACCCGAAACAGGCAAGAGGGCGATGTCTGTTCTAATGTCCTTCATCTCCGGGATAAAATCCGTGTCACCGGCATGATAGACTCTCACACCGTTCACGGTAACAATGAATCCTAACCAGGCTGCCGAAACGGGGTGGAATTTTTTGTCGGTATTATAAGAGGGTACGGTTTCTATCGAAATACCCTCTATTGTTATTTGTTGGCCCGGCTGCACTATAGTTATATTCCCCTTCAGTTTTGCTGCTGCAGCCCTGTCCGTGACGATTGCGGTCTTACCCCTCCGGATCTTTCCCACGTCCTCCGGGGAACAATGATCAAAATGCTCGTGCGAAATAAGGATGAGCTCAGCGGGAGGAAGATTCTCGCTGAGCTGAAACGGGTCAAAATACACGGCCCTGCCGGCAGTCATAAGGAGAAAGCTATCATGCCCCAGCCAGAAAAGGTTTCTTGAGACGTCGGTTATCACGGCAGCCTCCGAAAAGATCAATGGTAAAGACAAAAGTCCAGCTCTGTCAAGGGGCAAACAGCAAGTCAATCAGCTCACTCTTCTTCGTGCCTTTGTGTCTTCGTGGCCAGATTCCTAGGTCCGGGTCCTTCCTGCTTCCGCTTTGGCCAGGAAACCACTCAACACTAGAAAGAAACTCCGGCCTATGATTTCGTCACTGTATCCGTCAATAACTCTCTTCAAACAATTAAAATCGGTAACAACAACTCCCTTGGAAATAAAGGGCTCTTGAATTGCTATGCGGGGCAGGCACAACACAGGGAAGACATCAACATCTCTTCTGAATTCTCTCTGGAGTTGCTCCTGGAGATAATGAGCTTCATACCAGCACTCCGACAGCAAAGCGTCCGCGTTTCTGCCGTCGATCTGCAATTGGCTCTCGGAGCCAAAAATGCGGCCCAGCAAACCGCGTGTATGAATCGTAAGGCACCCCTGTGGAGACAATACTACATGATCAATAACAAGACCTTTGAAAACAATACTATTGAAAGAGAAATATGGAGACGGGATATTCTTCAGAAAGCCGGCTACTTCAGCCCTGCATTGATCATCCGCTTCAATGGGAGCAAAGCTGCCGGCCTTCAAATCTTTACGCTCTCTAAAAGTGAAACTGACCAGAAGGTATAACGATGTAATACTTCCCACTACGATCCCGATGGCCGGCTGGATTATCAGGCCCATGCCGAAAATCGATAATAGCTCTTTTATCGCCAGGGTGATGGCAATAAAGCAAAAGATCGGCCAGATTATTCCCAAATGAACATGGTACTGATGAGACGAGTTACCATTCATTCTTAAGACCCTGTTATAGCTTAAGTAAGAACGAACAAAATGGCTATTATTATTTGTTAAGAGATAGGCAGAAGAAGGAAAACTACTGGAATGTCACATTGTACGTCTGGCCGAGACGCTTGAGGAATTTTTCGTAGAGAACATCCTCTTTCATAAGAAAAAACCATTTAACCTTTAATATGGTCTCGATATTCTCATGACCTACGAAATGTTTCGAAAACGCCTCTCCCAAAGCTGTTAAGCTGTCAAGGGTGGCCTGAGTGTTCATACTCACCGATTTGATTCGAGATGCCGCTTTTTCGTATTCTTTGAACCGCTTTTCGAGATTATCATTCAATTCCCTGGTGCAGGATAGACCTGAAAGCCTTTTCGGCACTTCGATCAACAGATTCTCACGGTAAAGCGCCTGCAGTGAAAGGGCCTCCTGGTTGTGAAAAGCCCATTTCAGGCACAATGAGTCGATGAAAAAAGAAAGCATCAAGTATTCACAAAAATGCCTTTCCGATAACTCCTCTTGTGGAACAGCGGCCGAGAAATGTTCATACATCTCGGCAAACTGTCCTTTTTCCAGGACTCGTTCAGTAAACAATTCCACGAATTCGTCAGGGGTTATTTTCTTCTTTAAAGCAGGCAAAGCCTCATCCCCGAAAAAGTGTACTCGCTGAAAATGGGTGTGATCGAAGCAAGAGCATCATGTTTTCTTATATTAAATTGAACAATGCTGGTCAAGTGAATTTTTAACTTGAATTCCGATATAAGGGACGTGGACATAAATAAGTGTCCCAATATTGCGCTGGATTTTGGTTCGGATTCAAGGCGCATCAAGGGGCGCATATCGGGATATGTAACCCTTGATGCAACACAGAAGCCGGATCAAAAGACAAGCAAGATGGGATAATTATTCATGTCCACGTCCCTAAGCATCAACGCGGTTCCTGAAGGGAGGCGATGCAGGAGCCGTTAGGCCTAAACCGTCGTTT
>JAZDGK010000069.1:0-3305 GCA_043806955.1 Pseudomonadota bacterium | reverse complement strand
AATCGTTCGAGGGATCGAGCGGAAGAAGATCTTTCAAGATGACTTTGACCGGGACAAGTTCCTGAACCGCCTTGAAGTCATCATAAAAGAAACGTCTACCTCCTGCTATGCATGGGTGTTGATGCCGAACCATGTACACCTTCTTTTCAGAACAGGAACAGTCCCGCTATCTTCTGTGTTGAAGAGACTGCTTACGGGTTATGCCGCTGGTTTCAACTTGCGGCATAGGCGACAAGGGCATCTTTTCCAGAATCGATATAAATCCATCCTGTGCCAGTGTCACCGCCGGTTTAACGGGGGAAAATGAGAGCAGGGCGGTTGCCGGTTAATCCGTAAAAACCTGCCCGAAGTTCTCGGAAAGACTGCGAAGATCGACTAAGGGCTTGCGCAAGAATAACTTGGCATTTTCGCATCCCAACTGTACCATATCTTCAACCGATCTTCGCTCGCAACGTCCTCAAAATAGCCGGCTATTCCTCCGGCTTTGCTTCCTCAGATCGATCGAATCTATGGCACATTTGGGCGCGAATTCTACCGATTTATTCTTGCGCAAGCCCTAAGTACAGCTCCACACAAATGGGTATCCACAATGGACGCGTCGGTCGCCGGGCGGCACTGTAAAGGGCTGCCTATCCGAAAGGCTCCGGAAGAGACTCCGATCTCCCTCATACAAGTGGATACTCTGTTCTGTGGAGCTGTACTTATAGACTTTCAGATAATGTTTTTGGGAAGGCAGGAGGGAGGGGATAGTACCTGTTCGTACATCCCCGACCGATAACGCACCCAAAAGCTTTATCTGGAAGTCTATAGCTTGCCTGCCGGGAGCCCGTCGGGCTTAAGCCGTCAAGGCCCGACTTCCGGCTCCTATGGAACAGGAGTTCTAATATGTGGAAATACTTTTCTCTTTTTGGGGGAAGGGTGTTTCTCTTATCGAATAATCGAGCCCTTCGGGGCCGTTTTCGCGCCGTCCAAAACTGACCACAAGTATTTGTAATTGCGTATTAGAGATGATCGAGGCCGTCCTGGCATTACAATTGCTTATAGGGAGAGAAAAGACTTCGATACCGGAGGCAGAGTACATGAAAAAGGAATTCATCAGGTTGGTTGGGATAATGGCGCTTACAGTCCTGCTGGCTTTGATTCTCGCCGCATGCGGTGGTGGCGGCGAAACCGGAGGAGGCGGAGGGACATCGACTTCGACCGGTGGCGGCACCGGTACGCAAACCACTGTTTATATGAGTACAATCAGCGGCAGTGTTAGAGATGGCCTTACTGAGCAAGCCATCGACGGGGTTTCGGTAAAGGTCTACCAGGACGGGTCCGTGGTCAAATCGGGGACTACCGACCGAAGCGGCATCTTTATGCTGATAGTCCCGGCAACTCAGAATGGCGACCAGAGATTAAGCGAAGGCCACCGTGTCGAGTTTTCGAAGGAAGGGTACGTTACAGTAGTCCAGAATGATGTTGATGTTCTTGCCGGTCCGGCAACTTATCTGGAGCCCGTTTATATGGTCGTTCCGGGCATCGGCAATGTGAGTGGAACCATTACCCACGCCATGACCGGTTTGGGCGTGAGCGGTCTGACCATGAATCTCCGCAAGGATATAAACGTCAAAACCGGCCCTGTAATCGCCAAGACTACCACCGGAAGCGACGGATCTTACAGCATCCAGAAACTGGATGCGGATGACTATACAGCAGAAGTCAGTGGAGAGGGATACATAACCATGTACTTTACCATTCGCTGCGTGGGCGGCCAGTCCATACCGGGTCAGGACGCCACCATAACTCCGATTATGGAAGATGCGGAAATCCGGATTATTCTTAGCTGGAATAATGCTCTGGACCTGGATGCTCACATGACCGGGCCCTATCCAAATCGAAATGACAGGTTCCATGTCTATTGGCAGAATAAGGAATTCAAGTACGGCGGGGTGCACTGCAAACTCGATCTCGACGACAAGGATGGTCTTGGCCCGGAAACCATGACGATTTATGAGCAGGCCGATGGAAGATACACCTTCTCCGTAATGGACAACTCGAGCGATGCCAAAAGCAAGCCTTTTGCCCTTTCTAATTCAGGCGCTCATATAGACGTTTATCAGGGAAGCACTCTCATCAGACCATTCAATATCCCGGCTAATAGGGAAGGGATTCAGTGGGTCGTATTTCAAATGACTATCGGTCCCACCGGCACCACCATAACCACTTTGGACCTTGTGTTGCCTTCCACTGATACGGCAGATCTTTAGCGACTCGGAATCAGTCGAATCATCTCTTGAACAAGGGGCGAACAGCCCCTTGTTCTATTTTTGGGGTTGGATCGCAAGAGACTTTTTGTTAAGCTCAGTCAGACGGGCTCCCAAAGTCCATACCTGTTCCCTGTCGAATCTTTCAAGCGTTCAGCCATCAGCGATCAGCTTTCAGTTTAAGATACGTTTGTTTTGATCTTTTCCTGAGAGTTGAAGGCTGATGTCTGAACGCTTGCACCGCGAAGCGGGTTTCAGCGCAGGGTCGCTTCGACCGGAAAGGACAGTTTCCATATGAAAACGAGATATAGACTTCCAGATAAAGTTTTTGGGTGCGTTATCGGTCGGGGATGTACGAACAGGTACTATCCCCTCCCTGCTGCCTTCCCAAAAACACTATCTGAAAGTCTATAGAACATGTACGGCGCCGAGTTCTGGATTGAGAGATTAAGTTTGACAAGGCACCCCGAGGGGGGGATATTTCAGAGAGACATACAGATCTTCGGAGTCTCTTGATTCCAAAGGATTACCCCCGAGGTTTTCTCATCCAAGATCAATTTCCACAGCTATCTACTTCCTGTTAAGGGGAAACGATGTCTCGCGCCTTCACCGTATCAAATCAGATGAGATATGGCATTATTACGCCGGCAGTTCTCTAGGAGCCTGTCGGACTTAGGGTGATCTACTGCGGAAAGTGGAGGGAACGGCCCAAATATCCCCGAATTTTTGTTACATAGCAACACTATGCGCCTCAAATTCGTGAATATTTGGCCTCGTTCCTCCACTTCCTCGTGACGATCCCCTAAGTCCGACAGACTCCTAGCCATTCACGTAATAACGGGGGACGGCTACTCCCAAAAGCGACTTGGTCCCGAATGGAACGAGGGCCGGTTTTTCCAGATAATCGTGCCGCATGGTTCCTGGTTTGGGGCTACCGTAGACGAGCCTGATTCCTATTCCCTGGTGGGATGCACGGTAGCTCCGGGGTTTGATTTCAGAGATTTTGAATTGGCAGAGCGAGCCGAGCTTCTGGAACTATATCCACAATACGAGGGC
>JAZDGK010000068.1:0-31642 GCA_043806955.1 Pseudomonadota bacterium | reverse complement strand
ATGAACCACATTCAGCCGGTAATAGAGGTCCTCTCTCAGATTTCCTCTCTCAACCTCTCTTCGGAGATCCTTATTCGATGCTGCAATGATTCGGACATCGATCTTTAGCGTCTTTGTCCCGCCGACACGTTCAAACTCCATTTCCTGAAGGACCCTGAGCAGCTTCATTTGCAGGGCAACAGGTGTATCACCGATCTCGTCGAGAAAGATTGTGCCGCCATCAGCCAATTCAAAACGCCCTTTTCTCATGGCCAGGGCGCCGGTAAAGGACCCCTTTTCATGTCCGAAGAGTTCACTCTCAAGAAGCGTTTCCGGCAATCCGGCGCAGTTCACCGAGATAAACGGCTTGTCTTTACGCGGGCTGTTGTAATGGATGGCCTTGGCTATCATTTCTTTTCCGGTACCGGTCTCTCCGGAGATAAGCACCGTGGCCCTGGTGCCGGCCACCTTTTCGATCAGATCGTAAATGTTTAACATTGCGGGACTTTTGCCAATGATATTCCCGAATTGATACCTCCGGCTTACTTCATGGCGCAGTTTGTAATTCTCGCGCCTCAGATGATAGAGATCGATCGCCTTTCTTATAGTCAGCTTCAATTCTTCATTCTGAAAAGGCTTGATCAGATAGTCGAAAGCCCCTTTCTTCATGGCTTCGACAGCCTTTTCAACCGTGGCGAAGGCGGTCATTACTATCACGGGAACGTCGCTGTTTATAGCCCTTATCATTCCAAGGAGGGTGATGCCGTCTATATTCGGCATCCTCATATCCGTTAACACCAGATCGAAATCGGACTGCTTAAAAATTTCGACGGCTTTCGAGGCTTCTTCAGCGGTAACTACCTCGTAATTCTCTTCAGACAACAACTCTCTGAGAACAATCAGATAGTTCTCTTCATCATCTACAACCAGTATGGTTTCCATGAGCTACTCTTTCCATTTCGCAAAACGTTCACCGTTGACCGTTAACCGTTCACCGACTGATTTCCCGGTCGTAACTCGCAACCCGGAACCCGCAACTCGTTTTCATTCCGCAATCTGAAATCCGAAATAGTTCTACGTTTCATCAAGTGTGCGGCGCACCAGCTTGGAGAGCTCTTCCATTTTGTAGGGCTTCTGAATGAACTTCACCGAATCCGCTTTCAGACCGGGGGCATTGCACCCGTTGGGGCTGTAACCGCTTGAAAAGATGACTTTGACTGCCGGATTGATCGCCTTTAATCGCTCAAAAGTCTGCACCCCGCTGATACCCGGCATTATTATGTCAAGAATGACAAGGTCGATCCGCTGATTCTGCTTTTCATAGATGCCAACAGCCTCCAAACCGTTGCCGGCCAGGATGACTTTATAACCCTGGTACTCCAGTATCTCTTTTCCCAAACCTCTCACGACATCTTCGTCATCAACGAGGAGAATGATTTCACTCCCGCTGAAGCTTTCTTTCAATTCTGTACCGGGGGCGGGGTCTGTGGGTTTTTTGGTCGAGGCGGGGATGTAGAGGTCGAATTTTGCTCCCTTTCCCGGTTCACTCTCCACTTGAATATGGCCATTGTGATCCTTGACGATGCCATAGACCACGGCAAGCCCCAGTCCGGTTCCCTTGGTTTTATCTTTCGTGGTGAAAAACGGATCAAAAATCTTTCCCTGAATATTTTTCTCCATGCCTGCTCCCGTATCCGAAACTGAGATCCGGACGTATCTTCCGGGCGGGACTTCGGCAGGCACAGCCGGGTCAATCGCGGGGATGCGGGTGTTTTCCGTCTTAATAGTAAGAACACCTCCATCCGGCATGGCATCGCGCGCATTTATACATATATTGAGCAGAACCTGCTCGATTTGGAAGGGGTCTGCGGCCAGTGCCCAAAGACTATCCTCCATTTCTGTCTGTATACGTATACCTTTGTCAATCGCCCTTTCCAAGATCTGGATAGTCTCTCTGATTATGGAATTTATGTCGATTATTTTCTTGGAGGATTTCCCCGCGCGACTGAAGGTCAGTAACTGATTTATTAAACGTGCGGCTTTTACTGCTGAGTTCTCAATAGTGTCGGCATATTTGTAAAACTGATGCCCGGACGAAAGCTTAGTTTTCAGGAGCGAGGCGTAGCCGAGTATGCCGGAGAGAAGGTTGTTGAAGTCATGTGCTATGCCACCGGCGAGAACTCCTATGCTTTCCATCTTCTGGGCTTGCAGGAGCTGCTGCTCCAATGCCTTTTTTTCCGTAATATCGCGGGAGTATTCCACAACCTGTATTACTTCATTGCGGCAATCCACAATGGGAAATGTCAGAACCTCTGCGCTTACTATGGTGCCGTCATTCCTGATCCGCTCGCGCGTTTTTGAAGAGGCTTCTCCTGTTCTGAAAGTCCTCTCGACGACACAGTTGTCACACGGAGAAGGACGGCCGTAATATATTTCGTAGCATCTTTCCCCGATCATCTTGTCTAAAGGGAGACCCCGCTGATGGGCCATGCCCTGGTTTGCTCTCAAAATTCGATACTCCCTGTCCACAACACTGATCCCGTCGGTAATGCTGTTGAAAAGGACTTCAAATTCTTCCCTGGTCTGTTTGATCCCGCTCTCTTTTTCCTGTTCAGGGGCGTGCCGGCCAATGCCCAATATCTCTGTTTCGTTATTGTCCCTGAATACCGAGATTCTCATTTCCACAGTCCGGCTGACTCCTTCAGGGTCGAGCACGCGAAAAGAAAAAGCCTTTTCCGGACTTGATCCGGCCATGATCGTCTCGGTAAGGTTTCCTATGATATCGGCATCGAGCGGGTGTATTACGTCCGCTAGAGTCATTCTCCCCAGTATTTCTCGCCTGGGATAACCGATTATGCTCTCCCCGATGGTATTAATGTAAGTGAAAGAAAGATTCCGGTCCAGGCTGAAAAAAACTTCATCTGCCATCTCACAAAACCTGGCAAAGCGCTTTTCTGCAAACGATGTGCGAAATGCATGATCCTGGCTGGCGTAAGCAAGCTCGTTCATATTAGACCCCTTGCGATAAATGCCAAAGAATTTACACTCAGCCACGAAAACAGAAGGAATATGGAGGGTAGCTCCAGAATGGATGGATGTGAATAGGGATGTCTCCCTGCAGTGAGAATTTTCTTCTACAACTTTTCAGCCCTGGTTCAAAGTTCCAGAATGCCCAAGTTGTGGCCGAATACCTTTACCAGGAGCCTGTCGGACTTAGGATGATCTACTGCGGAAAGTGGGGGGGGACGGCCAGTAAACGTTCACCGTTATCCGTTCACCGAAAGAACGTACACAGATTTTGTTCGGTATGCGGTGAATGTATTCCCCGTAAATGGGCCGCATCGGTTCGTGATAGCTGAAGAGCAGCTTGACGGTGAACGGTCAACAGTGAACGGTTACTATGCGCCTCAAATTCGTGAACATTTGGTCTCGTTCCTCCACTTCCTCGTGAACGATCCCCTAAGTCCGACAGACTCCCAGCCGAACTATACTCTTTTGGAGGAACAATTTCAATTGGTGAAGTCTGCCCAAATCCACCGCCTATTTTCTGTTGCATCCGCGGGCGAAGTCAAAATACGTCCGTGAAATCACTTCACCTTGGGTGGTGGATTGACCACGGACCATGGACCATTGACGATATATTTTCGTGGTCTATCGTCCATCGTCTATGGTCAATCCGCCGCAGTAGATCAGATAGTTACTTGCCCTGACTGACATTTGGCGGCGGATTTGGGTCTGATAGCTTCGCAAAGAGTCGATTTTTCTGTGTTGACCGACACGTAAAAAGAAAACAGGCCTTTCGGTAAGGAAAGGCCTGCCTGCAGCATTATTCTTTTTGTGCTTACTTCACTTCTTCATATTCGGCTTCAACCACTTCTTCTTCACCCTTTTTCGGCTGTTCTCCGGCCCCGGATCCTCCACCTGCAGATCCTGCCTGTGAAGCCTTTGCATATATAGTCTCGGCAAGTTTGTGCGCTGCTTTGGTCAATTCTTCGGTGCAGCGCTTTATCTCGTTAACCTCGTTGCCGTCCATGGCGGTTTTCAACCTGGAGACTGCCTCGTCAATGCCGGTCTTCGAAGCAGGATCAAGTTTCTCGCCATACTCCGCCAGGGATTTTTCAGTCTCATAGATGAGACTATCGGCCCGGTTCCGAGCCTCTACCAGCTCTTTCTTTTTCCGGTCCTCCTCGGCATGGACTCCGGCATCGCGAACCATTTTCTTGATCTCTTCCTCGGATAAACCGCTTGAAGCAGTGATCTTTATGGATTGCTCACGACCGGTCCCCAGATCCTTGGCCGCAACGTGGAGGATCCCATTCGCATCGATGTCGAACGTAACCTCAACTTGAGGAACCCCGCGGGCAGCAGGCGGAATTCCCACCAATTCGAAACGGCCGATCGTTTTATTATCGCCGGCCATCTCACGCTCTCCCTGGAGGACGTGAATTGAAACAGCCGGCTGGTTATCGGCCGCGGTCGAGAATACCTGGCTCCTGCGAGTGGGTATAGTAGTATTTTTGTCGATCAGTTTTGTCATTACCCCGCCCAGAGTCTCGATCCCCAACGAAAGCGGGGTTACGTCCAGGAGTAATACATCCTTAACTTCACCTTTCAAGACTCCGGCCTGAATGGCCGCTCCGATTGCCACCACTTCGTCGGGGTTAACCCCCCTGTGCGGTTCTTTCTGGAAGAGCTCTCGCACTTTCTGCTGCACTTTGGGCATCCTTGTCATTCCGCCTACCAGAATAGCCTCATTGATATCGGAGGGACTCAAGGCGGCATCCTTCATGGCGATGCGGCACGGTTGTTCAACTTTGTTGACGAGATCTTCCACCAACGATTCCAGCTTTGCCCGGGTAAGCTTCATGCTGAGGTGCTTCGGCCCGGTCGCGTCGGCAGTAATGAAAGGCAAATTGATATCCGTCTCGAGCGAGGTGGATAGCTCCATTTTCGCCTTTTCCGCTGCTTCCTTAAGCCGCTGCAGGGCCATTTTATCCTGCCTGAGGTCAATCCCCTGGTCTTTTCTGAATTCATCCGCGAGGTAATCCACGATTGTCAAATCGAAGTCTTCCCCACCGAGGAAGGTGTCACCGTTTGTGGACTTTACCTCGAAAACGCCTTCACCGATCTCCAGGATGGAAATATCAAAGGTCCCGCCGCCAAGATCGAAGACTGCGATTTTTTCCTCTTTCTTCTTGTCCAAACCGTAGGCAAGCGAGGCTGCGGTCGGTTCGTTGATAATGCGAAGTACGTTGAGGCCGGAGATGCGCCCCGCATCTTTTGTCGCCTGGCGCTGACTGTCGTTAAAGTACGCCGGAACGGTTACGACGGCATCCGTAATCTTCTCACCCAGATATTCTTCTGCAGTCTGCTTCATTTTCTGCAGAACCATTGCCGAAATCTCAGCCGGGCTGTAGTCCTTGTCTCTGACCTGCACATAAGCATCTCCGCCCGGGCCTTCCACTATCTTATATGGAAGGACTTTTATGGCCCTCTGTACTTCCGCATCAGTATACTTACGTCCTATGAGACGTTTGATTGCGAATATAGTGTTGGTCGGATTGGTAATGGCCTGCCTTTTTGCAATCTGCCCGACCAGTCGTTCTCCGCTATCGGTGAATGCCACGACCGAAGGAGTAGTTCTGCTCCCCTCAACATTAGGGATGACCTTCGGTTCTCCCCCTTCCATAACGGCGACACAGGAATTGGTAGTTCCCAGATCTATACCTATAACCTTGCCCATTTTCGTCCTCCTTTAAGGAAACTGTTTAACAGCGTTTTATCAGGCCCCGCCTGTTCTTTTTGAGACAACAACCATTGAGGGTCTTAGAAGCCGATCCTGAAAGGAATACCCCTTTTGAAGTTCACGAATGACAGTGTTGTCTTCGACGGTGTTATTCTCCTCGACCATCACCGCTTCATGATGCTGGGGATCAAACGTCGTGCCTTCCGCATCGATCCGTTTGAGCCCGAACTTTTCCATTGTGGTGAGGAACTCTTTCAGAATCAAATCGATGCCGCCGATAAGAGATTCCTTGTCGGAATTATCGTCCCGGGCATGTCCAAGCGCCCTTTCCAGATTATCGATTACGGGCAGCAACGCTCTTGCCAGTCCCTCACTCGCATATTTCAGGTATTCCGCTCTTTCCCGTTCCGATCGCCTTTTGTAGTTTTCGAATTCCGCTGCCATGCGCAGCATGCGGTCATAATTCGTATGGGCCTCATCTTCTTTTTCTTTCAAGCGGGCCATCAGTTCTTCGGGGCTCATTTCCAAAGGCGGACCAGCTTGTGCTTCCTGGGCCTCTTTGCTCAAGGTTACCTTTACGTCTTGCGCTTCGTTAGTTGGAGTCTCTGTATCATTCGGCATTTTTTGCTCCAGCTTGGTGTAATTTGATTCCGGCCGGCACTGTCATATTCATCCGGAGATAAGAAGAATTCCGGACGAGCTCAATAATACTTTTCAATAAGTTCACCCAATAACTTGGCGGTATAATCCACGATGGGAATCACGCGTCTATAGTCCATGCGCACGGGCCCGATAATTCCCAGAGTCCCGGTCACATTGTTCCCTCCGAGATAGGATGATGCAATGATGCTGCAGCCTTCCATCCCGCAGCATCTGCTTTCCGACCCGATCAGGATCTGCAACCCGGGTGATGCAATGCATTTGTCCAGTATTTTTATGATCTGGCCTTTTTCTTCAAAGGCTTCAAAAATAGCCTTCATCTTCTGTATTTCACATAGTTCCGGACAATTAAGAATATTTGTTTTCCCCTCGATGAATATATCCTGTTCCTCGTTATCTGAACTCTTTTTAGTCAGCTCAAAAGCACTGGAAAGAAGTTGATCAAAGAGGCTCTTTTCAGCAGCCATCTCACCAAGTATCTTCCTCCTCAAGCCATCCAGGGTCATCTCCGGCAAGAGAGAAGTAAGATAGCGGGAGAACTTGTCCAGTTTGTCTTGTACCAGATCCTCTTCCACTTCGATGATTTTGTTCTGCACCAGACCACTGGAGGCTACGCAGATGACGAGAACCATATTCTGCCGCAGCCGGATGAACTCAATGTGTCTGAACGCCATCTGCGTAAGGCGGGGAGCCGACACCACTCCTGCATGACCTGAAATGGAAGAGAGCATTTTTGAAACGTTTTTTAAAAGATCCTTAACCGCAGAGGCTTTTTGTTGGAATGCGTCCGAGACGAGAGCCTTATCAGCTTCAGATATGAGGCTTACCTCAAGAATGCTGTTTATATAAAAACGCAGGCCGGTCTCTGTCGGCACGCGGCCCGCAGAAGTATATGGCTGGCATAGAAATCCCATTTCTTCCAGGTCTGCCATCGTATTACGAATAGTGGCCGGACTCAAATCAAAGCTGTACTTGTGACATACCCGGCGTGACCCCACAGGTTCAGCAGTTTCAATATATTCTTGAATCACTGCTTCCAGGACCTTATGCGCTCTTTCAAGCAAATCTGTCTTAATCATAAACGACTCGTTAGCACTCTTCGGACATTACTGCTAACGATAATAATCACAGGGATATTTGTCAAGGGCTTACCATCAGAAGGGTGCAAGTAGAAGTGGGACTGTGGCCGTTTGGAACACTGTTGAATTAAGCCAACGTTGAGAAAACATCCCATGTGGCACAGCCGCCTCGGCTGTGAAATCAGGCTCAGTCCACAGCCGAGGGCGGCTGTGCTACATGACCATGACCTGAATCTATAGACTTCCAGATAAAGCCTTTGGGTGCGTTATCGGTCGGGGATGTACGAACAGGTACTATCCCCTCCCTGCTGCCTTCCCAAAAACATTATCTGAAAGTCTATAGCTGATAGGAAGAAGACCGAAGATGGAAAGTCGTTGAGACTTCTTTCAGAGTCTTTTTTATCTATACAATTGTAGAGCCAATAGATGTGCTAATGCAAGCAAATAGAATTGAAGAAATAGACACTTAATGAGATTGGATCAGAATCGTGCATACTTTTGGTCCCGCCCACTCTGTTGCCATCCGGGCCTTGGATTCGTTGGTTGAAAAGGCGTGCAGCCCAAAGTGTTAGTGAAAACGCGGCTTGAAAACCGAGACTCCAACGTCTTGACAGGAATAAGTTTATGGTGTAACTTCAAATAAGTTAATGACGCGGGGTGGAGCAGTCCGGTAGCTCGTCGGGCTCATAACCCGAAGGTCAGAGGTTCGAATCCTCTCCCCGCTACCAATTTAAAGGGGCCTAGGTGAAAACCTAGGCCCCCTTTTTTGTGCGGCGGGTGTTCGCTTTGTGAATCAGGCGTTCAAAGTCGTACCAAGGTTTTCTGCGACCAGCGTAGTGGCGTCGCTAACGCCGACAAGGGTGACGAGTGGATTTACCGTGAGATCGCCGGCAGCAAACGTTCCATTATCGAGTGCGCCATTTGCACTTTCCCCTACGCCGATATAGCTGTTCGAGCCATCGTCCCATGTGACGAGGAATAGATCCGTTGCAGCGTTGAATGCGCCATTCGCTGTCAACGCGTGGGAGCCGCCTGTCTCCATAGCCTCTGCGGCCAGGGCGGCGTCAGCAAGATCACCGTCCAGCACCAGCACGTTTCCTGTAACCGTGCCGAGGTCGGTTGCGCCCGCTATCCTGATAAACGTCAAAGGATCACCGCCGGCCAGACTCGTTGCGAAACTGCCGACAGAGACCAGATCATCCGCACCGGGCACATATTCCCCGTGCTCTACACCCGACAAATCCATCTCTGCATCATCGCCATTGCTGCCGGCCAGAAAGTTCGTAATAGAAACGACCCCGGTCGCCGTGGGGTTGAGAATGATGATGTCCGTGCCATTGTCGGCACTCAATGTGATGCTGGTTGTGGTGGTCGCCCCATTCGCTGTGATGATCGTGGAGGGAGTGCCGGCAACAGCAGTGACCGTCAGATCGGCGGCAAAACCGGAAGCGTCGATGGTATCCAGGGTTGCTCCACCGGCCGTCGCGTCGGTCAACGTGCCCAGGTCCAGGTTCTGATAACCGGATACAAGCAGCGTCGCAGCGCCCAAGTCGGTAACGGTGATTCCGGTAAGTACGGCCTCAGAGTATTCAACGGTCACAGCAATGGTCTCAAGTGCATTGGGGCCGGCAGTATCGGAAATGGTAATCGTACCTCCCATGTTGCCTTCCAGAATGAGATCAAATCTATCAGTGGTTTCGGAAAGGCTGCTGTTCAGGAAATTGAAAGTGTGGTTTGCCTCCGTGTTTGAGAACCAGACCCGACCGTCCACTCTTGGGCTGGAGATATTGTTGAAAATGACATCCGCCGAGCTAAAGCTCCCCAGTTCTGTGCAGCCGGAGGATCCGTTCATGTCGAAGGTGGCCGCACCGCTGGCGACTACCTGAAATATTTCGATATTGTCGACATTGGATGTCGTGTAGGTCCCTCCACCAACTTCTAAATAGAGCATATCAGTTCCGGCACGGCCGTCGATAATATCCGCAGAACCGAAAGTTTGCACTCCGCCGACGTCGAGTGGTCCATTGAAAAAGTCGTTGCCGATCCCACCGACAAAATGATCCACATCCGTCGACAGGGTGTAGCAGAATTCCGTGTAGTCCCAAAATACCGGGTCGTCTGAATCGGCTATGTAGTTCATGATGTAATCCATCACGCCTTCCGATGTGCGCAGGGAAGTCGAACTCGATGTCACGGTTGAAAGGAAATCGCGGCCCGCTTCAGCATCTGTGTTACCGGCGTAGGTGGCCTGCAGCTCGTCGCCGTTCAGGTCCGGATCAATTACCTCAGTAAAAGAACATGCCTGGGAAAGCTTGTTGGCAATGACCTGAGCGTCATCGTTCTGCGCACCATCAAGAATATTCATCGCAATAGTACCGGCAGTAAAGGTCCCCGCATTGAATCCGGTCACGTAAAAATTCAGTCCCTCCACATCCGGAGCACGGCCGAACAAAGCCTGATACATACTGGCGACCACGGAGGTGATTGTAGTGGAACCGATGGCTCCATACAACGAGTTGGACTCTGTAGAAGTGGCGAAGGCATCAATGATAGCCGTCAGATTGCCCCCGTCCGTATCCAGTCTCTGCGCCCAGTAGAGGAGCCCTTCAGAGTCAGCCGGCCTCTGATAATACGCGATATAGACTTGCTGTACTGTGTCAAGATAATCCATGTATGCCATTTCCCGCTCCTTACTCTTTGTGGTTTACCTGCAGGAGCCTGTCGGACTAAGGATGACCTACTGAGCAACGTGAAGGTGACGATTCCCTATGGCCGGCAGGCTCCTGTAGAGCCTTCAATCTGCTTTCAGCTAAGCGCCACTCTTTGCCTATGCAATATATATTCCTATTCCCTTCCCTTGTCAGCCAGCAATTTGAACCGGCAGATCGTGACTGAGAAACAAAAAACTCACTGGACATGGCGATAAACATCCAATCCGTTCCAAGACAAGCCGACACACCTTTAAGATCGATTTCCTTCGCGTGGGAAAATGAATGCCAGCGTGGAATTCTTGTTCCTCAAAAATGGAATCTCTTTGCCATTGGATAGTCGAGCAGGAGATGGAAATGGGAATAGCCGCGGATTTGAGGCGTTATAGTGATTCCATTCTGAAAAAGCGGGAACCCGTTTGGGCATCACGGGGAGATGCTGAGATCAAGGCGCCTGATGTACTCATCCCGCTCCGACCGATCGCGGCAAACCGGACGGATCCGGCTCGCAAAGCGATACCCATAGCTCTCGATCCAGCTCGTTTTGAAAATGTGCTCCAGATCATTCGAAGGCAAGGCCCCGAGGTCCACGCAAAACGTACCGGTACTTCCCGGTCGAAGTCCGGTATCGGTGTTCTTCTCCATTTCAGGGACGTAGACCGTATCGCCAGTGATGTAATCATACGCTACATTGACAACGTTTCCGTTCTTGTCTTTGGTGATTACGGTCACTACGCCCAGAGCCAACGTCAATATGCCTTCGTTTTTGACCGCACCGGCCAGTTCCAGATAGCCGAACTCGTCTTCTTTCACATTCGTTTCTCCGGTAACGATGAGCGACGCTCCAGGGTCTTCCGTTTCCAGGTCTCTAAAAGAAGTGGTACATGTATACGTGGAGACCAGAGAATTATTAATGTTGGTCCTCATGATATAGTAGCCGGTTTGTCCCGGCTTCAAGCATGTATCGGTTTGCGTACCGAAAACGGCCAGGGTCAGGCAGTTACCCACTATGTAAGTGGATTTGATCCCGAGGACATTCGAAGAAACGTCGTAGAAAACAAACTCGACCTTTATAAAGGAGCCTGCCGCATCTCCCGCATTCCGGACTTCCCCGAGAAGCACTATATTGTTGTACGGATCAACCGCCCTGTGGATGGTTTTCACTTCGACAAGGGGTGAAGGGACGGGATCGCCGGGCTCTGAATTGACAGTGCCACCCTCATCCCCACCACCGCTTCCGCATGCAACGAGAAGGAGGGAAATGAAAAGGATATGGATTGATATGATGAGCACCCGTGGTTTTGGCATTCTACAGTTGCTTCCGAATGCCAAATCTGGTTCGTGGATCTAAACACATTCAATTATTCTACAGGACCGGCTTCTAAATGGTAAAGCCTCTTTTCCGGAAAAACGTGCAAGCAATTGGAGAGGGTTTGTGACGGCCCTTGAGGGGACTATAGACTTCCAGATAATGTTTTTGGGAAGGCAGCAGGGAGGGGATAGTACCACTTCGTACATCCCCGAACGCACCCAAAAGCTTTATCTGGAAGTCTATATCTTAGAGGCCGGAAAAAAAGAAAAGGCCACGAAAAGACAATTCGTGACCTTTATTGTTTTGGGGGATGAGAAGAGGGGAATTGCTCAAACTGGAATGGCAGCATGTTGACCTTGAACACCGGATTATTACCCTGAAAGATCCCAAGGGCGGGATTGACGACAAGATCCCCATGAATGATCTGGCCTATGCTGTTCTTTCGACACATCCGAAAGTTGAAGACTCGCCTATGTCTTTCCGGGTAAGGACGGAAACAGGCGCTATGACATCAAGAACCCATCCCGCGAGATCCGGAAACTTGCAGAACTGCCCAAGGACTTCAGGCCACTACATGGGTTACGGCACAGCTACGCTTCCATGTTGGCATCAAGCGGAAAGGTTGACATCTACACCCTTTCCCGTTTGCTGACTCATAAGGACGTTCGGACAACAAAGCGTTATGCTCACCTTGCCAATGAAGCCTTACAGAGAGCAACGAACGTCATGGCAGACGTGGTATCCGCTACAAAAAAAGAAGGGGCGGAAGTAGTGGCCATGAACGACAAGAAGGCCAAACCATAGGGAACACGAACAGAAAAGGGGTGATTACATTGGCTCTACCTATCAAGCCAACGCCAAAACTGAATAGGGCGGATACTGAAAACTTCCTGAAGCGCGTCTATGAGAAAGAGAATGTGCCTTCCGGGCCTATTCCTATGCCTAACCTTCCCGATCTAATAAAGAAACTCACTGGTCATGCCAATCCTGTGTCGCCGAAATCAAATAAGCGATGATCTTTTCTTGTTGGAAAAAGTCAAAGACTTCTCAGGCTTCTCGAAAACCTGTGTTTTTGACTGTAGGGATTCGGACCTCAATGATTTTTTCCTCACCCACGCCGGTGTTTACAAGGCCGATCTCCTCGCAGAAACCTACGTCCTGTATTTGAAGAATGACAGGACAAGCGGTTGACATCTAATTGACCTGAACGCTACGCAGGCGGCTATTCGGGCTGGTTACTCGGGAAAGACAGCAAACCGGATAGCAACGGAAAACCTGTCAAAACCTGTTATTGCTGAGGCTATCCAAAAAACAATGGCTGAACGTTCTGAAAAAATAGGGTTGACGCAAACGATGGTTATTGACGGGCTACTCAAAGAAGCCAGACACGAAGAGAAAGGAGCAAGTCATGCTGCACGGGTTCAGGCATGGGCTGCACTGGGGAAACATCTGGGCATGTTCAGTGAAAAGCTTGAGAAGACCGAGAAGGCGGAGACGATTATCAGGGTGGTTTATGCCTCGGGGAAACCGGGGGATGACTCAGTGAAACCCGGCGACCCGATGTAAGAGGCCATTCGTGATCGACTCTTGAACTTTGAACCGTTGGTTCCGGCTTTGCCGGGTTAGGTATCTAAAACTGAAAAAGGTCACAGGGCTGATTCTCTGTAACCCTTTGATGTTAATGGGGTGAGCGATGGGACTTGAACCCACAGCCTCTGGGGCCACAACCCAGTGCTCTAACCAGTTGAGCTACGCCCACCATTGATTCTGCGCCACTGCAATCGATTCAAATGCAGAGGCCCGTAATTGCGTCCGCTACTATACAAGAACTATATACCAAGTCAACGCAAAAGAGACAACCCCCAAATCCAATTCTGCGTGGTGATTCCACTACTCCGCCATTCCATGTTCGGGGACGTCTTCTTTCAGAAAGTATCGATGGTATTCCTCTTCGGCCAGGTGCTTTCTCAAGATCCCGGTTACAAGGTCCAGCACTTCAGTAACTTCTGAGTCGGACAGTCTTTTGACCAATACTTCCATTAACTCATCGTCCGTAAATTTCTGCAGGAATGCTGTCAGTGATTTCTCATCCATCTCACGGCTCATGCCGAAGACAATGGAGCCTTCGTCATAGTGGTTAACGAACTCGTGTTTGTGTTTGCCCATATAATCCTCGCTTTCTTTCAACTGGGAGCCTCTCCCATTCTCCTATCCACCGAACCCTGACGGTAAGCCCCCAAACCTTTTTGAATAGGAGAGCAATATACGACATCCGTTGCCTATAATCCAGGTCTGAAGAATCAATCAATTAAGAGAGCATTGCCCCTCTCCCTGCGTGTGACGATCAGCTCAAGAAAACGACCAATTATACCGATCAAATTAGACTAGGTGGACACTTATGTCGGCACGGCTGGGCGAGCTTCTCGTTAGAGAAAATGTGATCACGGCGGATCAGTTGAAGGCCGTTCTCAAGGAACTGAAGCCTAACGGCGGTTCTCTGGGCTTTCACCTCATAAAGATGGGTTTTGTTGCAGAGGATGCCCTTGTCCAGTTTCTGAGCAAGCAATTCAGTGTTCCCGCCGTTGACCCCACGACCATGGAGATCCCGGAAGAAGTCCTCAAACTCATTCCGCCCGGTGTCGTTCAGAAATACCAGATTATCCCCATTAAGAAGGTTGGTTCGATACTGACCGTAGTCACCGCCGACCCATTCAACGTTTCCGCTCTTGACGATATCAGATTCGTTACCGGCACGAATATAGTCATACACGTCGCCAGTGACATGGCGATAAAGAAGGCCATTGACAAGTTTTATGATCAATCGGACAAGCTGGCCGATGTAATCGACGGGTTCAGGGACGAAGGTTTGGACCTGGCCGGTGACGAAGAAGAACCCGACGCCAATGTCCTGGCCAATGCGGCAACCGAAGCGCCGGTGGTGAAGCTGGTCAACTTCGTACTGGCCGACGCCATAAAGAAGCGTGCCAGTGACATACATATAGAACCGTACGAAAAAATATTCCGGGTGCGATTGAGGATTGACGGCGTTCTCTATGAAATCATGAATCCGCCTCTTAGACTGAAAAACGCGATAATCTCCAGAATCAAGATCATGGCGAAACTGGATATTGCAGAAAGGAGACTGCCTCAGGATGGCCGTATAAAGCTGCTCATCGGAAAGGGCAGAGAGATGGATTTTCGGGTCTCCATACTGCCCATGCTGTATGGCGAAAAGATCGTAATGAGGTTGCTCGACAAATCCAACCTCCAACTGGACATGACCAAACTGGGATTTGAGGAAAAGCAGTTAGAGGACTTTATGGACGCTATTCATAGGCCGTACGGGATGGTTCTTGTAACCGGTCCCACCGGAAGCGGCAAGACGACCACCCTGTATTCAGCGCTATCCGAGCTGAACAAAGTCACCGAGAATATATCCACTGCGGAAGATCCCGTAGAATTCAGCCTCATGGGAATCAATCAGGTCCAGATTCGGGATGATATCGGACTGTCCTTTGCTGCGGCCCTCAGATCTTTTCTAAGGCAGGATCCGGACATCATTATGGTCGGCGAGATAAGAGACTTTGAGACCGCGGAGATCGGGGTAAAGGCCGCACTGACCGGACATCTTGTGCTTTCTACACTGCACACCAACGACGCGCCTTCAACCATCAACCGCCTGCTGAATATGGGTATAGAGCCTTTTCTTGTAGCCTCCTCCACAAATCTCGTTCTGGCGCAGCGCCTGGTGAGAAAAATTTGCGCCAACTGCAAAGAGGAAGTCTCCATTCCGCTGCGCGTATTGCAGGACATGGGTCTGACGCAGGAGGGAGACGGGGAAATTAAGACCTGCAGGGGAAAGGGATGTCTTACCTGTAATCAGAGTGGTTATAAGGGCCGGGTGGCTCTTTACGAAGTAATGCCGATGCATGATGAGCTCAAGGAGCTCGTGCTGGTCGGCGCCTCTGCCATGGAGATAAAGAAAGAAGCTATGCGCCTGGGCATGAGAAGTCTAAGGCAAAGCGGACTGAGCAAAATACTGGACGGCGTTACCACTGTCGAAGAAGTGGGCAGGGCCACGGTGGGAGATTAGAGGAATTTCGGATTTCGGATTGCGGATTTCGGAATGGGGAATGGAGAAGAATGACGCGGAGACAAAGGCGGAATGAATGCGGAGAGAGGATTTAATCGATTTCATCCTTAACTTTAGGCACTTTAGTGCACTTAGGCACTTCTTATAGGTTAGAAAGCAAGGCGGAATAAAACAGTACTGAGTATAGGATACATTTCCATAGAGGAGAGAAGACATGGCTGTATACGTTTGGGAAGGCAAAACCAACAAGGGCGAAAAAAGAACCGGAGAGATCGAAGCAGTAAACGATGTGGTGGTACGCGCGCAATTAAGAAGGATGCAGATAAACCCAACCAAGATCAAACAGAAGCCGAAAGACCTCTTCGCAGGCATAAAGTTCCTGCAGCCGAAGGTGAAACAAAAAGACATCGTCATTTTCACCCGCCAATTGTCGACGATGATTGATGCCGGCCTCCCTCTCATTCAGGGACTCGATATACTGGCGAAGCAGCAGGTGAACAAAACATTCATGACCGTTATCACGGAAATAAAAAACGAAGTGGAAACCGGATCGACATTTGCCGAAGCACTTCGGAAGCATACCAAGATTTTCGACAGTCTTTTTTCGAATATGGTAGCGGCAGGCGAAGTGGGCGGTATTCTGGACGTGATCCTGAACAGGCTGGCCGCTTATATGGAAAAGATGATGAGCTTGAAAAAGAAGGTAAAAAGCGCCATGACCTATCCGATCATTGTACTTTTGATTGCCATGCTGGTTGTCTCGATAATCCTGATCTTTGTAATTCCCGTATTCCAGAAGATGTTCGCGGACTTCGGGCAGGCCCTGCCTGCACCGACTCAGTTGGTCATAGATATGAGCGAGTTCGCACAGTCGTATTGGTGGGTCATGATTGGAGTCATAATTGGAGGAGTTATCGGTTTCAAGAGATACTATAACACCGCCCCGGGAAGAAAGATGGTGGACGGCCTGTTGTTGAAGGCGCCTGTAGCAGGACCCTTAATCCGAAAGGTAGCAGTGGCGAAGTTCACCCGAACGCTCGGCACACTGATCACCAGCGGGGTGCCGATCCTGGAGGCGTTGAACATAGTGGCCGGCACAGCGGGTAACAAGATTCTGGAAGAGGCTATTATCAAGGTCAGGGGCAATATCAGCGAAGGGCGGCCGATAGCGGAACCGCTGATGGAAACCGGGGTATTCCCATCGATGGTGGTTCAAATGATAAACGTGGGAGAGACGACCGGTGCACTTGATGCCATGCTGGGGAAGATCGCTGACTTCTACGATGAAGAGGTGAATTCGGCCGTTGACTCCCTTACTGCAATGATCGAACCGTTTATGATGGTGTTTCTGGGCGGGACGATCGGCGGCCTGATCATAGCCATGTACTTGCCGATTTTCAAAATGGCGGCAGCAGTAGCCGACTAGGAGCCTGTCGGACTTAGGGATGATCTACTGCGGAAGTGGGGGAAACGGCCCAAATATCCCCGAATTTTCGTTGCATAGCAACACTATGCGCCTCAAATTCGTGAATATTTGGTCTCGTTCCTCCACTTCCTCGTGACGATCCCCTAAGTCCGACAGACTCCTAGAATCCGGACACTCCGGACATGGAAGGCGGATTGTGAAAGAACGGAATTCCCATCTTAGTCAGGCTCTGTGGTTAATGTCTCTGAGGGTCGTGGTAGCGACCGTACTGATGGTAATCAGCGTTCTTTCGCAGCAGGACGAATTTTCCGCCGCGATACCGGCCGGTTTCTCTCCATTATATCTCTTCATAGCTTCACTATACCTTTTGACCGTAGTCTATGGGCTTCTGCTGAAAATCTACAAAAGGTACAATCGCGTCATCGGCATTCAAATCGCTCTGGACCCGGTGCTCGTAACCGCGCTTATTTTCATAACCGGGGGAATAAAAAGCCCGTTCACCTTCCTTTATCTCCTGGTCATCATTATTGCCAGTCAACTCCTCTACCGCCGCGGGGGGGTCCTTGTCGCCCTTCTGAGCAGTGTATTGTACGGCGGATTAATAGAGATCCAATGGCTGGGCTATACTGTTCCGCCAATTGCGGGATACATCTTCTCCGACTTGCCCCAGCGAGATGTTTTTTACCATGCAGCCATCCATATACTCTCTTTCAATCTGATTGCGTTCTTAAGCAGTTACTGGTCCGAACAGGCCCGGAGAAGCCACCTTGAACTTGCGGAAAAGAAACGCGATATCCGGGAGCTTACGGCCTTTCACCGGAATGTCGTCCAGTCGATAGACAGCGGTCTCCTGACGCTGGATCTTAACGGGTGTATCACATCCTTCAATCGGGCCGCGGAAAAAACTACCGGCTTTGACGCGAAGGCAATCACCGGCGGACCTCTGTCCAGGGTCTTTCCACTCTTCGATCACGAGCAGGACTATGATGACGGCCTTCGGGCATTTCCTTACAAGAATGCCGGAGGCAAGGACCTGTGGATTTCCTATACCTTGTCACCTCTCGTGAATACGGATTCCGAAGTCATAGGAAAGCTTATGATATTTCAGGATATTACTGAGTTCAAAACTATGGAGGCCCAAATGAACCGCCACCGGATAATGGCCTCCATCGGCGAACTGGCCGCTGCCATGGCGCATGAGATAAGGAATCCCCTTGCTTCTCTTGGCGGTTGTATCCAGATCCTGACTAAAAACGGGATCAACGACCGGGATAAACTGATGAGAATAATCCTGCGGGATTCAGAAAGGCTGGACAAACTCCTGTCGGATTTCCTGATCTATGCCCGGCCCGAAACCAGCACCCCTCGCAAAATCGAAGTCGGCTCTGCAATCCATGAAATAGTGGCTGATACTGCAAAGAAGATGAACCAGTCCAACCGGCAGACTGTCATCGATCTCCACAAGCCTCTTCTCACCGAAATGGCCCCTGAGCATTTCTCGAGAATTCTGGAGGATTTGCTCTTTGCGGCATTTGAGGGCAGAGAAGACGGCATGAAACTCAAGATATCGGCGAGGCCGGTGGATCGAAGGGAAGAACCGGATCTTTCCGACCAGTCTCTTTTCTGCCTGGAGATAGAGTGCGAGGAAGGTCAATCAACGGCAGGTGAAGGCGAGAATTCAATCGGTGGCGACGACGGCCTCGAACTGGTCATGGCCAACCGCCTGGTCGAGTACTATGGCGGCAAGATAGTATTCCAGGATGAACCAGGGCGGCCCAAGGCCTGGCGTGTATACCTGCCGGCGGCAAGAGACAGTGCTGAGTACTAAGGGACTTAGAAGTTTCCAACATACGATTTTAGGATTAATGTCCAATGTTCAATGCTCAATAACCAATTTCCAATCAGGATGGGGTCTCTTGGACATTCGATATTGGGAATTGACCTATGCACGGTATATTAGCATTTTCTGGCTCCCTAAGTACTGAGTCACACCGACCTCGTCGGTGAACGGAATAACCAAACAAACGAAACAAACCAGACAAACTAAACAAACTCTCATCCTTTCTGTTCGAGCTTCTCATCAAATTCTCGTGATTTTTCTTCAAGTTTCTGTGAGAGCGATTCGAGCTCTCCAAAGAGGCTGTCGATCTTCTTCCTGGCTTCATGGATAGCCTTTGACAGTTTCGCTGCAGATATGCCGTCTCCTTTTGCGGATGCGTCCAGCAACGCCTCGGTATCTTGATTTACCTGGGTCTCCAGACTTGTTATTTGACCTTCCACTTCAGCGATTCTTTTTTTGAGAGGACCGATCGTTTTTGATTTGGCGGCAACGACTTCGGCTCGTGCCCGGCGGATGTCTTTCTTGCCGGCTCCGGTCTGTGCCCGAACAATAGCCCGTGGCGCCGGGCGTTCTCGCATCTCATCCCTCCAGCCCACCCGGTCGAGAAAATCCTGGTAGGTCCCTTGGAAAACAGTTGCATTGGAGTCATCAAACACGATCAGTTTCTCTGCAAAGGCATTAAGAATCATCTCGCTGTGGGTCACGATTGCGACTGCCCCGCTGAAGGCGTCTATGGCCTCAAGCAGTGAATCGATAGATTCCATATCGAGATGATTTGTCGGCTCGTCGAGCAGAAGCAGATTCGCCGGTGTGACCAGAAGTTTGCCTAAAAGCACGCGGCTTTTTTCACCACCGGAAAGAATACTCGTCTTCTTTAGTGCGTTGTCCCCCTCGAACATCATGATCCCGCATATACTCCGGGCAATTCCGCGGCTCCGGTCCGGGTGGGCGTCCATGATTTCTTCTTCGACCGTTTTGTCCGGTGTCAGGCGCTCGATATTGCCCTGTCCGAAATGGCCCATTTTTAGATTGGGGTGATGTGTGACCGTGCCGTCCAGAGGTTGAAGCTCTCCGGCAAAAAGATTTAGAAGCGTGCTCTTGCCTTTGCCGTTCTTTCCGATCACTCCGATCCGGTCCCGCCTGCCGATGGCGAAACTGAATTTTTCAATCAGCGCGGGAGTCTTGGGATCGAAGGAGAAGCTTAGATCTCTGGCCTCGATGAGCCATTTTCCGGCAAAGGGTGCGGCATTAAACTCAAAATCGAGATTCTTCATTTCCGTCAGTTTTTCGAGACTCTCCCGTTTATTGAGGGCCTTGACACGGGACTGCACTGCCTTTGCGCGGGTTGCCTGCGCCCTGAAGCGATTAATGAACTGCTCTATATCTTTGCGCTTCCGCTCTTCGTTCATGCGGGTCTTCTCGTGCACATCCTCTTCAAGGAGTATCTGCTGGTATAGTTTTTCCGTGGATCCCGGTATCTTGCGGACCCTGCAGCGATGGATAGCCATGGTGTGCGTGGTAATGCTATCCATAAAGCTCCGGTCATGAGTGATCATTATCAGCTCATTGCGCCAATTGCGCAGAAAACTGCCGAGCCACCTTATGGAGACGATATCCAGGTAATTGGTAGGCTCGTCAAGCAGGAGAAGATTGGGCTTGGAGATCAGAACCTTGGCTAGATTCAGCCTGACCTGGTAACCGCCGGACAATTCGGAAGGACTCCGCAGGAAGTCGCCATCCGAGAAGCCCAGTCCGAGGAGAATGGCTTTGGCCTTGTAGGTCTCATCCGTACCGTCCTCGGATGCCATGAGGCTGGAGCAGGCCTCCTTCAAAACGGCACCTTCCTTAAAGGATATATGCTGCGAGAGATAGTCTGTCCGGTAACCATTAGGAACGCTTATGGCGCCTGAATCCGGTTGCTCCTCTCCCATGATTAACTTGAGCAATGTGGTCTTGCCGTGACCGTTCCTCCCGACAAGACCGACCCGTTCACCTGAATTCAAGGTGAAAGTGACCTCGTCGAAAATAACCTGCCGGCCATAGGCCTTTGATAAGTTGTTAACCTGAATCATAGGCTGGAGTTGGAAAAATCATCCGGTATCGTCGATAAGAACCATGCGGTCCGCCATTCAAAATTACCGAAAACTGCCAGATAGTCAAGGACGAGTTACGGGTTGCGGGTTACGAGTTGCGAGTTACGGGTTACGAGTTGCGAGTTTGCCATTTTTCGTGGTTTGCCTGGTTTATTCGTCGTCAGGGAATTCAATTGACAAGGCGGATTTTGTTGTCATACGATTGCGCCGTCGGCCGTGCTTCATCTACCGTTATGACCTGGAGGTCCTGTTATGAGAGTCAGATCCGCTTTTGCACTGGTTTGTCTGTCCCTTACCCTGCTTTGCACAATGGTCTACGCGGAGCAAACAGCCTGCGTTGAGTCATTCAGCCCCCACGGGGTGGTGAAGAAAGTGAGGCAGGTCAGCGTTAGATTCTCCGAGCAGATGGTCGCCTTTGGCGACCCGCGCCTCGAAGATCCCTTGGAAATGAAGTGCCCGGCAAAGGGCAAGGGGCGATGGGCCGACGGAAAAAACTGGATATACGACTTTGATGAGGATCTTCCGGCGGGTATCGTTTGCGAGTTTGAATTGAAGCCGGGTATGAAAACCCTCTCCGGGAAGGAACTGACCGGCGAGCGGGCATTTTCATTCTCGACCGGCGGCCCGGCCGTTGTTCGGTCGGAGCCCTATGAGGGGTCAGGGGTCGATGAAAACCAGATATTTATTCTGACCCTTGACACGGAGGCCACAGAAGAATCGATACCGGCGAACGTCTCATTTTCCGTGGAGGGAATAGGCGAACGGATCGGGGTGAGGATACTGAAAGGGGAGGAGAGAAATACGATACTCAAGGCATCCTCTTATTATGGACGTGAGGCGAGAGAGATCCAGTTCCTGGATGAATACTGCGCGAGGCTTGATGGCATGCCGGTGATCGTGCTGCAGGCCGGACAAAGTTTTCCAAATAAGGCGGTAGTGCGTCTGGTCTGGGGCAAAGGGGTGATTTCCGCCGCCGGTATTCCAACAACCGAAGACCAGGTCCTCTCTTTTAAGTCGCGTGCGCCCTTTCTGGCAACATTTACCTGCCCCCGTGAGAATCCCGAAGCCCCCTGCATCCCATTCCTTTCCATGTGCCTGGGGTTCTCTGCCCCGGTTCCGAAAGAGTCTGCCGGCAGAACAAGACTGAAGGGCGCGAACAAGGTCTATAAGCCGAAGGAAAACAAAGATGAATTAGTCGAAGACGTATGCTTTGAAGGCCCCTTCCCTGAGAAAACGGAGTTCGTTATTGAGATTCCTTCAGACCTGAGGGACGATGCGGGGCGGGCTCTCGCCAACAGGGACAAGTTTCCGTTAAGAGTGAGCACGGGCGAGTATCCCCCGCTTGCCAAGTTTTCCTCCCGTTTCGGCATCATAGAAAAGGCCGATCCTGTCCTCCCGGTCACCCTGAGGAACCTGGAGCCTGAAGTCAAGGCGAGGATCGTGGAAACTGCCGGGAAAAAAGGCATACTGGCCGGTCTTGTGGACAAATGCCTGGGGAGGATGGAAAGGGTCGAAGATGAAAAAGATCTCATTGCCTGGCTGAGGAAAGCATCGACCGCCGGGAGATCGAGGTCGATACTCAAGGGCGAAACAAAGGCCGGGGAATTCGAGGTGCCCAAACCGGGCGGGGAGCGTGCCTTTGAGGTAGTGGGCATACCTTTGAAAAAAACAGGCTTTTATGTAGTGGAGCTGGAGAGTACGATCCTGGGGGCCTCCCTCCTTGGCGCAAGGGAACCGGTTTATGTCCCCACTGCGGCCCTGGTCACGAACCTCTCCGCTCATTTCAAGTGGGGCCGGGAATCGTCCGTCGTGTGGGTAACGACGCTGGACAAGGCCGAACCGGTCAAAGGGGCAGCCGTTACTATCAGGAACTGCAGCGGCGAGATCCTGTGGGAAGGCCGAACGGACGAAAGGGGCATAGCGCACATCGGGAAGGAATTGCGACCGAAAAAATGTCCTCTGAAGAGAGATGAAGACGCCTGGTATGATTCCGAGCAACTGGAGGCCCTCGAATCGATAGGCGGCGGGCTCTTCGTTTTTGCCCGGACATCGGACGATATGACCTTTGTCCATTCGAGCTGGATCGAAGGCATAGAACGATGGCGCTTCAAAGTCCCGGTTGAGACCTACTGGGGACCGGTTGTCGCCCATACCGTCCTTGACCGGACCCTGTTGAGGGCCGGCGAGACCGTGCACATGAAGCATTTCATAAGGAAACACGTGATGTCCGGGTTTTCGCTTCTGAAGAAGGACAGAATCCCCAAAGCCGTGGCTGTACAGCATGAAGGCAGCAGCGAGAGCTATGAGTTCCCTCTCCGGTGGGATCCGGCCGGCGGAATAGCGGAAACGGTCTGGAAGATACCCGAGGGGGCCAAGCTCGGCGCTTACCGTATAGTAATGCTGAAGAAGGCGACAAAAGACAAAAAGTCCGTGACTTATTACGAGCAGCACGATGACGGGAATGGGGTCGACAATTTCGAGGAAGACGACAATAATTTTTCCTACGATGAATATGAATACTACCAGGGTCGGCGTGAGAGAAATTATTATGTCTCCGGCTCGTTCCGGGTGGAGGAGTTTCGGGTGCCTTTGATGAAGGCCTCGATCCTGCCTCCGCGTGAGCCCATTATCAATCAGTCCGAAACCGGGGTCGATCTCCTTGTGACTTATCTTTCCGGAGGGGGCGCAACCGGCCTGCCGGTCAAGCTGAGAAGCCGGACCGCGCAGCGGTCGGTTGCGTTTGATGACTACGAAGGATTCACCTTTTCCAACGGCGAGGTCAAGGAAGGAAAGGCGACCAGGTACGAAGACGACCGGGATGAAGATAGAGAAAGAAAGCTCCCGACCCTGGATCTCACCCTTGGCGCCGGGGGCGCCTTGAGGACCGGGATAGAAGAGATCCCGAGGGCCGTTTATCCTCAAAACCTTCATACGGAGCTCGAATTCAAAGATGCAAACGGCGAGATTCAGACCGTAACCGGCAACGTGCCTTTGTGGCCTTCGATGCTTGTACTGGGCATTAAGCCTGATTCATGGGTCTCTTCGAAAGATGCCCTGAAGTTCCATCTTGTTTCCTTGAACACTGCCGGCAAGCCCGTACCCAATCGCAGGGTAAAGGTGGATCTCTTTAAACAGAGATGGTATTCGCATCGAAAGAGGCTTGTCGGCGGCTTCTATTCCTACGAGCACGTGACGGAGGTCACGAAGATCGGGCAGGTCCTGGAGGGAGATACGGACGGAAAAGGCATCTTGATATGCGAGATCAAGTCCCCGGTCTCCGGCGAGGTCATAATCCAGGCGACCGCCTCGGATGATGCCGGTAACGTCTCTGTTGTAAACCGCAGCGTGTGGGTCGCCGGTGACGAGGAATGGTGGTTTGACGTCTCGGATACGGACCGTATAGACATCCTGCCGGAAAAGAAGAGGTACGAGCCGGGAGAAAAGGCCAGGTTCCAAGTAAGAATGCCCTTCAGGGAGGCTACCGCCCTCGTCACTGTGGAAAGGGAAGGCGTGATTGACCTTTACATCCAGCGGCTTTCAGGAAAAGCGCCGGTTGTGGATGTGCCGGTCAAGGAGAATTATGCCCCGAACGTCTTTGTCTCCGTGCTTTGCGTGCGCGGGAGAGTCGGGGATATAAAGCCCACGGCCACGGTCGATCTGGGGAAACCTGCTTTTAAGCTCGGTATTTCCGAGATAAAGGTGGGTTGGCTGGCCCATGAATTGAAGGTGAATGTCCAGGCCGGGAAGAGCGTGTACAAAATACGGGAAAAGGTTCCGGTGAAGATCGCGGTTCGAAAGGCTGACGGGAAGCCGCTCCCGGCAGGCGCGGAAGTGGCTTTGGCCGCAGTGGACGAAGGCATCCTGGAGCTGATGCCCAACGATAGCTGGAAACTCCTCGATAGTATGAGGGGAGAGCGGGGGAATGAGGTCTCGACATCCACCGCGCAGAGCCAGGTGGTCGGCAAGAGGCACTATGGCCGCAAGGCCTTGCCGCCGGGGGGCGGGGGAGGAAAACAGAGCACCCGGGAGATCTTTGATACTCTGCTGTTATGGAAGGGCCGGCTCTCCCTGGATAAGAGTGGAGAAGGATCGATAGAAATACCCTTGGGTGACGCGCTCACAAGCTTCCGGATCGTGGCCGTGGCCAGTGCTGCTTCCGGCCTCTTCGGTACGGGCCACACAAGCATCAGGACCACGCAGGACCTCATGATCCTCTCCGGTCTGCCCGAGGTAGTAAAGGAGGGAGACCGGTTCAAGGCGGGGTTTACGCTCCGTAATGCCTCGGAGCGACCGCTCCGGGTGGAAGTCTCGGCGAAAATCGATACGGGGGGAGAGTCCAAGGCACTCGATACGCTTGAAGCGACCCTTTCCCCCGGTCAGGCTGCAGAGATGGGCTGGCCGGTCTCGGTTCCATATGGGACGGATTCGCTGAAATGGGAGGTCTCGGCCAGAGAGAAAGACGGCGAGGCAAAGGACGCCCTCCGTACCAAACAAAAGGTGGTCACGGTTGCCCCGGTCAGGGTCTTTCAGGCCACGCTCATGCAGCTTGAAGACGCTCTTGCGATGAAGGTCGAAAGGCCGGAGGACGCAATCCCCGGTCGCGGGGGCATAAGGGTTTCCCTGCGTCCAAGGCTCTCCGACGAGGTGGACGGGGTCGTGCGCTACATGAAAGCCTATCCATATGTCTGCCTGGAACAAAGAGTATCCAAGGCCGTGGCTTTGCGCGACGAGGCGATCTGGAAGCGGGTCATGGCCGAACTCCCCGGCTATCTTGACAGCGACGGACTGGCCAAATATTTCCCGTCCTGTCCGTGGGGGAGTGATACGCTTACCGCATACATATTATCGATAGCCCACGAAGCCGGGTGGACCATACCCGAGCCGCAAAGATCGTCGATGGAAAACGGCGTGGAGGGCTTTATCGAGGGCCGGGTCATAAGGTGGTCCTCCCTGCCCACTGCGGACGTTTCCATTAGAAAGATGGCTGCACTCGAAGCCTTGTCCAGATACGGAAAGGCCCGGCCCGGCCTCCTTGATTCCATAGCCGTCGAACCTGATCTCTGGCCGACATCCGCGGCGCTCGACTGGTTTAACGTGCTCGCCAGGTGCAGGGACATCCCGGACCGCGACAAGAGACTGAAGCAGGCAGAGCAGGTCGTGAGGTCAAGACTGAACTTCCAGGGGACCACTCTGGGTTTCTCGACGGAGAAGACCGATTACCTCTGGTGGTTGATGGTCTCGATAGACTCGAATGCGGTGCGAAGCGTCTTGAGTTTCCTTGACCTCCCGGCGTGGAAGGAGGATATGCCGAGACTGCTTAGAGGGGCCGTAAGCCGCCAGGAAAGGGGCCGCTGGAATACCACGGTGGCCAATGCCTGGGGGGTCCTGGCTCTCGAAAAATTCGCGAAAAAGTTCGAGGCAACCCCGGTTTCGGGCGTCAGCCATGCGGGAATCCAAAAAGATGAGAAATCCTTGGACTGGGCCAAATCGCCGGACGGGGGCAGTATCCAGTTCGGCTGGCCCAAGAGAAAAGAAGATTTGAAAATCATGCACCAGGGGGCGGGAAAGCCGTGGGTAACAGTACAAAGCCTGGCGGCGATACCGCTGAAAGGGCCTTTCTCGAGCGGCTTCAAGATTAAGAAGAGCTATCTCCCGGTCGAGCAGCGGCAACCGGGCAAATGGACCAGCGGCGATGTGGTCCGGGTGAAGCTGGAGATCGATTCCCAGGCCGACATGACCTGGGTGGTCGTAAACGATCCCATTCCGTCCGGGGCTGCCATACTGGGGAGCGGCCTGGGAAGGGATTCAAGTATGCTTACCTCCGGGGAGAGACAAAAGGGCTGGGTCTGGCCGGCGTTTGAAGAACGGTCATTCGAGGCGTTTCGCGCCTATTACGAATTCGTGGCCAAAGGCAAATGGTCGTTGGAATACACCATGCGGCTCAATAACGAGGGCGTATTCCAGATGCCCGAGACAAGGGTCGAGGCGCTTTACTCTCCGGAGATGCTGGGGGAGATACCGAATGGAACCTTCAGGATAGAGTGACGCGAGGAAGCTGGGAGGCTGGGAAGCCGAAAAGATGGAAGGTGGGAGGGTGCGAGGGTGAGAAGGTGAGAAGGTGAGACGCGGGGACGCGGGGAAGCTGGGATGCCAGAAAGCTGTGAAGATGAGATCGGCTAGTGCTTACACTGTACACTGGCTTTATCGGTGGACGGACGACGGTGAACGTTTTCTTTATCCTGTCAATCTGCGTTCATCTGCGTCCAGAAATCTTCTCTTTTCGTGCTTTCCTGCTTTCCTGATCCACATATTTCTATTCTTTCTTTGTGTCTTGGTGTCTTTGTGGCGAAGTTTTCTAAATGGCGCAATGGCCTGATTATCGGGCTTGTGCTGCTGGCTACCGCTCTCGGCCTTTCCCGTTTTTACCCGGCGGGTGAGGTTTATCTCCCGACCTACGGCGAGGTGCGGAAAGCGTACGAGGTCTCCGATGCCCTCCTGCTCGACCGGCACGGCGAGGTCATTCATGAGATGCGCGTGGATTTTGAGGGGCGGAAGCTCGAATGGACCTGCCTCAAAGACGTATCTCCGGCACTCATTCAAGCGCTCATAGCTTCTGAGGATAAGAGATTTTATGAGCATGGGGGCGTGGATTGGCCGGCGCTGGCCCGTGCCGTTAAGGAGCATCTCTTTTCCAGCGGCCGGAGCGGCGCGAGTACCATTCCCATGCAACTGGCATCAATTCTGAGTGACGAGCTTCGCGCCGGAAAGGGACGCCGTTCGATAGTGCAGAAATGGTATCAGATAAAGGCGGCCCGAAGGCTCGGTCATGATTGGTCCCGGGCGCAAATCCTTGAGGCGTATCTGAATCTCGTGACCTTCCGTGGCGAGCTTCAGGGCGTTGCCGCAGCATCATGGGGGCTCTTTCGCAAGGCCCCCGGCGGTCTGAATAAAGCGGAATCGGTCGTATTGGCCTCGCTCATCCGGAGCCCGAATGCGCCGGCAGAAATGGTTGTAAAAAGGGCCTGTCTGCTCGCAGCAAGAATGGATTTGCAGAAGCGCACCGGCGAGATTGCAGCACTGGGCAGAGAGAGCCTGACCCGGCCGTACTGCTTGAAGCCGAGGGCCTGTCTGGCCCCTCACGTTGCAGTCCAAGTCCTCAGACCCGGAGACAAGAAAAAGGCTTGTACCATCGATGGGCGCCTGCAGAGATTCGCCTCCGGCCTGCTCATCCAGTGCATAATCACCCTGAAGAACCGGAACGTACATGACGGCGCGGTCCTTGTTGTGGATAACCCGACCGGGGAAATACTGGCCTATGTGGGGAATGCGGGAGAGGCTTCTTCGGCCCGGCACGTTGACGGCATTCATGCCAGGAGGCAGGCGGGTTCAACGCTCAAGCCGTTCCTCTACGGGCTGGTCTTTGAAAGGCGAATCCTGACGCCTGCTTCTCTGCTTGACGATTCGCCGGTTAATGTTATGACTGAACGAGGTATTTACAGTCCGGAGAATTATGACAGAGATTTCAAGGGCACTGTCACTGCAAGGACGGCCCTTGCTTCTTCTCTTAACATTCCTGCAGTCAAGACCCTTTCTCTGATCGGAATCGAGGCATTCTTAAGGCGGCTGAAGGAACTCGGGTTTAAAGACCTCCGCGATGAGGATTATTACGGCCTCTCTCTTGCCCTGGGCAGCGCCGATGTCACCCTGTTTGAACTCGTCAATGGTTACAGAACTCTGGCAAACGGCGGGTGTTGGAGCGAGCTTGCCCTCACTTTTGACAAGGGGAAAAGGCCGAAAAGGCGAGTTTACTCAGACGCCGCCGCTTTTCTGGTTTCCGACATAGTTTCCGACAGGGAGGCCCGCAGTTCCACATTCGGCCTGGAGAATCCGCTTGCGACCAGGTTCTGGACCGCGGTCAAGACCGGAACGAGCAAGGACATGCGGGACAACTGGTGCATCGGATATACGGAGAGTTACACGGTGGGGGTATGGGTAGGCAATTTCAAAGGTGCCCCGATGTGGGACGTAAGCGGCGTAACAGGTGCGGCCCCGATATGGTTCGAGATAATGAACTATCTCCATCATGGCCGCCCCGGCAGACCTCCGAAAGTGCCCAAGGGGGTTGCAGCCCGGTCCGTCTGTTTTGCCGACGAAGGCCTGATAAAGAAGGAAGTCTTTATCCGCGGTACCGAGACAGATAGAATCAGGAAGCAAACAATCGAACCGGTCACCAGGATTCTGTATCCGGCCACGGGAGAGATAATCGCCCTTGACCCCGATATTCCGGCCGAGAACCAGCGCATTTTCTGCGAGTCCTCAGTGAAAGGCGGTGAATTGCGCTGGACACTGGATGGAGAGGATATGGGCACTGCAACCACGCAGATCTGCTTGTCCCCGGTAAAGGGAAAACACGAGCTCGCCCTCGTGGACAAGGATCAAGCGGTCATAGATAAAGTGACCTTCGTCGTCAGGTAGCAGGCGCAACCCGATATTACTGCCGACAAGAACAATAATGACACTATCAGTTTTGTATGAAGCCTTTGGCATATCCTATCTAAACATGGATGGCGAGCGGACCACGATTTGACTCGCGAAATTCCTGCAGCCCTCTTCCAGGAAAAACCACCGAAGCCCGTCTTTCATTTCCTCCCGTCTGACCAAAGAGTGTTTTCAAAGCGTAGCCAGCCGCAAAGAATTGAGTCAGACTTCAGCATGTTTTTATCAAATTCAAAAGCTCAAGTGCATCAACTTGCAGAAGAGTCCATGACAGTTCTACTCCCCCCCGATCAGTCGCCGCGTCAGGGCGACACTAATGCTTGGGTGCAAGTAGAAGTGGGACTGGGCTGATACGAATGCCTGTTGAATCAAGTCGGTATCGAAAAGACATCTGTGTGGCACAGCCGCCCTCGGCTGTGCCACATGCATCTACTTTAAGGAACAGGGATCTGGGTTCAGACCTCCTTAATTCAACAGTATTGGGGATCCAGGTCAGGAGAACATAATTTTGCCCATTCACAATGCTATGCAGGACTTATGGGTAAAGGGCAGTCCTAGACCGCCTGAGGCGGAAATCCGGAATCATAATTCTCTCAAGACGGGTATCGAGCCCCGTTGAACAAGAAGAAACGCCCTGCTTTAACAAATTGGAAACGATCTCGAAAAGCGGAGGAGTTATTTTGATCCTGCCTCCTTCCTGGCCCAGAAACAACCGAATTCACTTTATGACCGGGTCTGTGCTCACCTTGTAGTTGGGCTCGGCATATTCCACTTCCGGCTGCCCTTGATACACTTTGATGCCGTCTTTTACTTCCATGCCGGCCGGAAGCTTTAGAAGGTAAGCCCCGATGTGGTGGAAGTGCTTTATAACCTCGGTTCCAACGCTCTTATTCACGCCCTCGATTGCCTCTTTGGAAACGTCCTTTTTGAATTTCACCAGGATTTCTCCCTGCTGATACTGCCCTTTTCCACAAGCCTTCTTTGGGCACTCCCTGATTTTTGGACATACTGTTTGTGGACTGTTTGCCCCTTGGGCCACAATCGAACCCGCGGCAAAAAACGTGAGCAAAAACATACCGGTCGTAGTAGAGACTCTATGCCATTCCATTGTGCCCTCCTCAAGTTTACTTCCGTCTTAACCGCTTTGTACCACAACACCCATCCAAATTCAAAGCTCTTGTGAGCCCAAATCCGCCGCCAAATGTCAGTCAGGGCAAGTAAATATCTGATCTACTGCGGCGGATTGACCATAGACGATGAACGATAGACCACGAAAACATATCGTCAATGGTCCATGGTCCGTGGTCAATCCACCACCAAGGTGAAGTGATTTCACGGACGTATTTTGTCTTCGCCCGCGGATGCAACAGAAAACAGGCGGTGGATTTGGGTGAGCCTGTCAGACTAATGATGATCTACAAGTGCTGCCCGTGCTATACTATTCCGCCCCGTTGGGGCTGAAAAAGAAAATCTCTCTCTTCGTGTGCTTCGTGGTGAAATATTTCTTGTTGTTGCTTTGCGGTTTGGTGGCCTGTTGCTTTACAAAGAGTTAAAATGTTGTTAAGAAGTACCTGTCCAGGGAGTCTGTCGGACTTAGGGGATCGTCGCGAGGAAGTGGACGAACGAGGCCAAATATTCACGAATTTGAGCCGCATAGTGTTGCTATGCAATGAAAGTCGGGGATATTTGGGCCGTCCCCCACTTCCGCAGTAGATCATCCCTAATGGCTTGCTCAGAAATAAGTTGGCATTTTTAGGCGCTCAGATTTGGGTCAGATTTGTTCGATCCGAGGCTGCAAAACCACAGGAATAGTCGTTCTATTTCGAGGAGTTTGCAGTTGAGGATCGGACGAAGCTGGGATGCATAAAACGTTAAGTTATTTCTGAGCGAACCCTAAGGGCTTGCCCAGCCCATTCAGGTTCCTGGTGGCTCATGTTTTCTGTCGCACCCGCCCCGGTCCAACGCACCCTGCAACAACAACGAATTGACACTCATCAGCGTTTGTGCTATACGGGCACAAATCTCGACTTCGTGCCCTCGCGCGGCGGGTCTTTCCACTCTGACTGCGACGCCATCTATTTCTTGAGCTCTTGTTGACGGTCCTTATGACGGAAAAGGTACCTACCACTGCCATTATATGTGTTTGTCTCTTGCTCGCCCTGCTTGTCCCTATAGACGGACTGGAGACCGACCGCGGTCTCGGACACATC
>JAZDGK010000067.1:0-4158 GCA_043806955.1 Pseudomonadota bacterium | reverse complement strand
AGGAACGAGACCAAATATTCACGAATTTGAGGCGCATAGTGTTGCTATGCAACGAAAATTCGGGGATATTTGGGCCGTTCCCTCCACTTCCGCAGTAGATCATCCTGAGTCCGACAGGCTCCTAGACACGTCAGCAGCCGGCACACCTGCTTTTTACTGCAAGCTCATCTGCGAATACAGGAAGGCCTGTATATGGTAACGGAAACAACAGATATTTCTCCTCTGCAATCCTTTAAGAAACCCTGGTATCTCATAGCGGTCTTTCTCTTTGTGGCCATTGGCATAATAAGCGCGGGGTATCTCTATTATAGGACGGAACGGGAACATGTTGAAGAGGACGTGCGGCACGGGCTTTCCGCCATTGCCGACTTGAAGGTCGCTCAGCTTTCAGCGTGGCGGAACGCACGCGTGAAACGGGCCATGGCTATTCGCGAAAACCCGTTCCTTGCTTCTCATGCCAAACAATGGTTTAGAACCAGAGACTCTGCGCTCCAAGAGGAGATCCTGGCCTGGATGAGATCTGTGCATAAATACGAAGAATACCGGGGTCTTTTCCTTCTCGATGAGCGCGGAACCGTGCGGTTGTCTGTCGTCCGCGCAGAGGAAGAGGTCACAGAGGACGACCGCAGGCATGGTTTGGAAGCCATGCGGACCGGTAAGGTAATCTTCTCTGATCTTCACCAGGGCTTAACCGCCAAAGACATCCACATCGACATCTTCGTTCCATTATTGGTTTCCAAACGGCTATTGGTTTCCAAACGGCCTGATACCTTTCCTGCCGGTAGCCTTTTGTTGCGCATCGATGCCCATCAGACTCTCTATCCTTTCATCCAATCGTGGCCCGCGCCGAGCAATAGCGCCGAGACGGTTCTGATCCGGCGGGAAGGAAACAACGTAGTTTTTCTCAATGAGCTCCGCCATCAAAGAAACACTGCACTGACGCTAAAATATCCGGTTACCCGGAAGGGGCTCGTTGCAGCCGTGGCGATTGCCGGACGGGTTAAGGGGGTGATGGAGGGTATTGACTACCGGGGAGTCCCGGTTTTTGCGGCATTTGGGCCTGTTCCGGATTCTCCGTGGTTCCTGGTAGCCAAAATCGACAAGGCCGAGGTCTACGCGCCCATTCGGCAGCGAACCTGGGTTGTCGTCATTCTCACGGGCCTGTTTGTGGCAGTTGCAGGCGTAAGTGTGATCCTTTACTGGCAGCAGAAGAATATGCAGTCTTCTCTGAAAGAATACCGGGCGAGACTTGAACGCCAGGCGCTCGAGCAACGGTATGAATACCTGACCAGGTATGCAAATGACCTCATACTCCTCGTGGATCGAGATCGGAAGATCATTGCGGTGAATGAGCGGGCAGTAGTATCCTATGGGTACAGCCGTGATGAATTGCTTCAAATGAAACTGGTGGATTTGGAGTCTTCCGAAACTCGGTCAGACTTTGATTTGCGGATGAGAGATCTTGAAGAGCAAAAGGGGCTGATCTTTGAGACTCTCCATCAACGGAAGGACGGCGCTGCATTTCCGGTAGAAATCAGTGCGCGGGTCATTCAAACCGATGGCGAGAAGTTCTACCAGACGATAATCCGCGACATCACCGAACGCAAACAGGCAGCAGCAGCGATCGATCGGCTCCGCCGCCAAACCGAACTGATCCTTCTTTCCGCGGGCGACGGCATCTTTGGTCTCGATACCAGGGGAAGGCACACGTTTGTCAATCCGGCAGCGGCTCGGATGATCGGCTACGAAGTCGAGGAGCTCATCGGCAAATCCAGTCATGCCATTTGCCATCACACCAAAGCGGACGGAAGTCCTTACCCGGAAGAAGAATGCCCTATTTATGCCGCTTATAAGGATGGCGCGGTGCACCATGTGACGGAAGAACTCTTCTGGAGAAGAGACGGGCGCAGGTTTTGTGTCGAGTATACCAGTACGCCCATTGTGGAAGAGGGCGTCCTGGTGGGGGCGGTTGTAACCTTCAAGGATATTGCCGACCGGAAACGGACTGAAGAAGCGATAAAGAACCTTAACGAAGACCTGAAGCAAAACGTCCTGCAACTGGAAGCCGCAAACAAGGAATTAGAGGCCTTCACATACTCCGTATCGCATGACCTGCGGGCGCCGCTCAGGGCTATCGACGGTTTCTCGCGCGTGGTCCTCTCGGACTACGGGGAGCAACTCGACAAAGAAGGCCGGCGTTTTCTCAACATCATTCGTACCAACACCCAGGTAATGAGTCAGCTTATCGACGACCTCCTGGCCTTGTCGCGTTTGGGACGCCAAAAGATTGCGCTTTCGGATATAGATATGGAAGATCTGGTCAAGGCGGTATTTGAAGAGCTTCGGTCCGGTCTCTCCGGACGAAAGGTGGAGTTCACTGTAAAGCCGCTCCCTCACGCGTCAGGCGATCGGATCCTGCTTCGCCAGGTATGGGCAAATCTATTGTCCAATGCCCTCAAGTTCACCACACCGAGAGAGACGGCGGTTATCGAGGTCGAAGGACGGCGTGAAGAGGACGAGAACATCTATCTTATCAGAGATAACGGCGTGGGATTTGATATGCGTTATGCGGCCAAACTGTTCGGGGTATTTCAGCGCCTTCACGGCGTGGAAGAGTTTGAAGGGACCGGGGTCGGACTGGCCATAGTGCACCGCATCATTTCCCGGCACGGCGGGCGAGTCTGGGGCGAAGGAAAAGTGGACAAAGGCGCCACCTTCTATTTCGTCCTGCCGAGACAGGGCGGGATACGAGAAGAGTAACTGTTAACCGCAGAGAGCGCAGAGGGCGCAGAGGAAGAGATGTACGTCATGCTCGGCGTTCTCCGCGTGCTCTGCGGTGAAGGATCAATGAGAGGAACAATATGACTAATACGACGGAACTGGAAATCCTTTTGGTTGAAGACAACCCTAACGATGCTGAGCTTACCATGAGGGCCTTGAAGGAAAACAATCTTGCGAACAAGGTTCTCGTAGTGAAGGACGGGGCCGAGGCGCTGGATTTTGTCTTTGCCGCCGGCAAATATGCCGACCGGGACATTTCCAATCGGCCAAAGGTCGTACTCCTCGATCTTAAGCTTCCGAAAGTCGACGGCCTTGAGGTGCTGCGCCGGATGAAATCGGACGAAAGGACGAAAACGATCCCGATAGTGGTGCTGACGTCTTCGAAAGAGGACCGGGACATGATAGAAAGTTACAAGCTTGGAGCAAACAGTTATATCCCCAAGCCGGTAGATTTTGAGGGTTTTATCAAGGCGGTGTCGGAACTGGGATTCTACTGGCTCTTACTGAACAGACCGTCGCAGGGGGAATGATGAGTAATTGCGGATTTCGGATTGTGGATTGCGGAATGGGCGGAAAGAAGGGACAGATGCCAGATGCCAGATACTCGATACTCGATACTCGATACTCGATAAAGAAAGATGCGTGAAAAGATGTTCGGTGCCGGATACTAGGACCTTATATCCAGCATCCAGTGACCAGCATCCAGCATCAATCTTTTCTGGCCCTTGTGTCTTGGTGGCTTTGTGGCTTGAACAAATTCCTGAGGAGCTCTAAATAATGAAGACTCTTCGTGTGTTAATAGTAGAGGATTCAGGATATGATGCTGAATTACTGGTGCGTGAATTACAGCGGGCACAGTATGAGGTGGTCTTCGAACGCGTCGAAACCGCCGGGTCTATGACCGTCGCGCTTGCCGGGAAGACCTGGGACATGGTCATAGCCGACTGGGTTATGCCGCATTTTGGCGGATTGGAGGCGCTCGATGTCCTTCACGAACACGGCATCGATCTTCCGTTCATAATCCTGTCCGGCAAGATCGGGGAAGATGTCGCCGTAAAGGCCATGAAGGCCGGGGCCCATGACTACATCATGAAGAATAATCTCCTCCGGCTTGTCCCCGCTATTGAGCGCGAACTGCGCGAGGCAGAGGTGAGAAGAGACCGGAGACGCGCGGAGCAGCAACTCCGAAAGGCTTACGAGGAATTAGAGATTCGAGTTAAAGAAAGAACCTCTGAACTGGCCGCAGCCAACGAAGAATTGCGGCAGGAGATAACCGAACGCAGGCAGGCCGAACAGGCGTCGCTCGAATCGGAGGCCAAGTATTCAGCCTTGGTCGAACAGGCGAACGACGGAGTTTTTATTCTTCAGGACGAAACT
>JAZDGK010000066.1:0-54287 GCA_043806955.1 Pseudomonadota bacterium | reverse complement strand
GTCGATAGGAAGGATCGCTTCGGTCTGATGGAGTATTTGGGCTAAAATGGATATGGTATATTTCAACGAGAATCATTTACGTATAGTGGATGATGCTCTCGTGCTTGCTGAGCAGATAGCGAGTGACTACTACAAACTGTCCTCGACGGACTGGAAAAATGCGCCGTATGATGTCCGTACTCTCAAGGATCTGACCAGCGAAGAAATAGTCGCTGGCGTCTTTGCTCAGGTTGCGCGATACAGGCAGGATCCCGCGAAATCTCCATCAGGCAGAGGCCGGTACGAGTTTTATAAGATTTGTCTTCACGACCATCAAATACTAAAAGCCACAAACGGAGGGAGGGGTATTGCCCTCTTCCCTTTGCTTTTATATGTTCTGACCCATGAATTGGTGCATATAGTGCGTTTCAAAAGGTTTCTTCACCGGTTCCATGCATCGGAGCAGGAACGTACCGGTGAAGAAACCAGAGTTCATCGAACCACCTCTGAAATCCTTAGGGCGGTTCCTGTCAGCGGTATTGATCCGGTCCTGCGGAACTATGAGGGACATGCAGGTCTTTTTGGATCCGGTCTCGGCGGAGTATGGACCAGGTCCGATTCCACAGAACAAAGCATAGGAGAATTGCAGCTTTAGATCATCAATCTACATATAGATAGGAGGTGTAGTAACGTGCCGGTTTATGAGTATCAATGTCAGCAATGTTCCCGAATTACCGAATCCTGGCAAAAGATCTCCGATGCTCCTTTGACGGAGTGCCCACACTGCTCAGGAGGACTGAAGAAACTCATTTCCTGCAGCTCTTTTCACCTGAAGGGCAGCGGGTGGTATGTAACCGACTATGCGGGAAAAAATTTCAGCGCTTCAAAACCCGCGGAGAACAACTCTTCTGAAAAGAAAGCCTCTGAAGCTCCGGCCCCTAAAGAGAGCAAGGCAGAGTAGAAAGGCTTTTTTGCCTTTCTACTCCAACCTGTTAATTGATGGTCTCGTAAAAGGTCGTCACTCCGGTGAAAACCGGAGTCCAGATCCTCAGTAACCAGTTGAATAGACTGGATTCCGGCTGAAGTTTACCCCGTACTTGATACGGGGCCGGAATGACAAAAGGTGGTACTTTCTGACTTTTTACGAAGTCATCATTAATTGGTCCTTACGAGCAAACGATTTTCAGTAAAAATCGAAATCCGTCGTGAGCTTCGGTCGAGGCAAAGGGCCGAAAAATCCCCTCCATTAATGTTAAAAAAATCGATATTTGGCATTCCCGGAACCAAAATCTTCGTCATCAGTCTACTCTATTTTGCCGAAGGCATTCCTTTTGGTTTCATCAACAATACCCTGTCGGTTTTTTTTCGTTCAAACGGAATGAGCCTGGAAAGCATCGGGCTGCTCAGTCTGGTAGGCCTGGCCTGGAGTCTGAAGGTACTCTGGGCGCCGATCATTGATCGTTTCGGGCAAAAGTATATTTGGATTGTCGGCGCCGAAATCCTGATCGGTATTGCCATTGCGGCCACGGTACGAATCGATCCCGGTCAACCCGGAATCCTGATCTGGTTCGTTCTGGGTGTTATGGCCGTGGCATCCGCTACCCAGGACATTGCCGTCGATGGCTATACCATACAAATACTCGATGACAAAGAGCTCGGGATGGCAAACGGCATCCGCAGCGGTTCGTACCGGGTGGCCCTGATTTTTTCGGGAGGCGGCATAATCTCTCTGGCCGAGTTTGTCGGGTGGGAGGGTTCATTTATCGGGCTGTCCGTCATCATGCTCACCTTGGCCTGTGTAGTCTTTTTCACTCCGGGATGCCGTCAGGATTCCCGATCCGGTGTTTGTACACCGCAAAAGGTCATGGAATCATGGGTTTTGCCTTTACAAGATCTGGGCCGCAAACCCAATTTGATCGCCCTGCTTCTGTTTATACTGCTTTTCAAAGTCGGTGATGCAATGATGGGGCAGATGATCAGTCCTTTCTGGGTGGACCGGGGTTTCACCCGGATTGAGATCGGCCTGATTTCCGCGAGCCTGTCTCCGCTTGCCAGCATAGGGGGGGCTGTCATAGGCGGATGGTTGACCAGCCGATGGGGAATCGGGCGAGCGATCTGGCGTCTGGGTGCGCTGCAAGCCCTGTCCAATTTAGGCTATGCTTATGCCGCGTTGGCACCCCAGAAGATACTTGTTTACTCTGCTTCCATATTTGAGAGCTTTACCGGCGGACTGGGCACTGCTGCATTCATGGCGTTCTTAATGGTCTTATGCAACAGACGTTTCAGTGCAACTCAATACGCACTTTTCACTACGTTGTTCGGATTCAGCGGCACGATTTCCCGAATGCTGAGCGGATTTGCTGCTGAACAATTTGGTTACGGGCCGTTCTTCGTGCTTACTTTTTTTGCCGCCTGTCCGGCGTTCATACTCCTGCCCTGGGTCCTGCCCGCGATTCAGAAAGAGGGGGTCAGGACGCAGGTTGAAGCAGACTGAGATGCTGAAACTCTCCCGGCAAGGGATGCAGCGTAACCGCCGTAAATGAACTCGTTGCGAGGCCGTCGAGCTTTGGCAATACAGAGTCGCGCGGAGACGTGAGCTTTCTGGTTTTGAAGAAGCAGGGTGGGGCCTCAGGCGCGTTGTTTTCTTGTCAAGTACAGCGCCGTCAACTGAATGAAGAAAGAAGCAGCGGCGTGCGTAGGCGAGGATGCGGGCCTGGACGGTTTTGTGTTCGGTGGGCTTGGTCATCATTTCACTTCTCGTCAGCGCCACGTCTCCCGCCAAGTCTGGTATTGCGATGGCCGCAGGCGGTAGCGGGCGATGTTTCCCTCGTGAAGGCTCATGGCCTCCGTTTCCGCCACCTCGATAAAACGCAGGCGATCCTCTTGCGGCACATCCTCTTCAAGGCGTCGCTGATGGCCTTGAGAGAAGCACCGTCGGGAAATCGCTCAACGGCTCGCAGAACAGCGTCTACTTCGTCTTGTGGGACCAGTTTGGTCATGTTCTCCTCGTGATGGCGCGATATGCCGTATTGCGCCATTTGAAGTGGCGCGCAAGGATTATTAGGCTCCTCGCTGTTTTCATGTATAGTATGGCGAGGTCAAGGACAATTCCGGATGGTTTAACCCCGAAGGACGGATTATGACGGAGCCACAGCCGGGGGCGGCTGTGCTACATTCAAGCCATTCTGAGGGGCAAAGACTCAGGAGCGCAGGCGGGCTTGATTCAATCAGCGTTGGGTAGAAAGCCGAGGATCTTTTCCCAGACAACGTCTTTGCCCTGGCGCGTTACTGCAGAGAATGCGACAGTGCTGTTTTGGTCCGCGGATATTGAACGGCTGAAAGCGGCCAACTGTGCCGTACACTGGTTGTTTGACAGTTTGTCCGCTTTGGTCAGGACCGTCAGCACCGGAATGTGGCGCAGTCTGAACCAGTCCAGGAGCAGAAGATCTTCCTCGGTAGCATTCCTGCGGATATCGAAGAGGAGAACTACCAGCTTCAGGGTGGGTCGATTTGAAAGATATCCTTCGATCAGGTGCTTCCATTTTGTCTTCATCTCAACAGGCACCTTCGCATACCCGTAGCCGGGGAGATCGACGAAATAGATGGAGTCATTCACGAGATAGAAGTTGAGCGACTGAGTGCGGCCCGGGCTCTTGCTGACTTGGGCGAGTTTTTTTCGGCCAAGGATAGTATTAATGAAGGATGACTTCCCCACATTTGAACGGCCGGCAAACGCTATCTCCGTCCGTCCGTCATTCGGAAGCTGATGCAAATTGTACACACTATCGATGAAGTCTGATGATATGATTTTCAACTCAGGCGCTCCGCAACTTTTTCCCCTTCGGGTCCGACCGTCAATGCTGTTGAATTAAGCCTGTTCTGGCGAGCTATGCATGTGGCACAGCCGCCCTCGGCTGTGGTCCGGGGCGTGATTTCACAGCCGGGGGCGGCTGTGCCACATATGGCGCCAGCTTGGGTCCGACCGTCCGCTGTTATCGGTTTGCTGTTGTCCGTGAGAACCCGAAAGGCGCTTGTTTTTGTAAACGGCGAACAATCAACGGTGAACGTTTACGTCCTGCGCCCCAGGCGTTATCTGTTCCAGTTCGGCCATGGCTTTGCGTGCGTGTCTGCCCCAGATGCTGTCCGGTGAGAGTCGAATCACCTCTTCGAATGCAGCCATGGCCTTTATTTCCTGCTTCTGGCGCAGGAAGAGATCTCCCATGTGGCAACGGGCTTCCGCATACGAGGGATAATAGTTTACAGCTCGCTGGAAGGCGTCCAGCGCCTCTTCATCTTTGTTCTGGGACATAAAGGCTAATCCCAGGTTGTTAAAAGCAAGGCTGAAACGCGGGGCAAACCTGAGCGCCAGATGGTAGTGACGGATGGCCTGTTCATGGTCGCCCTTGCGATAGTATGCCCAGCCCATATTGGTGTGAGCGTAATGCGGAGTCTGGTAAAGGGGGTTGGAGAGAGCCACATGGAACTGCTCTATGGCCTTGTCCCATTCTCCCATATTGAGATACAGGGCGCCCAGATTATTGTAAGCATCCGAGAAATCCGGCCGTATTTTGATCGATTCGTTGAAATGATGCGCGGCTTTATCGAACTCTCCACGTGTTGCGTATATCTGACCAAGCTCATTATGGATAGAGGGGTTCTCATCGTCCAGTTTCATGGCCTTAAGGGCCTCGCCCAAGGCCGCAGGAAGCTGTCCCTCCCTGAAATATGTGTCGCTCAGGTTAAGATGCACTATGGCCTTCTTACGGCGCGCAACTGCATCTTCCGCGCATGAAACCAGGGCAAGGGCGGCAATTGTGAAGAAGGCGGCCTGAAACCAAACTGTCTTGCTTTGTCTCATGTTCACAAAACCTTGTTTAACGAATACTCTATGATGCCCTCTGCACCCGCCTTGAGAAGTCTCGGGATGAGATCTCTCACCGCTTTCTGCTCGATTACCGATTCGACAGAATACCATTCCGACTGGTAAAGATGGGCTATGGTGGGGGCGTTGAGACTGGGGAGTAAGGCTACTATATCCTTTAATTTATGATCGGGCACGTTCATTTTCAAGCCCACCATTTTGTAGGCTCGCAGAGCGCCCTTCAAGAGCATGGCTATTTGTTGAATTTTTTCTTTCTTCCAGGGATCCTCCCAGGCGCCTTTGTTTGCTATGAACTGAGTTGTGGACTGCATCAGCTCATGGATTATATGGAGCCCATGCGCTTTTATCGTGCTCCCGGTCTCTGTGACCTCCACGATGGCATCCGCCAAGCCTGAAACAACCTTGGCCTCAGTCGCACCCCAGGAAAATTCAACTTTTACAGGGACATTCCTCTCCGCAAAATAGCGCTTGGTAAAATTCAGCAGCTCGGTCGCAATTTTCTTACCGGCCAGATCTTCCAGTCTCTGAATAGGGGAATTCACCGGTACGGCCAATACCCATCTCGTGGGGCGCTGGCTGACTTTCGAATAGACAAGTTCGTCGACAACCGCGACATCAGAATCGTTCTCAAGTATCCAATCCCTGCCGGTAAGGCCGGCATCGAGCGTCCCGTTTTCCACATAACGGGACATTTCCTGGGCCCGGCATATATGGCATTCTATGTCGTCATCATCTATTTCCGGAAAATAACTCCGGGAATTGAGCGAGATCCGCCATCCCGATCTGGCAAAGAGCTCCAGAGTGGACCTTTCCAGGCTGCCTTTGGGGATTCCGAGTTTAAGCTTGCTCAAGACTTATAGACCTCCCTGGGATCAAAGATTCTTTCCCCGACAGTTCTCCATTCATTGTCTTCCAGCTTTCTGAAGAAACAGCTCCGATACCCCGTATGGCACGCTGCTCCACCCAGTTGTTCAATCTTAATCAAAATCGTATCGTCATCGCAATCCAGAAAAATCTCTTTTACGATTTGTACATTGCCTGATGTTTTGCCCTTGAGCCATAATTCCCTGCGACTCCGGCTGAAATAGTGCACTTTGCCCGAGGCCAGAGTCTGGTCCCAGGCTTCTTCGTTCATATACGCGAGCATCAATATCTCGCCGGTCCTGTAATCCTGCGCAATTGCCGGCAACAAACCGCCACATTTCGCAAAATTCGGCTTGTTCATGGAAACTCCAAAGATATCGACTGGTACGACTGTTTGTTCAAGACCGTCTAAGAAGTTGCAGTATTCCAGGCGGAACCGGTCTTCGTCAGGCTGGGAACCATAGGAAACCGGGTCTCCGGTCCGGAAACTAATTAATGTCTTAGTCCCAGTTTTGTCAACGAAAAATGACGGTGAGAATGGAACTGCGGAACAAAGGACGAAAAAAGAAGACCGCCTAGGCGGCGCCGGTTGCCAGAACAAGTCCGGACAGCTCGGAATCGGAATCCTCTCCTTCGAGGACCTCGTGGCAAAGATGCCACCGTTCTGTCTGGCGTGCCATTTTTTGAAGCAGACGCTGATGCAAAGCATGCCCGGACTTATGTGCAATAATATGTCCGAGCAGAGGTTTACCGAGTAGCGCCATATCTCCGATCAGATCCAATATCTTATGACGCACAAATTCATTTTCAAATCTGAGCCCGCCCTCGTTCAAGATAGAAGAATTATCTATCACTATGGCATTGTCGAGGGAGCCACCCAGAGCATAACCATTTTTCTTGAGATTCTGAACCTCGTTAAGGAACCCGAAAGTCCTTGCGTTGCAAATCTGCCGGCAGAAAGTATCCTCAGAGAGGGTAAGGCTGTAAGACTGCTGTTGAATGAGCGGATGATCAAAGTCAATGCTGTATGTTATTCTGAAGCAATCATCCGGAATGAGTGAGAGGGTCTTCCCTTCACAGCGGACCTGAATCGGTTCCAGTATCCTGATATACTCTCTCTTTTCCCCCTGAGAAACCGGCCTGGCCTTTTTCAACATCAGGACGAACGGTGCGGCGCTGCCATCAAGACTGGGCACTTCCGGACCGTCGATTTCGACCAGGGCATTGTCTATCCCGAGGCCCATGAATGCAGCCATGAGATGCTCAACTGTAGATACGACAGCATCGCCCAGCCCCAGTCTTGTAGCTAAGGTCGTATCTTTTATATGTTGATAATCGGCAGCTATGTATGGTCCCCCGGGGAGGTCGATACGCTTAAAGATAATCCCTGTATCGGCCGGGGCCGGTTTTATAGTCAGATCAACTTTTAATCCGTTATGGAGACCGATACCGGTGCACTGTACCTTATTGGTTATGGTTCGCTGATACAAAATAGACACTCCGAAAAGCTTTGTTGTACGATCAGGTATCGTCTGCAACAAGCATGCCCGGACATATTCAGAAACGGCACGGATCGAAAAAGGAATCGACATTCTATCAATCCATTGAAATTCAGCTTTTTTGAGGTGAATTGTGCTTTCCGACGGCGAGACCCTGTGGTTTACTATGTGGCAAAAAGAACACTGCCTGGTGAGTTCGCTATGTACTTTTAGGAACAACTTCGTTCTCAGAGGGTGTGTAAAAACTCTCCCTTTTGCCCAATCTCTGCGTCAGGCTCGAATTCTAATCCTCAGAAGGCCAGGAAGCTGGGAAGCTGACCCGCTGGGATTGCCTCTCAGCCTTCTCGCCTCCCAGCATCCCAGCCTTCAGTCCTTCAAGTGTTAGAATCCTCGCCCTCCTTGACCTTGAACAAAATTGAGAGTTTTTAGACACCCTCTCAGGGCATGCCCAGAAACAGATTGACCCTTTATGCCGACTCATTGCTGAGTACAGATCCACAGAATAAAGCACCCATAATACGCAGGCTTTCCAGCCCTTCGGATAGGCGGCCCTTTCCAGGGCCGCCCCGCAACGGAACCATCCATTCTCGGCGGGGTTAGAAAACCCCGCCTATCAGGGTCCGTCTATTCAGGGTACATGTTTTCGTGGAGCCGTACCGAGCAAACCTTGAGAGAGCAACTGGGCGCGGGCAAAGTCTTCAGGACTGTTCACATTGAAAAAGGATATTCCCATGGGGTCAAACTGATCGAACTCCCCTGCAACCACGGCCTTGATCCGAAGCCGGTCATAAAGGGCCGTGATCTTTAATTTTTCATACCTGAGATGAGTCTCAATCAATTTGAGGCATTTTCGCGAATAGACCGCGTGCAAAGGTTCGTATCCGCCGGGAAGCAACGGAACAATAACGTCCAGTGAGGGATTGACCTGATTTATGAGATATCGGATTACTTCCCGGTTCAAAAGAGGCATGTCGCAGCCGACTACAAAGACATGAGATCCTGGCGCGTAGAAGAGCCCTGTATACAATCCGCCAAGAGGCCCTCTATCCTTGATGAGATCGGTTACGGTCGTAACCCCGGCGGAGCTGTAGTCCAATATATTACTTGCTACAACTATTATATCATCGAAAATGCCGTGCAGAAGTTCAGAGATATGGGACACCATCGGTTTCCTGTGAAAAGTAAGCAATGCCTTGTTGGTCTGCATGCGCTTACTCTTTCCGCCAGCCAGGATTACGGCGGTCATATTTAGATTCTTACATGTACCAATGTGAGAACTCATCTCTCATAGCTCACAACAGCCTTGGTTATTTCGCCTCCCATGCTCAGAAGTCAGGAGCCGGTATCGGAAAAGCCGAGACATTTTGAGCCTCCTGCAAAAGTCCCGTCTTTGCTTCGTGCTCTCACTCGTAATCGATGCTCAGGTTACGGGTTACGAGTTGCGTGTTAACATCATAGAAACCCTTTCATTTTTCTGGTTGAGCGTTCTGGGTTTTCTTAACTCGAAACACGAAACAGAGTTTTGCCGGAGGCTCTTCAGAATCCCATTTCTTTGCGGATCTCCGGACTGTTTGACCAATCCTTTCGCACCTTGACCCACAGGCGCAAAAACACTTTCGAATCCAGCATAATCTCCAGATCTTTTCTTGCGGCCTCACCGATCCGCTTCAGAAGGTTGCCACCCTTGCCGATCATTATTCCTTTTTGAGAAGTCTTTTCCACGAGAATTGTGGCCGATATCGATACGAGGTGTTTTTCGGGGAGTTCCTTGAATTCGTCAATTATTATCGCAGTGGCGTACGGGATTTCCTGGCCGGTAAACTCGAATACCTTTTCGCGAACCATCTCAGCGGCAAGGAATCTTTCCTGCTGGTCCGTAATGGTTTCCGGGGGGAAATAAGGCTCTCCCTGGGGAGTATAGTTGAGGATTTCATTCAGAAGCCTGTCCAGATTTTCTCCGGTCAAAGCGGATACGGGCACGATGGCCTTGAAATCATAAAGCTTCTTGTATTTTTCGATCAGCGGTAAGAGGGTGTCCTTCCTGACAAGGTCCACTTTGTTGAGGACCAGTATCGCCGGGCTTGAGGTGGAACGCAGCTCGTCGAGCAAAAGTTGCATCGCATTTTCGGGAGAGGGATTTTTTGCGTCCAGTATCAGGAGAACGACGTCTGCTTCACGCAGACTGTCTAACGCCGTTTGGACCATAGTCTGGCCCAGAGTGCTTTTGGGCCTGTGAATACCGGGCGTGTCAATGAAGACTAACTGGTATCCCGGCTCGGTATGTATCCCGAGGAGCCTGGTGCGGGTGGTCTGCGGGCGGGAAGAGACGATGGCAATCTTCTGCCCCAGTACACGGTTAAGAAAGGTGGACTTTCCGACGTTGGGCGGGCCGATTATGGCCACATACCCGGACTTGAAATCATTGGCAACCGACATGAAATTCTCCACGGCCCAGTCTGTAATCGGTACTGACTTTCAGCGACTGAATCCTGCAAACTCGTTCGAGCTCGTGCCATACCCTCCGTTTGGAACCTGTCAGCAAGGATAGATCGAATGGCGAGACCCGCAAATGTGCCTTGGCCGAGCCCTGAAGAAAAACCAGTTCCTTCAGAATGTCGTTCTTAAGGACTTCAGCTTTCACCATTTCACCGAATGCGGGATGGTAAGGTCCATCGATAATACTCCGCTCCAGACTTGTGTCCGGCTGTAAACCCATTCGCACGACTCGCACATTCTTCGCTCGGGAAAAGAGGTAGATCTTCCCGCATATATCAATCGCTCGTTGAAGTTCCAAAGGCTTGTACGCTCCACTCCTGTACATCCCGGCCAATATAGTTCCTTTGAGGACCAGAGTCGGATATATCCGGAGGAATTCCGGCCCGCAATCAAACAGGGGGCCTAAATTTGCGGGCAATCCGTTCTCCGGTTCACCGGGCAGGCCGATCATAATCTGAATGCCCACATGAAAACCGGCGGCCTTGAGTGCGCTTACGGCGCGAATACTGTCTGCCGCACAATGGCCGCGACGCGCCAGAGCCAAAACGTCGTCATTCATCGACTGTACACCCAGCTCCACAGTTTCCACCGGAAACTTTTTAAGCCGGGATATTGTGTCCGGACTTATATAGTCCGGTCTTGTTGACAGACGGAGTGAATTTACCGCTCCTTTTTCGCAGAATTCTTTGCCTATGGAGAGTATGGTCTCCTGTATGCCGGGATCGATGCCTGTGAATGTTCCGCCATAAAAGGCTACCTGCACTTCCGACCTGCTCTCTTTGCGTTTCCTCTTCAGACCGGCCTCGATCAGGGCCGACACGGTTTCCGGACGGAACGGACCGGAGTTTCCGGTAATGATCGATTGATCACAGAAGATGCATCTTTGCGGGCATCCCTGATGGGGGATAAAAACCGGTATTACATAAGGGGGCATCGCTTAATAACCGGAAAACGGGATTTTGATAGGGCGGCGACAGTCCGGGCGCCCGAAAGAAACAAACCGAAGCAGAACCAATGTTTAATCAGGAACTCAGGAAAAGAAAGAAAATCAGCTCTCCTCCTCCTTCGCCGCCGTAATCTTTTTCAAAGCAGCTCTTGCCGCTTTTTGTTCGGCGATTTTTTTGCTTTTACCCGATCCTCTTGCCATCATTTTACCACTAAGTCTTATTCCCACGGTAAACTGTTTCTGGTGTTCCGGCCCTGATTCCTTAAGTATTACGTACTCCGGTATCGCCTTGAGGTCCTCCTGTGTATACTCCTGGAGGCGGCTCTTATAATCAAGGATCAATTCCTTGCTGATAGAGTCGGGAAGAAGCGGCAAGAAGTGCTTCTGCACAAGCTTGTGGACCGGCTCGATCCCTCCATCGAGATACAAGGCCGCAAGAAGCGCCTCATACGTATCGGCGAGAATCGAATTCTTAGCTCTGCCACCCGACAGTTCTTCACCTCTTCCGAGAAAAAGATATTTGCCCAGCCCAAGCTTTTTTGCGAGCTGGGCGAGCCGGCCCTCGCTTACCAGGCTGGCCTTTAGCTGCGACAGCGCGCCCTCTTCATAACTCTGATACCGGGAATAGAGGATGTGACTGATGATCAGGCCCAGTACGGCATCGCCCAGGAATTCAAGACATTCATTGTCTTCAGGCCTGGATGTTTTTTCATGGCTGTATGATCTGTGCGTGAGGGCCTGATTTAGTAATTCCTTATTTTCAAAAGAATAGAGGACCCGCTTCTCCAAAGTCTGCAATTGTTTCGTTCTTCCTTCTTCCATGTGGATTAAATCTATGTTGATGAGAGCACCTTGTCAAGGAGTCTGTCGGACTTAGGGACTTAGAAGTTTCCAATATACCGTTTTAGGATCAATGTCCAATGTCCAATGTTCAATAACCAATTTCCAATCAGGAGCAAATACCTTGGACCTTGGACATTGAGCATTCGATATTGGACATTGACCTATGCACGGTATATTAGCATGTTCCGGCTCCATTAGGGATGATCTACGGCGGAAAGTGGGGGGGAACGGCCCAAGTATCCCCGAATTCTCGTTGCATAGCAACACTATGCGCCTCAAATTCGTGAATATTTGGCCTCGTTCCTCCACTTCCTCGTGACGATCCCCATAATTCCGACAGACTCCCAGCCAAAGAAAAAGGCAGGACATTGAGAAAATGCCTGCCTTTTTCTCAACATCAATAACAGTCCGCTATTTTATGAAAGCCTTCAACGCCTTGCCGGCTTTGAACTTTATGGCCTTGCCGGCTTTGATCTTGATCGGCTGCCCGGTCTGAGGATTACGTCCCGTTCTGGCCTTACGTTTTGTCACGCTAAACGTGCCAAAACCAGCCAGGGCCATTCTCCCTTCCTTCTTCAGCACTTCTTTCAGGGTGCCTAGGAGAGAATTAATCGTCTTTTCCGCTTCCACCTTTTTCAGTCCAACATCATCAGCTACTTTTGCTACCAGTTCCGCCTTTGTCATAGCTATTTATCCCCCTTTTTGGATTTAGGTTAAAGCCCTTTGTTTGTACCCATTGTTGCCTTATGGCTTGCTCAGAAATAACTTGGCTCTTTATGCATCCCAGATTCGTCCGATCCTCAACTGCAAAATCCTCGAAATAGAACGACTATTCCTCCGGTTTTGCAGTCTCGGATCGAACAAATCCGACCTAAATCTGAGCGCCTGAAATGCCAATTTATTTCTGAGCAAGCCCTCAGTCTGTTGTTGCGCCCGGAATCCCGCATACATGCTACAGTTGCGGGATCGATAGCATATAATGAATATAATTTCAACAAAAAAAGAGACCCACTACGATTCTTTGATTATTTTTATAAGGAATACCATCTGTCCTTCCCGTCCGGGGACGGGAAGGTCAGATGGCCGCAAATTGAGAGAATGCAGACCTATACAGCCGGACGAGATTCGAAATTCGAAACAGACTCTTAGGGCCTGTCACGAAATAACTTGGGCATTCTGAGCGCCGATCCATCCCGTCCGGCTGCGTTGCTCGTCGGTTGCATACTCCCGGTATGCGCCCTCATCGCGCCTTGCCAGACGGGTGCCTCAGCACTCAGAATTGCGCAACTTATTCCGTGACAGACCCTTAACATCTCAGTGTACCGAATACAGGCGGTGAATTTGAGCAAGGTATTGACATTGACGTATCCGTTCACCGTTGACCGAAAAGACGTTCCTCGCGCTTTTCAGGTAATATTTGGCTCGTGGTCTCCGGTTCCTCGTCTCTTGGCATCGGGGACCAGGAGTTTGTCGGACTTAGGGGATCGTCACGAGGAAGTGGAGGAACGAGGCCAAATATTCACGAATTTGAGGCGCATAGTGTTGCTATGTAACGACAAAGTCGGGGATATTTGGGCCGTTCCCTCCACTTTCCGCAGTAGATCACCCTAAGTCCGACAGGCTCCCAGAGACCGAAAGGGAATACGCGATCACCGTGACTCTTTGCCAAGAAGACGCTTTTGAGGTTGTATGGACTCGATTCTTGCGAGTTTTTACGGACAACGGTGAACGGGGGTGCAAGCAGAAGTGGGACTGGATGTCAGGTCCCCTTTTATACATTCAGGTCATGGTCATGTAGCACAGCCGAGGCGACTGTGCCACATGGGATGTTTTCTCAACATTGGCTTGATTCAACAGTGTTCCAAACGGCCATAGTCCCACTTCTACTTGCACCCCGGTGAACGGTTACACATTGACACCCTTTAACAAAAATATTATTGTGAAACGGCTGAATGGAGAGAAAAATGGACCAAATCATTGAAAAAAGCCTGGAAGACTCGATAAGCGTCAAGAGGCAATTCATACTGGATAATCTGCAGCGGATTAAAGAAACGGCAATGATCATTGCGGAGACTTTCCGGAGTGGGGGAAAGCTGCTTCTGTTCGGGAATGGAGGGAGTGCTGCCGATGCCCAACATATTGCCGCAGAATTTGTCAACCGTTTCCTGATAGAAAGAGAACCACTTCCAGCCGTAGCTCTGACAACCGATACTTCCATCCTGACCAGTATAGCCAATGATTATTCTTTTGAAGATGTTTTCAGCAAGCAAGTTAAGGCCCTTGGGCGCAGGGGCGACGTTGTCCTGGGCATTACTACAAGCGGGAATTCACCCAATGTGATCAAGGCTCTGGAAACAGCAAAAGGGATTGAAATAAAAACGGTTGTTCTAACCGGCAGAGACGGTGGGAAGGTGGCTCAAATTGTGGATATTCCACTTATTGTTTCTTCCATCAAGGTCCCCCGTATCCAGGAGGCGCATGGTTTTTGCGGCCATGTGCTTTGTGAACTGGTGGATCATATTCTCTTTCAAGGCCCGCATTAGGGCATGCTCAGAAATAACTTGGCTTTTTATGCATCCCGGCTTCAGGCCGGCTTCGTCCGATCCTCAACTGCAAAATTCTCGAAATAGAACGACTATTCCAAGGAGCCTGTCGGACTTAGGAGATCGTCGCGAGGGAAGTGGAGGACGAGACCAAATATTCACGAAGTTGAGGCGCATAGTGTTGCTATGCAACGAAAATTCGGGGATATTTGGGCCGTCATCCCACTTTCCGCAGTAGATCATCGTAAGTCCGACAGGCTCCTCTGGTTTTGCAGCCTCGGATCGAACAAATCCGACCTAAATCTGAACGCCTAAAATGCCAATTTATTTCTGAGCAAGCCCTTAGAACCAATAAACTCCCGGAATTCTTTACATGAAATCAAAACCCGGTCCGATTGATGTCGGAAAGCTGAAGACTTACAGCCTCACAGAAAGACAGAGCAAGGTCTCGCAGGAGAACTTCGGGAAGCCAATCTTTGCCGGGAAGAGCTTTGCCGGATTTCTTCAGGGGCTTCCTTCCATTCTTGCCGGGAATGATTTGCGTGCAATCGTTAACGAGGTAGCCTCTTCTGTTCGAAACAAAAGGCCCGTCATTCTGGCCATGGGCGCTCATGTCATCAAAGTGGGATTGAACCCTGTCCTGATCTCATTAATGGAAAACGGAATAATCTCGGCCATAGCGATGAACGGCGCCTGCGTTATCCATGATGTCGAAGTGGCGATGGTTGCGCGGACATCGGAAGACGTCAGTGCTGTGCTGGGTTCCGGAGACTTTGGCATGGCCGAGGAGACTGCCGCCTTCATAAACGATGCCGTGGCGACAGGGGCTGACAAGGATATCGGCCTGGGAGAATCCGTGGGCGAGCAGATCATGGTGAGCGGGCTGCCATATAAGCATTTGAGTCTGCTCGGCACGGCAGCCGGACTCTCCATTCCCGTTACTGTTCATGTCGCTTTGGGCACCGATATTATTCATATGCATCCGAAAGCAGACGGTTCAGCTTTAGGAAAGACGAGCCTCCATGATTTCCGAGTGCTTTGCAGCCTGGTTTCCATGCTGGAGGGCGGAGTCTTTTTCAATATCGGTTCTGCGGTTATATTGCCGGAGGTCTTCTTGAAAGCACTGAGTCTTGCCCGGAATCTGGGACACACCGTCAGGGATTTTTGCGCTGTAAACATGGATTTCATACGTCATTATCGTCCGATGACAAACGTTGTCTCACGGCCAACGAAAGAAGGCGGCAGGGGTTACAGTCTTGTCGGCCATCACGAGATAATGGTGCCGCTGCTTGCCGCAGCGATAATGGAAGAGCTGGGAATCAGAGATAGTGCGGAATGCGGAGTGCGGAGTGCGGAATGAGAAGAGGGACGCGGAGACATGGAGACGCGGTGACGCGGGGACAACGGAGTGCGGAATGTGTGGCACAGCCGCCCTCGGCTGTGAAACGCACGTAACCCGTGTCACGAAAAAAGGAGAAAAGGGGAAAATGCCCATTTTTGAATTTCACTGCTGTGACTGCGGCGCAGACTTCGAAAGACTGGTATTTGGAAAGTCGGATACCGTAGTCTGCCCGAAGTGTCACGGCACTCATCTGGAAAGACTGATGTCGGCCTGTGCGTTCAAGAGCGGAAGCAAGTTTACAAGCACAGCGAGTTCGAGCGGCTGCTCAAGCTGTTCGAGCAAGTCGTGCAGCACATGCCATTGAAATGTTGACCGTTGACCATTGACCGTTATCCGTTCACCGATAATGCGCAACATATTCGGGTCACTTCTTACCCTGGGAGGCTGTCCGACAACTGGCGATCTACTGCGGAAAGTGGGATGACGCCCCAAATATCCCCGGATTTTCGGGCCATAGGTCCACTATTGTCCCTCAAATCCGTGAATATTTGGGACCGTCCTCCACTTCCCTCGCTACGATCCCAGTCATCGGACAGCCTCCTAGGTGAACGGCGAACTGTCAAGGTGGACTTGTCACAGCTATCCTGCAATGATCTACTCAGACGGAACTGCAATACGCAGCCGCCAAATCAGGATTGGAGCGTAACAAGTGTCAGTTGATCTTAAAAATATACGTATAGGCACGCGCGGAAGCGCATTGGCGCTGACACAGGCTACATGGGTTAAGGATCAGATCGAGGCTGGTTTGCCGGGATCGCGGGCAACGTTGATCAAGATCACGACCAAAGGAGACAAGATCCTTGATGTGCCTCTGGCCAACGTCGGCGGCAAAGGCCTTTTTGTAAAGGAGATCGAAGATGCCTTGGTGCGGAAAGAAATCGATCTTGCCGTCCACAGCATGAAGGATGTCCCCACCGACTTGCCCTCCGAGCTCGATATCGGAATCGTTACTTTGAGAGAAGATCCCCGCGATGTATTTATCTCCGGTGACGGCCGGAAACTGGGCGACCTCCCTTCCGGCGCTCGCATCGGCACGAGCAGTCTGCGCAGGAAGGCGCAGCTTCTTGCCTTCAGAAAGGACCTGGAAGTCGTTTCCATTCGCGGCAATCTCGACACACGTCTCAGAAAGGTCACCACCGAATCCCTTGCCGGTGTGATTGTAGCCGCAGCCGGATTAAACCGGATGTCTCTGGAAGCGAGAATAACGGAATTCCTGCCTGTTGAAATTATGCTGCCGGCAATCGGCCAGGGCGCCCTCGGGATGGAGGTGAGGCGCGACGATGGAGAGTTTCTGGAGTCCATTTTTTTTCTGAATCATTCTGAGACTGCTTTGGCCCTAAGGGCCGAACGAGCCTATTTAAAAAGGCTGGAAGGCGGTTGCCAGGTGCCTGTCGGGGCGTATGCAAAGGTAGATGGCAAGGAGCTCATTCTGCACGGGATAGTCGCTGACCCGGACGGTACCCTTCTTTTTAGAAAAATGGCGGCCGGTTCCGTTTCTGAAGCAGAAAAACTGGGGATCTCACTTGCTGAAGAAATCCTCGATATGGGAGCAAGAGAAGTACTCGAAAAAGTGTATCAACGGGCATTGGGCTGATGCGCATTGGAAACGATTCTGAATGGAGTCATATGGAAGATAGTTCAAAAACAACAGGAAAAGTCTTTCTGATTGGAGCAGGGCCGGGCGATCCCGGCCTGTTGACATTAAAGGCCAAGGAAGTGCTCTCCGAAGCGGATGTCGTAATATACGACTATCTTGCGAGCAAGCGCCTCCTTGACTACGCCCCTGACAAAGCCGAACGAGTTTACGTGGGAAAGCAGGGCGGCTGTCATGCAATGGAACAGGGTGACATAAACGAGTTAATCATCACGAAAGCAAAGGAAGGCAAAACGGTTGCCCGGTTGAAGGGAGGAGATCCGTTCATCTTTGGGCGAGGGGGGGAAGAGGCGGAGGAACTGGTCGCCGCCGGCGTGCTTTTCGAAATAGTGCCGGGAATAACTTCAGCCATTGCCGTACCGGCATATGCCGGTATTCCTTTAACACACAGAAAGTATACAACCAGTGTTGCTTTTATCTCCGGGCATGAGGATCCCACTAAGTCGGAGAGCAATATCGCCTGGGACAAGATAGCTACCGGTATTGGGACCCTGGTTTTTTTTATGGGAGTTAAGAATCTGCCCCATATAGTAGAAAGACTTACCTCAAACGGCCGTTCGCCTGATACCCCCGTCGCTGTCATCCGCTGGGGCACAACAGCGCAGCAGGAGAAAGTAATCGGGACCCTCGCAAATATTGTGGATCTCGTCTCCCAAAAAGGCATAAAGCCGCCGGCCATTACCGTAGTGGGCGAGGTCGTGGGCCTTCACGAAAAGCTTTCCTGGTTTGAGAGCAAGCCTCTCTTCGGCCGGCGGATCGTTGTTACCAGGACCCGTGAGCAGGCGAGCGAACTGGTAGACAGACTGGAAAAACTGGGAGCGGCCTGCGAGGAATTCCCCACTATCTGCATTATCCCGCCGGAGAGCTGGGATCCTTTAGACGACGCGATAAGGCGGCTTAGAGAATTCGACTGGATCGTTTTTACAAGCGTCAATGGCGCCGGCAATTTTCTTGCAAGGCTGAAGGTCCTGGGCCTTGATCTTCGGGCGCTTAAAGATTGCAAAATTGCGGCGATCGGCCCGAAAACGGCGGAGATTCTGGAAAACGCCTATATCTTGCCCGATTACATCCCCTCCGAGTACAGAGCCGAAGGAGTTATTGAGGGGCTGGAGAAAGCCGGCGTCAACGGGAAGAGAGTCCTTATTCCCCGTGCTGAAAAGGCCAGAGAAGTATTGCCCCAAAAGCTGGCTGAAGCAGGGGCGCACGTAGAACTGATTGCTGCTTACAGGACGGTAAAACCGGAGGCCAAAGAAAGAGATCGCCTGGCCGGACTCTTCAAGAATAAGGAAATCGATATGATCACATTCACGAGCTCGTCCACGGTCGGCAATTTTGTGGAGATAATGGGCCGAGAATCTATCAGCGAGCTCCTTAAGGGCGTGAGCATAGCATGCATCGGGCCGATTACAGCCGAAACGGCGAGACAATATGGAATTGCCATCCACGTTATGCCCGAACGGTTTACGATAGAAGAAATGGTGAGGAGCATAGAGCGATACTACGGCGCCAAGGCGGATGAAAAGTCAGACAGGCTCTTGTGAGCCGACCGGATCATCGTGTGTGCGACTGCCTGCGTCTGATAGAGGCAAAAAAAGAGCCGGGAACTTGTCCCGGCTCTTTTCGTTTTCGGTCGTTACCTGCCAAAGAATCTCAGTCATTATCCATGATTGTGACCGTGGCATTTTTTGGCGTACCGATAGCGTACGCCTGGTCTGGGAGGATTTCAAGTATCACGGTCTCGTCCTTCTCGGGTTCCGTGTCATTCAGCGGCGTTATGACCACTTGTGCGGAAGTCTGTCGCGCCGGTATCGTTACCGAACCACTTGGTTGTGCATAATCGGTTCCGGCGGTTGCCGTACCCGTTACTTTGTACTGGACGATGAGCGGGAGGGATACATTCCCTGTCCGAGTGATCGTGAATCGTCCCGTATCAACAGGCCCCCTGAACGGCTCAGCCGCGGCAGGGTCTGTGGCAGTCACACTGACGGCGGGCAGGTCGTTGTCATTAATCACAACGATATCACTGTTTGGCTTGCCGACAACGTAGCCGGCGCCGACGGCGAGAGTCACTATCACGCTTTCCGGTCCCTCGAAATCCAGATCATGGAGAGGTGTCACAGTGATGACGGCTTCGGCCTTTTTGGCTGGTATTGTTACAGTACCGGTCAATGCCGTGTAATCCGTTCCGGCGCCGGCGGTACCGGCAACTTTATAACTCACTATCAGTTCAGCACTGGTATTCCCGGTCCTATAGACGGTAAACTTTCCTGTATTTACAGGACCATGGGAGGGCTCAGCCGCATCCGGATCGGTAGCCACAACGGTCACGGCCGGTAGATCGTCGTCTTTGATCACGACCGTGTCGCTCGCCGGCACACCGACCGTATACCCAACACCGGCAGAGAGGGTAATCACCACAGTCTCGTCTCCTTCAAAGTCGAGATCATGGAGAGGAGTTATGGTGACAAGAGCTTCGGTCTTTTTGGCCGGTATGGTTACAGAACCGGTCAATTCGGTATAATCGGTTCCACCTGTAGCCGTTCCCGTGACTTTGTAAGTTACGGTCAACTCGGCCGCGGCATCCCCGGCGCGATAGACGGTGAATTTTCCGGTGTTGACCGGGCCACGGAAGGGCTCAGCCGCGTCCGGATCTGTAGCCTTAACGGTGATCACCGGCTTGCTCGGCATGTCTTCGTCCTTGATTACCACTGTTGCACTGCCGGGCTTACCGACGACATATCCACCGCCGGCGGAGAGATTGAGGATTACCGTTTCATCCCCTTCCACTTCTGTGTCAGCAAGAGGAGATACGGTAACACTGATCTCGCTCTTGCCGGCAGGAATAGTTACAGAACCGGCCAACTCTGTATAATCAGCCCCGGCTGCCGCAGAACCGGCAACGGTGTAGTTTACAGTCATCGCCGGACCCGTGGTGTTGCGGGTGACCGTGAATTTGCCGGTGTTGAGCGGTCCCACTCTCGGCTCGGAGGCTTCCGGATCTGTGGCCGCAACAGTCACAGTCGGGATGTCATTATCTATGATAGTTACGGTATCGCTGCTCGGCGTGCCGACAGTATACCCCTCGGCAACGGTGAGTGTAAGAACCACCGTCTCGTTCCCTTCACAATCGAGATCGTTGAGAGGGGTGACTACGATGATCGCGTCGGTCTTTCTGGGCGGTATGACTACGGAGCCCACCAGTTCGGCATAATCGGTTCCAGCCGTAGCCGTTCCTGCAACTTTGTAAGTCACCGTCACCGCAGTCGCCGTAATTCCGGTGCGATAGACGGTAAATTTCCCGGTGTTAACCGGTCCTCTGAAAGGCTCAGCCGCTTCGGGATCAGTGGCTTTGACCGTTACCACCGGCAGGTCGTTATCTTTGATTACTACCATACCGGAGCTTGGGGCGCCGATCGCGTACGCCGCGCTCACGGTCAGCGTAGCGACAACAGTCTCGTTCGCTTCAGAATCAACATCATGGAGAGGTGTCACGGTGAACACGGCCTCGGTTTTTTTGGCCGGTATGGTTACAGAACCGGTCAATTCAGTATAATCGGTTCCAGCCGTAGCCGTTCCTGCAACCTTGTACGTTACAGACAGATCAGAGGTGGTGTTTCCCGTGCGATAGACCGTAAACTTGCCGGTATTGACCGGTCCGGTACCCGGTTCGGCCGCATCAGCGTCCGTGGCCGCGAGGGTTACGACGGCGAGATCATTGTCTTTGATCGTTACCGTATCAGTGCTTGGTGATGCGATAGTATAAGACACGCTGCTTGTAAGTGTCACTACTACCGTTTCGTCGCCTTCAAAATCCGCATCGTGGAGCGGGGTTACCGTGATGGTCGCTTCGGCTTTCTTGGCCGGAATAGTTACGGAACCGGCCAGCTCGGCATAGTCGGTACCCGCTGCGGCTGTTCCGGAGACCTTGTAGGTCACAACAAGCTCGGAACTCGTAATTCCCGTACGGCTGACGGTAAATCGCCCTGTATTAACCGGACCCTTTGACGGTTCAGCGGCATCAGAGTCCGTGGCCACGATGCTGACGTCCGGCCGGTCATTATCCTTAATCGTCACAGTCCCACTGCTTGGCGAACCGATAATGTACGAAGGGTTGCTTACAAGCGAGACAACTACTGTTTCGTCGCCTTCGAAATCCGTATCCTGGGAAGGGGTTATGATAATGACGGCATCAGCCTTTTTTGCCGGAAAGGTTACCGTGTCTGCGACTTCGCTGTAATCGGTCCCATTTATCGCCGTGCCGGCGACCTTTATGGTTACGGCGAACTCGGCGTCCGTCTTCCCGGTACGCGTCAGAGTGAATTTTCCCGTATTGACGGGACCATTGCCGGGCTCGGCCGCTTCAGCGTCGGTAGTCTGAATAGTTATGGTCGGACGGTCGTTGTCTTTGATTACGACCTCTGCATTTCCAGGTGAACCTATGGTGTAAGAAACGCTCGTTGTAAGAGTGACTACTACCGTCTCGTCACCCTCATAGTCCTGGTCCTGGAGGGGGGTGACAATAATGTCCGCCTCGGTTTTTTTAGCCGGGATGGTCACAGTCCCTGACAGTTGGGTGTAGTCGGCGCCGGCAGTTGCCGTACCGGTCACCTTATATTTCACGATCAATTCGGAGTTGATGTTTCCTTCACGGACAACGGTGAACTTCCCGGTGTTGACCGGACCTTTATCCGGTTCAGCCGCCTCCGGATCTCCGGCCTGGATGGTAACCGTGATAACGTCCGGATCGATTTCCGGTTCAGGCGCTTCAAATGCACCCATGTCTACGACTACGTTGAGAATACGAGGATTACCGTCCTTGTCGGTAGCCGGGAGACCGGGAGCCTCATTGCTGCCCGCATCGATGCAGGGAGAGTCTTCGGCCACGTGATAGTCTCCGGCAGCCGCATTCACAAAAACGGGGTCCGCGCTGATATTGCCCGACCCACCCTTGCTTTCCTGAATATCCGAGAACATAACCGCATCTTCGGAGGCGAAGAGGCCATTCGGGTAATTTCCCCAGACAATGCAGTTAGTAACAATGGCTTCGACGCAATAAAGGCCTCCGCCGCCGAATAACGACGTGTCATTATCGGCTATGACGCAGTTAGTGATAACCGGACAGGAGTCTGCATCCGCGTATATGCCCCCCCCGGTCAGGTCAGCTTCATTGGAGTATATCAGGCAATTTACGATAACAGGGGCTGCCCCGGACAGGCAGCCGATGCCGCCTCCGTGCTGACCTCGATTCTGCCTAATGCGGCAATTCATAATTGAAGGTGAAGACTGCTGGCAGGAAATCCCGCCACCGCAGCCGTCATTTCCGTTTTCTATGGTGAGCCCGTTCAATACCGAGCTGACTCCCTCGCCGCCTTTGAAAGTAACTGCCGCTCCCACTCCGCCCCCGTCAATCACGGTGGCATCTGCAATGGCCGGATTGTTCGGCTGAGCGCTTCTCACGGCGATCGCTTTTCCGAGAAAATCGATGTTCTCGGTGTACGTCCCCGGTGCAACGATTACCACGTCTCCATCCACGGAGGCGTCAACGGCGGCCTGAATGGTGCTGAAATCACCGGGAACGTCGAGATTGGCTGCAAGAACGGAAGAACCCCCTGCACCCGCACCCATTAGAACGGTAACGAGCAAAACCAGCAGAAACTTCAGATAGTATACGATTTGCGCTCTACTCATAATTATTCCTTTCCTTTTTGCATTTTAAAATTTATCTCCAAGTCGTTGTCAACAAATAGCAGCCTGTACGATGATCACCCCCCCTTCTTTCGGAATAGTCCAGGAGCCTGTCAGACTTAGACATCATCTATCGCCCATCCCTGGTGACGATCCCCAAGCCCGACGGGCTCCTGGCGCCGTCTTATGCGCCCAACAAACCTCTTTGATTCGTCCGATTGATGATGAAAACCTGTGAGGAGAAGTTGCCCGCATTATCCGGGAGGAAATGCCTTTGATCCTGATTCCCGCAAAGTCCTTCGTTCTGCAATTGCTGTCGGCCGGAAACGATCGTACCGGAGTAATATCTCCGAATACCGAATCCCGTATGAACAAACAGTCCCGAACGATGCGGGGCACCCTCCCCGGTTCCATACAGACGCCTGTATTCACTTGCAACGAGTATGCCGGATTCTGGTTAGATTATTATCACGACGCATCCGAAGGTTATGACGGATAGGGAGATGATTCTAGGAAATACACTTCCATTAAATGTGTAGTTAGATTCTCATTTGATGGAAGAAAGTTTCCACATGCGGAAGCGGGTGCGGGGGCACGGAGGGGGCGCATTCGGGCTGGCACTTCCCACTATACATAAATCGTGCCTGCGGGAAAGCGCCGGGAGTGTGCGGCGCAGGCTATTGAATGCAGGCATGATTTCCTCTCCCCGCGGGGAGAGGGGAAGTCAATTCGGGCAACAGGCTCCTGCGACCCCTGAGCGCATGCGGTTCAAACATTATTCGAGTATTTCCAGGATGCCTTGCAGTTCTGCGTTCATAGCTTTCAGCTTATCCCGTGCTTCTTCCTTTTCCGACGGGTCAGTCTGCCCTTTGCTGTAAAGCTTGTTTTTGAGTCTGTGGATTTCGAGCTCAATCTTCTCTATATTCGGTAAGACTTGAACAGACTGGGGTTTTTCCATCTCGGGCTTTCGGGGGCCGCGCGAGAGCTCAATCGTCTGCAGCCATTCCGGGGCTTTGGCTTCCAGCCAGTACGTGCGTTCGATGGCCTTTACAAACTCCAGGCTGGCCTCTTCTTCTCCGTGGACAACAAAAACCTTAAGAGCGGGGTTTGTAAAATTCCCGAGCCACCGGAGGAGTTCACCCTGATCCGCATGGGCTGAAAAGCCGCCAAGTGTATGTATATTGGCTTTTACCGCAATTTCTTCACCGAAGATTTTGACTTTGGGTGCACCGTCTACGATCTGCCGGCCCGGAGTCCCTTTCGCCTGAAAACCTACAAAGACGATATGTGCGCCGGGGCGCCACAGGTTATTGCGGAGATGGTGTTTTATCCGGCCGGCATCGCACATCCCGCTTGCGGCAATGATTATGCAAGGCCCCTCGCCATTGTTGACCGCGCGGGATTCCTCAGTGGTGCGAGTGAAGGAAAGCGTCGGCAGTATGAGCGGGTGGTCCCCCCTGTCCAGAAGTATGTTTGTCTGGTCATTCAAGAACTGTGGATTATTGCGAAAGACCTCCGTAGCTGAAATGGCGAGAGGGCTGTCTATGTAAATGGGCACTTCCGCCAAGAGTCCTTCGTGATAAAAACGGCTCAGGATGTAGATGAGCTCCTGGGTTCGTTCCACCGCGAAGGCAGGGATTATGACCTTTTCACGGTCCTTCACTGCTCCTCTAATGGCGCTGAGAAGCTCTTTGTGTGTTCTCTCCTTGCTCTTGTGGAGGCGATTACCATAGGTGGACTCCATAAAGAGGAAATCCGCCTCCTTAATCGGAGTTGGATCGGAAACGAGCATCTGTCCCTTTTGGCCGATATCGCCAGAGAAGACTATTTTTAGAGGTGGATTTTCGTTATGGTCCCATATTTCAATAAAGGCGGAGCCAAGGATATGCCCCGCGTCAAGAAATCTCGCCGAGATTTTGGAAGTCAGCTTGATCATTTCCCCATAGTTCACGGGCTTGAAGAAGTTGAGACTTGATTCCGCATCTCTTAGCGTGTACAAGGGGATCGGAGGCATGCCTCGCTTCCCTTGGCGCTTGTTTCGTTTGTGGTCCCACTCCGCCTCTATCTCCTGGATATGGGCGCTGTCCCGGAGCATGATCTGGCATAGCTCGAAGGTGGCCTTTGTGCTGACGATCCGGCCCTTGAAGCCTTCCTTGACCAGCTTCGGCACCAAGCCGCTGTGGTCGATATGGGCGTGGGTCAGGAGTAAGAAGTCCAAGTCTCCTGCTGAATGGTGGAATGTATCATTTCTTCTCTGTATCTCTTTCCCGCCCTGAAACATGCCGCAATCCAGAAGAATACGTGCGTCATCAGTCTCCAGGAGAAATGAGGATCCGGTCACGGTCCGCGCTGCACCAAGACAAGTTACCTTCATGGTTCCACCCCCTGCGATCCTATCCAAACGCAAGCCCGTTTGGACTAATCTGTATATAGCCGCTCGTATAGCTTATCGGTACGAACCGGATCTGACTTAGTACAGCTCCACATAAGAAGGTATCCATTATGCTGAAATCCCCCCGTCGGATAGGCGGCCCTTTCCAGGGGGCCGCCCGGCGACCGAGACGTCCATTGTGGGCGGGGTTAGAAAACCCCGCCTATCCGCGTCTCGTGTTACGAACCCATTTTGGATACCCATTTGTGTGGATCTGTACTTAGTATTCTGGTTTTTTGGGTGACAGATCGTATCTGAAAACGGTTTTGTTCGAGATCGGATGTGCTGTCCGGAGGGGGGGCAATGCTGTTGAAATAAGAGTCGAGGAAGTGAAGTCTTGGCCGCTACACCCCCCCGTCCCGCCTATTCGGCGGACCAGCTCCGCAGCTCCGGCCAAGGCCTCGTATGACGGCTCGCTGTAGTCAGTGGGACAGAGGATCTTTCGGAAGGAAAACATGAGAACAGGTTATCGGATGCGGGGTCAGATGTCAAACACGCTGGTTTTCCAGGGTGCAAGTATAAGTGGGACTGGATGTCAGGTCTCCTTTTATAGATTCAGGTCATGGTCATGCAGCACAGCCACCCTCGGCTGTGCCACTGGGATGTTTTCTCAACGTTGGCTTAATTCAACAGTGTTCCAAGCGGCCATAGTCCCACTTCTACTTGCACCCTCCGGCCAGTTTTGGTTTGAAAAGGAAAAGAGACTCTGTTATACTGTTCGCTCTGTGCCAATAACTAAGTGAAATTACACAGAAAAGGAACGTTAGAAATGAAATTCTCATTCAAACTTGCAACTTCCATAAGATTCGGTGTTGGTGAGACCAGCGGGCTGGGAGATGAGGTCAAGAGTCTGAAGGGCGCCAAGGCTTTTCTGGTTGCCGATCCGTCACTCCGCCGGTCGGACCTCCTGGAAAAACTTGAGGATCCGCTCAAGGGAGCAGGAATTCAGTATGTCCTGTTCGAAGACGTGGATCCGGAACCGGGCCTTAAGATTGCGGATAGTGCGGCTGCCTTGGCCCGTAAGGAAGGATGTGACTGCGTAATCGGGGCAGGAGGCGGTTCAGCAATGGATGTAGCTAAAGCCGTTGCCGTTCTCGTGACGAACAAAGGGAAGGCGGTTGATTACGTCGGGCTTAACAAGATCGAAAAACCCGGCATTCCTAAGATAATGATACCGACGACCGCGGGTACGGGTAGCGAAGTAAGCTTCACAGCGGTCTTCATCAATGAGAAGACCAAGTCCAAAGGGGGGATAAACGGTGAGTATCTTTATCCCGAGCTGGCCATTCTCGATCCCGCTCTTACCGTGTCAGTACCTCCGCTGGTGACAGCCTTTACCGGCATTGATGCCTTTACCCACGCCCTCGAGTCTTATGTTTCAAGAGCGGCTCAGCCCTTTTCAGACCTTTGGGCCACAGAGGGCATGCGCCTCATATCCCAGAATATCCGGCGGGCATGCTGCCGGGGAGACGATATTGAGGCAAGGGAGAAGATGCTCCTGGGCAGCCTTTTCGGGGGGCTTTCTCTGGCCGTTGCCGGGGTCGGACTCGTGCACGCCATGGCTTATCCGCTCGGCGGGATGCATCGTATTCCTCATGGCCTGGCCAACGCTGTTCTGCTTCCTTACGTAGCTCTTTTCAACCTGGTGGGAGATCTGGAAAAGTTTGCCCGGATAGCGGAAATCCTGGGAGAAGATACCGGCGCATATTCGGCCCGGGGAGCCGCTGAGCTTGCTTCGGAAACCCTGGCAATATTGAATGCGGATATCGGGATTCCGAGCACAATCAAAGATCTTGGAATCCCGAAAAAAGATATACCGAAGATGGCCAAAATCGCCATGACGGTTGCACGTCCGATAGCAAATAATCCGCGGACCGTGACCGTGGAGGAAGTGGAAAGGCTTTACGAGTTGGCTTACGAGGGGATGGAGTGATTCGATTGCGGATTGCGGATTGCGGATTTGGGATTTCGGAATGGGAAAAAGAAAGACGCGGGGAAGGCCAAAAGATGGAAGTTGGGAGTACCCATTTCGGATTTGGGATTCAGGTACTGAGTGGTGAGGAGAACAACTCGTTTTACAGGAAAGGAGTTTGAAAATGCCCGGGTATGAGGTATTCGGCAGGGAAGAAAGAAAACAGATCGAGGATGTCTTGAAGACAGGCGTCCTTTTTCGTTATGAGTTTCCGAATGAGCGCAAAGGCATTTACAAAGTACGGGAGTTTGAAGAGGCTTTTGCGCGTTATTGTAACGCACGGCATGCCCTGGCAGTTTCTTCCGGAACTGCGGCCCTGAAAGTGGCCATGGCTGCGCTGGGCATAGGCGCCGGCGATGAGGTCATCACCCAGGGATTCACGTTTGTCGCTACCTGGGAGGCAATACTTGACGCCGGTGCAGTCCCGGTATTTGCGGAGATAGACGAGACACTGAATATGGCCCCGGCGGATATGGAAAAGAAGATCACTCCGCGAACCAAGGCTGTCATCCCGGTACACATGCTCGGTGCACAGGCCCGAATACAAGAGATTACGGCGATTGCCCGGCGCCATAATCTGAAAGTAATCGAAGATACGGCTCAGGCCGCAGGGGGAAAGATAGGAACGCAGTTCCTGGGCACGTTCGGGGAGATGGGAACCTTTTCATTCGACCCCGTAAAGACGATAACGACCGGTGAAGGGGGCATGGTCCTTACCGGCGATCCCGATCTTTACCGGAAAGCCTGCGAATACCATGATCACGGCCATGACCACGTGCCGAATCCCGGAGGCAGAGGGGGTGAGGGCCGGAGTTATACAGGGTTTAATTATCGTATGATGGAGCTCCAGGGGGCGATCGGGCTGGCTCAGCTCGCAAAGCTGGACAAAATAATTGCCCTTCAGAAGAAGAATAAGAGCCGTATCAAGAAGGCCCTGAAAAAAGTCAAGGGCGTAACGTTCCGGCGCCTGGTGGACGAGACCGGCGATACGGCAACGTTTCTCGCATTTTTCCTGCCGGATGCAGAGAAGACTCAGAGATTCAACAAAGTGCTCAGAGAGAACGGCGCCGGCGCCGTCTATTTTTCTGAAAATACATGGCACTACTACCCAAAGTGGGAGCATCTTCTCGCGGGTTCTACACTGGCCGAGAATGGCCGGCCGTTCAAGCATGGAGGTGCCGAGGGTGAACTTCGTTACCGGCCGGATGCGCTGCCCGAATCGGCAAAAATAATGGACCGGTGTCTCGTCTACCAAATACCGATAAAGATCTCAAAAGACCGGATGAATCAGATCCTAAGCGCTATTGAAAAAGCAGCCGAAGCGATATAACCAGAAAAGTATTTACCGCCGAGCACGCGGAGAACGCCGAGAAGAGTTTTTCTTGCAGGGATACGAAAGCAAGAACAATCGGACGGCCGGCGACGAATGGTCGCGCAGACAGGTAAGTCCGACAGGCTCCTGGTGAGCGGGCGGTGAATAAGAAGAATTTGGACCACAAGATCAGACAGGCTATGTCTAGAAATGATATAACCCGCAACTCGCAACTCGCAACTCGCAACGATTCTTTTCCGAATATCGTGGCTATTATTCCGGCCCGGTATCAATCCTCACGGTTTCCCGGCAAACCCCTGGCGGACATTCTCGGGAAGTCGATGATCCAGCATGTATATGAGCGGGCAAAGGAGGCAAATGATGTCTCCAGAGTCGTCATCGCTACCGATGATGAACGCATCTTCTCAACAACCGTTTCGTTTGGAGGAGAAGCAGTCATTACCCGAGATGATCATCCTTCAGGAACCGACCGTATTGCGGAAGCGGCGGAAAGACTCGCACTGAACGACCAGGATATAGTGGTAAACATCCAGGGAGACCAGCCCTTGTTCCCGCCGGCAATAATAAAAGACCTCGTCGATCCTCTTTTGAAAGACCCGGCCATTCCCATGTCCACACTTATCTACCGGATCATACGGCCGGAAGAGCTGGATGATCCAAACCATGTAAAGACCGTGTTTGATAAAAACGGAGATGCTCTTTATTTTTCCCGGGCAAGGATTCCCTATTTCCGCGGGGAAGGAAATCTCCCGTTCTACTACAAACATCTTGGGTTTTACGCCTATCGGAAAGACTTCCTCGCGAAATTTGTGAAGCTCCCCGTCGGCATCTGGGAGGGATCGGAGAAGCTTGAACAGCTTCGCGCCCTTGAACACGGCTACCGGATCAGGACGGTGCTTACTCCCTATGATTCAATCGAGGTAGATACACCGGCGGACCTTGAGAGGGTGAAAGAAAGGATATTGGCCGGTCACCCTTGCAATCCCCGCCTTCCTTGACCTGGAACAAGGCTGAGAATCTCGGGACACCCTCGAAGAATGTCGAATGTCGAACAAGGAATGATGAATGTCGAAGGATGATGAAAGAAGTGCCTAAAGTGCCTAAAGTTAAGGACGAGAATAACCAGGGAACTTCATAAATCGAAATTCCTTGTTCGATATTCGACATTCATTTCTTATTGGGCACAAAACCGGCTTGAGTAGGAGCTTATGGCAGGGGCTATTCTGCGGGATCGGTTCTTTTTGGCCGGAAGCGCTTTCTGGTTTTTTTCGGCCTGGGCATGGGGGTGCCTTTCCGTGAACCCCGGGCCCCTCTGTACAAAAGCGATATCGATTCGGGTGGGAACGATACCCCCCGGGCCTCCGAGGCCAGCAGGAAGAGTTTTATCGCATCGACCGGATAACGGCGGGGTCTGAGGCGATGAGGCAATTCTTCTTTGTCGATTATGTCCGAAAGGACAGATTGTGCCGCCAGAATGTAAGCCGCATTCTCACGAACCGATCTTTTTATGTCCATAGCGCCGAGAACGGAATGCACCGCCTGGCGTTTTGCTTCGGTAAACCACGGAGATAGTGGCTTAGAAGCGGATGCGTCTCCCGGATAGGAAAAGTGGAACCACGGAAGAAGAAACAACGCAAATTTGAAGGTCTCGTCGAGGCGGACTCCCTGAGAATGGAGTTCATCCATTCTGGCAAGCAGTGACAAAAGGAAAGAGACGTTATTTTCCTGTTGAAGAACGGGCTCATAAAAGGGGAAGAGCGAATAGAGGAACTTTGTCTTGATCATCTGGTGAATGCACGGCGCAACACTCTCACTCATGAAGTCCTTGAGCCATTCATCGCGAATTCTTGATATCGGGCAGAGCCAAATGCCGTCACGATGTTTTTCAATAGCTCTAAAGGTCTTTTCTTCTATTACAAAGCCTGTACGGGCCGCATGGCGCAGTGCCCGGATAATACGCCCTGGATCCCGGGCCAAACGAATATCCGGGTCTCCGACTATTCTGATGATCCCTTCCTTGAGATCCTGCACGCCTCCAACGTAGTCCACCACGGAAAAGTCTTCTATATTGTAAAAAAGGGCGTTAACGGTAAGATCGCGGCGCCAGGCATCTTCGGAAGGAGTGCCGTAGCTGTTATTACTGGCCAGTGCACATTCCTCTTCTTCGAACTCTGAACGGCGCCGAAATGTGGATACCTCAACTACTTTGCCTCCTCGAAAAACAACCTGAACCAGCCTGAATCTCTTGCCGATCAAACGGCTGTTACCGAAAAGGTCTTTAATCTGGCTTGGGCGGGCATCGGTGGCTATGTCGAAATCCTTTGGTCTTTTCCCGAGGAAAAGATCCCTGACACTTCCGCCGACCAGATATGCCAGGAATCCATGATGTTTCAATCTGTAGAGTACCTTGAGGGCGTCCGGATCGATATCTTTGCGTGATATGGGATGTTCCGGCCGTGGAATGATCCTTGGGGGCAAGTTTTCTGCAGGGTTTGATACGAATTGAGGCAGTACAATCGACTCGGGATGCATAATTCTACCCGGATGAACCGGATCTGACGATTTCCTTTTTGAGTTGGTGTCAACGTATGGGACGGGCCGGTTTCACCCAGGACCTATCTCATCGTTGAACTGTTTGATTTATCTATTATAAACTCTATATAGCTTATGTTCGGCAAAATGCAAGAGTTTCTTGAGTTTCTTCAACCCCGACAAAAGATTCGTGATGAAGACGCCCATCTTTGCCGGTCCAGGAGCCTGCCCGACTTAGAGGCTTCCACGATACCAGCATCTTAGGATCAATGTCCAATGATCAATGCTCAATAACCAATTTCCAACCAGGAGAGGGTCCCTTGGACATTGGACGTTGGACATTGAGCATTGGACATTCGATATTGGGAATTGACCTATGCACGGTATACTAGCATTTTCTGGATACCTAAAGCCGTGCGGAATGGGTGACCTCGGAGGTCCCTTCCTTTCCGAACGGCATTCCGGGAGGGGCGTGGAGGAGCTTCTCTTTTATATGATGTGCCACAAGCTGCCGGGTTCCTGAGAAAACAGTAGAACGTCCGGCTTTGGACATGCCGCTGCTGAAAGCAGCTATTTTCGTCATAACACTCGAGTGGGCGGTCTTTACATAGAACGTAAACCAGTCTTCCGCAGCTCCATCATTGTACTTTTTCATAGAGTAGAAACGCAGGATATTATAGATGAACAGATTTGAGACATGCTCGAACCCGAGCATGTCGTCGGTATATGCCAGTTTCCTTTGTATTCTGTTTTTTCGTTCGTAATCGAGATTCATGATGGCGGCGGTAAAAAGAGAACGGTTGACTGAGTTCATTATGGCCTCACGCAACGGAATAAGCGGATTATCAGCCATTTTTGAGAGAGATTCTATATCCAGAAGCTCTTTGTGGATTTCGTTTATTTCGTTCCAATAGAGCTTTGTCTGTACAAGATCCGCGAGTTCACGGCAATCAGGAGGCAGCTTCTCCCTGCTGTTCATCCACATGTCGAGAGCCTGCTGCATTGTCATCCTGGGAGAATGTGGTTGTTCACTTATTTTCGGCTGGTCATGGTTTTCAACCGTACTGGTGATCAGAATTAAGGGGGCAAGCAGCGCGAGTGCTATTGCCCCGATTCTTTGGAGCTGAATTCGCGAATTGAGGACCGCTTTGAGCCGGACCAGATGACCGGACGCATGGGATTCCAGTCTCTTCATAATAGTCGACAGCCCGCGACGAGAATCGGTCTTTCGTTTGGGTTGAAAGATATGATAGGCGAATGTTCCTCTTATGGAGTTCATGTAGCTGAAAAGCACAGCTACCGCCGCGACACTATGGAAGAGCCCGCAGGACGCGAACGCGATCGACTTGTCGAGCAGGAAAAAAGCAGCTCCTGCGACAGCCGCGGCTCGGGACATCCTGTATATGCCTAAGGCTATTACGGCAAAGAAAACGGCATCGGCGACCATGAATACGCCCGTCCGGTCCAGAAGGGGTATTCCTATGATACTGGAGTGTGCCCCACTGAACGACAGTAGTATACAAGCTGCTGCGGCAGCGACCCCCTGGAAGGCGGCCTCTCCGGCGTCGTGCGAATCCTTGATGGACGGCCATATGTATCGAATAAGGTGCTCCATGCTGCCAATCACTGAAGATCGAAGAGTTCCAGAACCGTTTTATCCTGTGCCGGAACTGACCACAGGCGATGGCCGGCAGACCACAAAGATGTATCGTCAATGAATAATTCTAACTTAAGAAAGCGATCCGGTCAAAAACTATTTTTTGAGCGTCTGTATAACCGGCCTCCGGCGGGCCGGGAAAGCTGCAGATTGCAGAATTGCTGAAACGGCCGAACGCGAGGTCAGGCGAATAGGAGCGGAAGGCTGTCGGCGATCAGAAACCCTTTCAGGGTGGGGTAAATCCTCTCTCCTTCGACCTTTATCAGTTTTGATGCCTTCAGACGGGAGAGAATGGCCGGAACTCCCGCATCCTGCCCAAGGTCTTTCAAATCGACGCCTCGGAGAGTGCGAAAGCCGAGAAAGACCGTTTCCATCCGGAGTTGTTCCTGCGAAAGAACTTCGCGTGCCTCAACCGGGCTGCGGCCATTCCGGACGGCCTCGCAGTACCGAGTGACCGATCTGGGATTCCACCATCTTTCGCCGTTCCGGAAGGAATGCGCTGCAGGGCCAAGGCCAAGGTAAGGCGTATGGTTCCAGTATTTCTGGTTATGACGCGAACGGAATTCTTCGCTTCGGGCATAGTTTGATATTTCGTAATGAATATAGCCGTGTTCGGTCAGAAAACGAGAAGTGAGGACGGAAAAAGCCCTTTCCCTGCTTGCACCTAATGGTTTGATTCGACCATTTTCGTTCATTCTGGTAAACGGTGTGCCCGGTTCGAAGGTCATCTGATAACATGATATATGCTCAGGCTCGAACTCAAGTACCCGCGCCATAGTCTCCATCCAGCGCTTCTCCGTCTGACCTTCGAAGCCGTAAATCAGGTCGATTCCAATGTTTTTGAATCCGGCTCGCCGAATCGATCGGAGCGCTTTCTCCGTCTGGCCCACGGAATGCCTTCGCTTCAGGTAGAGCAAATCCTTTTCACTAAAGGACTGTGCACCCAGGCTGAACCGGTTTATCCCAAGGTCACGCATTACTGCGGGCTTGTCTGCATCGATATCGTCGGGATTAGCTTCGATGGTGAATTCCGTATCCGGGGAAAAAGCCAGGGTACGAAACAGACCGCCTGCAAGCCTGGTAAGCTCTGCTTGACCGAGCAGACTCGGAGTTCCTCCCCCCAGATACAGGGAATCAAAAGGATCAAAATCATCCTTGTAGAGGATGGCCTCCTTCTCCAGCGCATCGAGCCAGGCGGATATGCGGCCCGTGGATGTGACCGAATAGAAATCACAGTACGGACATTTCGTCCGGCAAAAAGGAACGTGAATGTAGAGCCCGGGACTATCCATAACCTCAGAGGGTGTCTAAAAACTCTCCCTTTTGTCCAATCTCTGCGTCAGGCTCGGATTCTAATCCTCAGAAGGCCAGGAAGCTAGGAAGCCAGGAGGCTGGGAAGCCGAAGCCAGAAAGCTGACCCGCCGGGATTGCCTCTCAGCCTTCTCGCCTCCCAGCATCCCAGCCTTCAAGGGTTAGAATCCTCGCCTTCCTTGACCTTGAAACAAAATTGAGAGTTTTTAGACACCCTCTCAACTACGAATGAACGCGAATTAAGACCAAAAATATTTGAATCAGGAAAACAGGAACTCAGGAAAATCTATCCAAGAACACTCAAAACCATCAGGCCACCAAGAGTGATGGTCTCGTAAAAAGTCGGAAAGAGCTGCTTTTTGTCATTCCGGCGGAAGCCGGAATCCAGTCTATTCAAATAGTTACAAAGATCCTGGACTCCGGTTCTCACCGGAGTGACGACTTTTTACGAATCCATCAAGAGTAGGCAAATAGTATTCTTCCTTGTGCCTTTGTGGCTCAAATTCACTCGTCTTCTGTTTTCAGTACGGCTACGAAAGCGCCCTGGGGGATCATAACCGACCCGACCATTTTCATCCGCTTCTTGCCTTCTTTCTGCTTTTCCAGGAGCTTTCTTTTCCGGGTTATATCACCGCCATAACACTTTGCCGTGACGTCCTTTCGAAAGGCTGAAATAGTGGACCGGGAAACGATTTTGCCGCCGATTGCCCCTTGAATGGCAATTTTAAACTGATGCTTGGGTATTTCTTTCTTTAACCTGTCACAGATGCGAACGCCCATGTCCCTGGCACGGTCCTGGTGGACTATTACCGAGAGGGCGTCCACCTTGTCGCCATTTACCAGGATGTCGAGTTTTACAAGATCACTCTCCCGGTAATCCAGCAGTTCATAGTCGAAAGAGCCGTATCCCTGGGTTACCGTCTTCAGCCTGTCGTAAAAATCAAATACCACCTCAGCCAGAGGCATGTCAAAGATCAGTTCAACCCGGCCGGGAGTGGGATAAACAAAACGGGAATTGACGCCTCTACGTTCGACGCAAAGTTTCATTATTGCGCCGACGTAACGTTCCGGTGTTAATATGCTCGCCCTTATGAAAGGTTCCTCGGTCTGTTTGATCTTGGCGGGATCGGGATAGTATTGTGGATTGTCAATAACGGCCGTGGTATCGCCATCTAACGTGAAACGATATCTAACGCTCGGAACGGTCATAATGATCGACTGCCCGAATTCGCGTTCGAGACGCTCCTGTACAATCTCTAAATGGAGTAACCCGAGGAATCCACACCTGAAACCCTGCCCGAGCGCGGAAGACGAATCCTTTTGATAGACCAGAGCCGCGTCATTCAACTTGTATTTTTCAAGGGCATCAACAAGCGACAGGTAATCATCTGCAGAAATTGGATAAATGGATGAAAAGACTACCGGTTTAACCTCTTTGAATCCGGGCAGGGGGCTGAGTACGGGATCAGAATCGAGGGTGATGGTATCGCCTATTCTTGTATCGCTGACTGTCTTGATCCCGGCGATAATATACCCGACCGATCCCGCCGAGATCTCCGGTTTGGGCTCTCTATTCAGCCGAAAGATCCCGACCTCTTCGACCTTGTAAACCGTGTTGTTGAACATCATGCGAATTACATTCCCGGGCCGGACAGTGCCGTCAAAAACACGGCAGCTCACGATAGTCCCTCTAAAAGAGTCGTACCGTGCATCGAAAATTAAAGCAGAAAGGGGATTATCGGCCTTCCCGGAAGGCGCTGGAATATGTTCCACAACGGCCTCGAGTACGTCTTCAATCCCTGTCCCCTCTTTTGCCGAGCAAAGGATTGCAGTGTCGGCGTCCAGCCCGAGCTCATTTTCGATCTGTTCCTTTGTGCGATCGATGTCGGCTGAAGGGAGATCGATTTTGTTGATCACGGGGATTACGACGAGGTTATGCTCCATAGCTGCGTACAGATTGGCGAGGGTCTGCGCTTGCACTCCCTGCGAAGCATCAACCAGAAGAAGCACCCCTTCGCATGAGGCCAGAGCGCGGGATACTTCGTAGGAAAAGTCAACATGCCCGGGCGTATCGATAAGATTGAGGTCAAATCTCTCTCCCTTTTTGCTTGTGTAAGGGAGTGTCACCGTCTGGCTTTTTATGGTGATCCCGCGCTCGCGCTCAATATCCATGTTGTCAAGTATCTGGTCCCGAAAATCTCTATCTGAGACCAGGCCTCCCAGTTGAATTAGACGGTCTGCAAGGGTGGATTTCCCATGATCAATGTGTGCGATTATACTGAAGTTTCTAATCTGAGGCATTTCCGGTCCCAAAACAATTTCAAAAAATACGAAAGAACAGGGACTAATAAATTAGTCCCATCCAGTACTTATAACATTTCGGCCCAAACTTGCAACAGGCAAGATTGCGCGGGAATTGCAGAAGATATCCGGTCCGGTTCTTCGTCCAAAGCAGGGATTTCTGCTTGCTTCCCTTCATTCTTCTGATTGAAAATACTATTAGGGCTTGCTTAGGGTGCGTCACAAAATAACTGTCACATCCTGCTGGTCTCTTGGGCTGTCTTCTTCGTTGCTTGGTCGGTCACATATCTTGCAGAAGTATGGATCCAAAAAAGCCCCTTCCTGATGTCAATGGCCACGATGAGGTGTGGTTGGAAGTCGGGAGTCAGGAGTCAGAAGAAATGAAACATGGAGGCTTCTGCAAAACTCTGTGTAGACTCATCCTGATCTTTTTGATATACGATCAATTACAAACAAACTTGCTGGCGGCTGAAGCCTTGTTCGTGGGAGGAAAAGATGCAAAAAAGAGGAAGCGGGATACTTCTCCATATCTCATCGCTCCCGTCACCTTACGGCATAGGTGATTTCGGTCCCGGGGCATATAAATTCGTAGACTTTCTTTTGGAATCAGGGCAGAGCTACTGGCAGATTCTGCCCTTGAATCCGATAGCCGGCATTCACGGCAATTCGCCCTACAGCAGCTTTTCGGCTTATGCCGGAAACTGTCTGTTTATCAGTCCTGACCTCCTTGCCGAGAATGGTTTCATTTCCAAATCCGATATCGAATCCCCTCCCCGTTTCGTCTCTGATATGGTCCTGTACAAAGCAGCCGTCAAATACAAGAGTAAACTGCTTCGTCTTGCATACGAACGCTGCCGAGAGAGGATCAAGACCGATTGTGAGTTTGAAGGTTTTTGCCGGGAGAATTCCGATTGGCTTGAAGACTACGCCCTGTTTGTGGCCCTGAAGGACAGTTTTAACGGATCGGCATGGACGAGTTGGCCTGAAGGACTCAAGTATCGCAGAGAGAACGCCTTGTCGGAGTGGAAGGGCAAGCTGGCTGACAGGATCAATATGGAAAAGTTCTTTCAGTATATCTTCTTCAACCAGTGGGACTTGCTGAAACAGCACTGCAACCGGAAGGGCATTCAGATTATCGGAGACATGCCCATTTACGTCAATCATGACAGTACCCAGGTCTGGACCCATCCCGAGGTATTCAAGTTAAATGAAAAGAGAGAGCCTGTTTTCGTGGCAGGGGTGCCCCCGGACTATTTCAGCTCGACCGGGCAACTCTGGGGAAATCCCGTTTATGACTGGGACGTCTTAAAAGGAAACCGTTATGCCTGGTGGGCTGAGCGCCTCGAAAAGGGATTCAAACTCTATGATATCATCCGGCTCGATCATTTCAGAGGTTTTGTCGCTTACTGGGAAGTGGGAGCCGGTGAAAAAACAGCTATGAAGGGCAAATGGGTAAATGCCCCTGCTGTTGATTTTTTTGAGAGTCTTTACAAACGCTTTGCCTGCCTTCCCGTAATTGCCGAGGATCTGGGTTACATAACTGCGGATGTAAGGGAAGTGATAGATCATTTCGGTATGCCCACCATGAAGGTACTCCTCTTCGCCTTTGGGGACGGCATGGCCACCAACCCCTATGCTCCTCATAATCACGTGAAAAACTCCATCGTTTATACGGGCACGCATGACAATAATACGGTCAGAGGATGGTTCGAATCGGAGGCGAACGCTGAAGACAAAAAGAGGATCTGGGACTACGTGGGGCGGGAGATTTCGGCAGACGACATACACTGGGAATTCGTGCGAATGGCCATGATGTCGGTGGCGGATACTGCCGTCATTCCCATGCAGGACGTGCTCGGGCTTGGCGAAAAAGCAAGAATGAACCTGCCGGGAACCATTAAGCGCAACTGGGCATGGAGACTGGAATCCCATCAGATAAGGCCGTCGGTTACAGAACGCTTGGCGCATATGACGAATATCTATGGGAGGGGGTAGGAAGTGTGGATTGCGGAATGCGGATTGCGGAATGAAATAATAAGACGCGGTGAAGGGGAGACGCGGAGACAGAAAAAGTGCTGAGTGCTGAGTGCTGAGTGCTGAGGGACACGTTCGGTGAAGGGTGAATCGGTTTTCCAGGGTTCCCGATTGAATAATGATGCCCGGGGTTGGGTTATGGGTTGCGGGTTCTGACTACTCCGTCGGATTACATGACTTTTCAATTGAAATATCAATGATGCTCAACTAGACTATAAATAGGAGCCTGTCGGACTTAGGGGTGATCTACTGCGGAAGTGTGGGGGAACGGCCGGTATCCGTTTACCGTTATCAGTTCACCGTTGTCCGACAAAACATGGCCAGATTCTTTTTGGCATACGGTGAAAGTATTCTCCGTGAATCAGCCACCATGATTCGTGAGGCCCAAAAAGTACCTCGCAGGTGAACGGTCAACGGTCAACAGTGAACGGTTATTATGCGCCTCAAATTCGTGATTATTTGGTCTCGTTCCTCCACTTCCTCGTGACGATCCCCTAAGTCCGACAGGCTCCCAGCAAAAATCTACCTTATCAAGGTCTTCATTCCGTTTCCTGCTTTCGTGATTTCCTGATTGAATGATCATTTCTTTATCTCTGTGTCTCCGGGGTGAAGTATTCATGCAGGAACAAGCCTTTTTGCTTGAAAAAGACCGTCTGATTCCCTGGCTGGAAGATTTGCGGAAAGACTTCCAACTGGTCGGACCGGTTGACCGTCCGGGTGGGCCGGCCTGGGTTGAAGTCCGGTCGGCTCATGAAATCAACGTGGATTATGATCTGACTGAGATGGGGCCTCAGACAGCCATTTATCATACTGAAGAAAACCTCTGCACTATCTATTTGCGAGGGGGGAAGTACGAAGTCGAAGTCCCCCGGACAGTGCCCCGGCAGGTCCTCTTTGGTGTCCATTCCTGCGATCTTCACGCCATCCTGGTGCTGGACAAGGTATTTTTGAAGAAGGGCATGGAGGACAGGAACTACCGGCTATGGCGTGAAAATACGGTAATCATAGGCCTGCATTGTATCCGGGTTTATCGCCAGTGCTTTTGTGCATCCATGGGAACCGGCCCTCTCTTCAATGTGAAGGGCGTTTACGATCTTCTTCTGACGAACTTGAATGGTGCCTGTTTTCTCGTGGAGACCCTTGGAGACAGGGCTCTTGAACTTGTAGAACCACTCGGGCTGGAACGTGCCACAGAGATCCATTTCGAGCAGAAGCGTGAGACAGGTCGGGAGCTGGAAACAGAGTTCCGAAAGAAGCTCGACACAAGCCACGTGGTGGAAAGCCTTTTGACTAATCCGGATCATCCCGTGTGGAAGCGCACAGCCGACCAGAGATGCTTGAATTGCACCAACTGCACTATGGTCTGTCCGACATGCTTTTGTTACAACACAAAAGACCACATGGATTTTGACCTTACCCGGTGCGAGCGAACGCGTTACAAGGACTCCTGCCAGGAGCTCCATTTCGCCCAGGTGTATGGGGGAAACTTTCGGGATAACCGCACCGCCCGCTTGAGACAGTTTGTAACACACAAACTTGCCACCTGGATGGAGCAATTCGGATGTTTCGGATGCGTAGGCTGCGGCAGGTGTATGACCTGGTGCCCTACGAACATTGATCTGACGGTAATGGCCAAAGAAATAATGGCCACGGAAAAGGCCCCCGCCGCAAAGGAAGTTTTATCGAGAAGTATTTGAAAAAACGATCATTAGGATGCGCTACGAAATAAGTGGCACAAGATTGCGCCGGATTTTGGGCTGTATTCAAGGCTGCTTAAGGGGCGAGCATACTGAAGTATGTGACTCCTTAAGCAACGCAGAATACGGCCCAAAAGACTAGCAAGATGTCACAGTTATTTCGTAACGCATCATTAGGGCTTGCTCAGAAATAACTCGGCTCTTTATGCATCACAGCTTCAGGCCGGCTTCGTCCGATCCTCAACTGCAAAATCCTCGAAATAGAACGACTGTTCCTCCGGTTTTGCAGCCTCGGATCGAACAAATCTGACCTAAATCTGAGCGCCTAAAATGCCGGTTTATTTCTGAGCAAGCCCTTAGAGCGACTCCGACACAACCATGTACCATCCCAGCTATCGAACTGCCCGTCTTGCAGATATCCGGCAGGAAACAGCGGATACGAGTTCTTATACCTTTGTTCCCGACGATGGGGAAGCCCTTCATTTCTGCCCCGGTCAGTTCAATATGCTCGGGCTTCCCGGGGTCGGGGAAGCGGCTATTTCTTGCAGTTCCCTCCCTGACGGGAATGCTCGGGAGTTCACGCATACCATTCGGAGGGTCGGAAACGTTACTCGATTGATAGCCGGTCTCGAAAGAGGAGGAAATATCATGTTTCGGGGACCGCTGGGAAGGGGCTGGCCGATTCAAGGAGTTGCGGGGAAAGACGTGCTGCTGATAGCGGGGGGTATTGGACTCGCGCCCGTGACATCGCTGCTTCACTATTGTCTCGAACATCGTGTCCAAATCGGCAAACTGGTCTTTGTTTACGGTGCAAAGACACCCCGCGACATGATCTTTCATGATGAACTCCGCGCCTGGCAGGAGTCGGACTCCCTCGAAACGATTTACTGCGTAGACGAGTTTGCAGACTCTGATCTGAATCTTCGGGCCGGTCTGGTAACGCAACACATGGAAGGGCTCAGTCTGAATCCCTCCAACAGCATAGCCTTCACGTGCGGTCCCGAGATCATGATGCGCTTTGCAGCCAGGCAGCTCGTCCGCGAAGGGTTCAGAGAGGAAAGCATTTACGTCTCTCTAGAAAGAAATATGCGTTGCGGCACAGCCCACTGCGGCCATTGCCAGATCGGCGCAAAATTTGTCTGCCAGGACGGGCCCGTGTTCAGCTATCCGGACATCGCGAGGTTTTCGGACACACTCTTGTGATTGCGGATTGCGGATTTCGGATTGCGGAATGATGAAAGAGTACTGAGTGGTGAGTACTGAGTGCTGAGCAGGAAAAAGCGGTCCGGGGTTGTTATTCTGACTCCTGACTCCTGACTTCATCGTCGAGGTGTTTATGAAGAGAATTCGTCTGGGTGTCTTTAAGTATACCTGCTGCGCGGGGTGCGAGTTCGAGCTGATCTATTTTCAGAAGCATATTCAGGAAATCTTCGACAACGTTGAGATTGTATACTTCAGAATGGGGCAGAGCGGGGGAGAGGATACAGGTCCTTTCGACCTTGTCCTCATAGACGGGGCTATTACCGAAGTGGAACAGGCCGACCAACTGAAAAGGGTACGCCAGAATGCGCGGTACTTGTTTCCTATAGGTTCATGCGCGGTAAACGGAGGCGTTCCGGCCATAAAGAACAGCACGACGGAACTGGAAATAGAAAAGAGGGTTTATGAACGGATACCGCAAATACACTCCATGAAAACACATCCGGTGGACGACTATGTCCCGGTCGATGGGTATATCAAGGGCTGCCCGATGGGAGAACGAGACCTGGTGGAGGCGTTCATGTCCCTGCTCATAGGCAAGAGCCCGGTCTTTTTTAACTATGCGGTTTGCGTGGAGTGCAAGCTTAAGAAGAATACCTGCGTCCTTGTCTCCCACAAGTGGCCCTGCATGGGACCGGTAACCAATGCGGGCTGCGGGGCCTTATGCCCTTCCTATGATCGCGCCTGCTACGGATGCTGGGGCCCGATGCAGGATGCAAACACCCCGGCACTGGCAAGGCAATTTGAAAAGATGGGAGTTTCTCGAGACGATATTTATCGTCGATTCACCCAGTACGCTGCAGCAAAACCCGAATTCCGAAGAGGTGCGGAGCTTTATGGCCCAGCCACGACCCCCTGAATCCCACGCGTGCCATGTAGATTTTCTTGCCCGGGTAGAAGGCGAGACATCCATTCTGGTAAAAACAAAGGACGGCGCCGTCGAGGAGATAAAACTGAAGATTTTTGAGCCGCCCAGGTTTTTCGAAGGTTTCCTGGCAGGCAGAAAGTACAGCGAGGTCGGGGATATTGTCGCCCGTATCTGCGGGATTTGCCCGATTTCACACATGACCACCGCCATTCAGGCAGTTGAAGACGCAATGGGAATCACCCCCAGTCTGCAGACAAAAGTGCTGCGCCGTCTGATATGCCTTTCTCAAATAGTAGCCAGCCATCTGGTCCATCTGTACATGTTCGCACTGCCGGACTACTTTGGTCATCCTGGTTTTTTTACCATGATGCATGGTTTTGAAAAGGAAAAGAATGACTTCCTTCAGATGAAAACGGTCATGAACAAAATAGGGGAAATAATCGGCGGCCGGCCCCTTCATCCCATAGCTTTAGTTGTTGGCGGCTTCACCAGGATCCCGTCACGGGAGAGCTTTGATACCATGATCAGAGAAGTTGAAGAACTCCTTCCCATGGCCGGGGACACGGTCCGTCTCTTCAGCGGGCTGCCTTATCCGGAGATAAATACCCAGGCCGAATTCGTGGCCCTTCATAAAGACGGGGAATACGCAGTGAACGAGGGTCACGTGGTCTCTTCCGGAGGCATTGATTTGGAGATCAGGCAATATCCGGCTGTCTTCCATGAAGAACAGCAGGACTATGCCATGGCCAAGAAATCTTACCTCAAAAACGGCGGGAGTATAATGTCAGGGGCGCTTGCTCGCCTGAATCTGAAATTTGCTCAACTGCCCGACCATACACAGGCACTTGCCCGTGAAGTCGGTTTTCGAAGACCTGACCGAAACCCGTATCATAACAATCCGGCACAGGCGCTAGAGGTCCATGGCGGCATGATGGAGTGCATACGCCTGCTCCAAGGGATAGATCTTACAGAGGAGGCGCCGCAAGTTGAAATCCGGGAAGGCGAAGGGATATCAATTACGGAAGCGCCGCGCGGGTTGTTGATGCACAGTTACGCCATAGATCGCTCCGGCGCCGTCAGGAAAGCCAATGTTGTGACTCCCACTTCCCATAACTTCGCTAATATCGAAAGAGATCTGCATTCTCTGGCCGAGAATTACGCGGAAAAGGCCGGGCCGGGGGATCTGAAGTCAAAATGCGAACAACTGGTCCGAGCGTACGACCCCTGTTTTTCCTGCTCTGTACACTGACGGGATGAGACGTGTTTTGCTGAAAGCTGACCGCTGACGGCTTATTAATCGTTGAACCCGTAGTGTTCAATCAGATGTTCTATATCATCAAGAGTCTCTTCTGATATATTGAAAAACCGAAAACCGGTTGCGAACAGATCAGGGTTGACGTCAAGTTCGCACCACAGGCTTTTCCCGTCGAGGTCCAAATACGGTTTGCCCAGAAGGCCGGACGGCAGGACAATTCTGAATTCAAGCAGGGCGTCTGGCCCGATGCGCTCCTTCGTGACCAACATCAGCCCTTCTGTCGTAATATCAACCAGATTGCCCAGATGCCGGCCGGAATTCCTGTCCATGACCTCCAGGTAGTATACCAGATGCCTCCTCTTCAGCTTCCGTTGCTCCATTGTGATACCCCTTAGTAGTGAATGTTCACCGTTATCCGTTTACCGTTGTCCGAAAAAACCCGAAAAGCGTCCTTTCAGCAGACAATTAATGCCGTTCGCAGTATACGTCTACCTGCCCAAAAGCGTTTTCGGGCCGGCTATATAAAAGATCGTCAAATAAAAAATATTCTTGAGGGATGCCTGCCACCATTCACCCAGGGCGAGCCGAACCGAATTTCGAACAAAATGTCTCTTCATTTACATTTCCCATTTGGCAATGAGCTTCAGCGCGCCGTTTCAAAGGGCTAAACTGTTACCAAAAAGCAACAATGTTGACCCTCTTGCAAAACCCTGTTTCGGGTTAAGAAAACTCAAGACGCGGAACCAGAAAAATGAAAGCGTTGTTATGATGTTAACTCGTAACGCGCAACTCGTAACCCGTAACCTGAACATGGATTACGAGTGAGAGCACGAAGCAAAGACGGAACTTTTGCAAGAGGCTATGTTGCAAAAGTTTCTTAAGGATATCCTCTTTTTTTGCCGAAAAATACGAATGGTTGACAACCAATCCTGATGTCGGACAGAATCAATGAAAAAATTCTCAAGGAGATCGATCCGGAATCGAATTTTGCTGGGAATACTCTCTGTTCCCGCACTGTCCGTAGTCATCTTTGTCGTCTGGAGCCTGGACTTTATCGACAAGACGGCCCTGAAGCAGGCACAGGAAAAAGTGGAGCTCGACCTTAATTCCGGCCGCGTCATTTACAATGAAGAACTCCAGTCCCTGTGCGATCTCGTACTGTATCAGGCCATGCGGCCGTCCATAGTCTCCGGAATAACCGGTAGAAAAAGAGCGGATCTGAAGGTCCAACTGGACGAGATGGTGCACCTTGAATCGACCGATATCCTGGTAGCCACAGACAGCAAGGGAGTCGTTGTTGCGAGAGCCGGCAAACTGGATTTCTGCGACGATGATTTATCAACCGACAAGCTCATCTCTAAAGCCCTCAAGGGCGCGCGAGTCGCTGCAACAGACTTGCTCTCACTGGAAAGACTGGCGCACGAGGGTTCGGAACTCGCCGAACGAGCCCGCATAAAAATAGTTCCGACTCCAAGGGCCAAGCTTGCGAAAAGACCCGAATACCTGGACGGTGGAATGGTTCTGGCCGCCGCCCAGCCGGTTACCGACCGGGGGAAAGTAGTCGGAGCGCTTTACGCAGCAAAGCTCCTCAATCGCAATTTCGCGATTGTAGATAAAACCAGGGATACTGTCTACCGTGACCGGCTATATAAAGGCCGCATGGTAGGAACAGCTACCATATTCCAGGGAGAGACGCGGATTTCGACGAACGTCAAAAGGAGCAACGGCACGCGTGCGATTGGAACGTGTATATCTGCCGAGGTCGGAGAGGCTTGCCTGGACAAAGGACAACGGTGGATCGGCCGGGCATTCGTAGTCAACGACTGGTACATAACTGCATACGAACCCATCTATGACATTGATAAGAACACAATCGGCGTACTCTATGTGGGCACACTGGAATCTCCGTATGTCGGCCTTAAGCAGGATCTTTTTGGCCAGATTGCCCTATTCATAATCGGTATTACCCCATTCGGGGTGCTGATATCAATCTTCGTTTCAAAAAAAATCGTGCGTCCGATTAAGGAGCTGGCAGGGGCTTCGGAAAAGATTGCCGAGGGCGACTACACCAAGCGGGCCATAATCGAAAGTGAGGATGAGATCGGGATGCTGGCTTCATCTTTCAATCGTATGGCTGAGAGCGTACAGACAAAGACAGATGCCTTGAACGAGGCCCAAAGGAGCCTCTATGACTATTCAAAAAACCTGGAAAGGCTGGTCGAAGAGAGAACGCAGAGGCTGCTGGCAACCGAGATGCGGTATGCCAATCTGTTCGAGATTGCCAATGACGCTTTTTTCACAATAGACAAAGACTGCATTTTCACATCGATCAATGACTACGGGGCGAGCCTCGCCGGCTACCCCAAAGAAGAAATCCTGGGCAGAATGACCCTGCTCGGCATAGTGCATGGGGATGACCAGGCCCGCATCAGGAGTATGATAGATCGGGTATTTGCGGGCCGGACGTCCACGGTGGGAATTTCATTCCGGATAATAGACAAGACGGGAAAAGAGAAAATAGTAGAAATGAATATCTCTGTTCTTAAGGGCAGCGCGACTGACACAGAGATATTGGGCATAGCCAGAGATGTTACTGAAAGACGCAGGCTTGAAGAGGAAGTGGCCAGAACCAGAGACGAGCTGCAGGTCCTGTTCAACAGCATCACCGACGGCATCAACGTAGTCGATCGAAACTATTCGATAATAAAGGCAAATGCGGGGATGGCCAAACAGCGCGGGATCCCGGTAGGGAATATGATTGGCAGGAAATGCTACAAGGTATTTCACGATCGAGACGGACGGTGTAAAAGATGCCTGGTCGAGGAGACATTCAGGACAGGAGATCCGGCTTTTGAAACCAGGGAACGAACCAGGACCGACGGGACCACAATTACTGTCGATGTCTTCACATTTCCCATCTTTAACAACGATAATCAGGTAATCCAGGCAGTAGAGTATTCTCGAGATGTGACAGAAGGAAAACAACTCGAGAAGCATCTCTTCCAGGTCACGAAAATGGAGAGCATAGGGGTACTCGCTGGAGGGATAGCGCATGATTTCAATAACTTATTATCCGGCATCCTGGGCTATGCGTCTCTGTTCAAGGTCAAACTGGACGAAGGGAATCCGCTATTCAAGTACGCCGATACCATAGAACAGTCGGCTCTGAAAGCGGCACGATTGACCCAACAGCTCCTCACGTTCAGCCGCGGTGGAGAATCTCATAGAGAAACGACCAATGTTAACCGGATAGCGGAAGAGACGAGCCAACTACTCGAAAGGACGCTTGATAAGAATATCATAATAAGAAAGAAACTGAATTCAGATACGTGGCCGATTGAAGCTGATCCGTCGCAGATCGAGCAGGTCCTCCTCAATATCTGCATAAACGCACGCGACGCCATGCCTTCGGGGGGGATCCTGGCAATCAAGACAGAAAATGTGCTGATTCCCTGCGACCATCAAGCCGCATGTCTTCTGGCCGCAGTTGACGGAAAGTACGTTAAAATCTCCATTTCCGATACAGGCCTGGGCATCGACAAGGGTATTCAGGACAAGATATTCGACCCGTTTTTTACCACTAAAGACAAAACCAAAGGCACTGGACTGGGTCTTTCCGTCGTGTACGGGGTAGTCAAAAACCATGAGGGATGCATCCATGTCGAGAGCGAAGTTCTGAAAGGAACAACCTTTGATATATACCTGCCGGCATCGGAAAAAGAGCTTACAGACAATAGTATCGATGCAGCTCCTAATGAATTTGTGCGAGGGGACGAAACCATACTCCTCATAGACGACGAGCAGATTATTCGGGAACTCGGGAAAGAAATCCTGGAGAACAGCGGATATAAGGTAATGCTGGCATCCGACGGAATTGAAGCGCTTACCCTTTATGAAAACCTGAAAAAAGAAATTGCGCTCGTCATACTGGATATGATAATGCCGAGGCTGGGAGGAATTGAGACGTTTGACCGGTTGAGACTGATGAATCCTGCGGTAAAAGTCATTGTCTCAAGCGGCTATAGCGCCGATGGGCATTACCAGGCTGTCCTCCGAAACGGGGCCAGGGGGTTTATCCAAAAACCCTACAAAATCAGAGACCTCACAAAGATAGTCCGCCAGGTACTTGACCAGGAATAGGACGCAGGAATTCATTGGACGCAGATGAACGCAGATTTGCAGGATAGCGCAACCCGAACCACAAAGACACAAAGATAAAGAAATAATCATTCAATCAGGAAAGCACGAAAACAGGAAAATTTGTTCACCTTTCACCGGGGGTGTTTCGTCATTCAGGACTCCTGCCTTCCAGCTTCCCGGCTTCCCAGCATTTCTCCCCGCGTCTTTCTTTACTCCCACCTTCGCACCCTCCCACCTTCCGGCTTCCCAGCCTCCCCCCCCCGCGTCATCTTTTCTGTATTGAAACACCCCGTTCCTGAAATGGACGCAAATCGACGCGTATGGGGCCAAGTGGGTTTTCGCAGGCATTCTCCCATTCCGGAGGGCAGACGGGCGTTGCCGACTCATTCCCAAAATAGATTTCCTGTGAGACAGTCTTGCTTCTGTTGCCTGCTTTATCGATGATCCAGGCAGAGATCCTGATCCGCTCGCCGAACAAGTTGGACGTCGGAGGCGGGGTGCGCATGTACAGGAAACCGTTCAAGTGTTCTCTCTGCCCTTCCGGGATCCTGATATATGGTGCAAATTGTTCTCCCACACCCATCTGCCAGAACTCGATTGCTATGTTCGACATGTCTGCATCTTCATCCGCCGCCGTTACAAAGAACCTCAGAACGTCGCCGCTTCTGACGACATCCGGGCTATAATAGCGCTCTACTACCGGCGGATGCGACGCGGAGACAGCCTCTGTCTTGGCCGGAAGGGAGCGAGGTATGCATGACGTCAAGAGCAAAAGGAGAGTAAAGAGATTCGTGTACATTCGTATCATTCGTAGTTGCCCTCCGAATCGATCCATTTTTCCAATTGGGCCTTGGGCAGGGCGCCCGGGATTTCACCAAGCTTGTTTCCGTTCCTGTAGAGCAGGAAAGCAGGTGTTCCCATAATACTGAACTGCCGGGCCAGCATGGGCTCCCTTTCAGCATTGATCTTGACTATCTTCAGCTTGCCCGCTCGCTCCCGGGCAAGTGCGTCCAGGACGGGCGCCATCGCCTGGCAGTGAACACAGAAGGGGGTCCAGAACTCAATCAGAACCAGTCCCGGCCATTTCACTACTTCCCGGTCAAAATCGCTCGCCGTGACGATTACCGGCCTGTTCGGAATTCGTAAGGGCGCCTTACACTTGCCGCACCGGGGGGACTCATGCAACTTGCCGGGATGTATACGATTGACAGTCCCGCAATTGCTGCACCTTATGAGGGCGGTATCGTTCGGCATAGCAGCACTGAACAGATCTGAACTTAGGATGCGTTACGAAATAACTGTGACATCTTGCTAGTCTTTTGGGCCGTATTCTGCGTTGCTTAAGGGTTAGTATCCGTTGACCGTTCACCGTTGACCGTTCACCGAAAAGGATGTTTCTTGGGCTTCTCACGCCTGACAGTTAACGGAGAATACGATCACCGTTGACTGTTCGGAGAAAAAAGGCTTTTCAGGTTCTTACGGACAACGGTGAACGGATAACGGTGAACGGATACATATGCTCGCCCCTTAAGCAGCCTTGAATACAGCCCAAAATCCGGCGCAATCTTGTACCACTTATTTCGTAACGCACCCTAACGTTCTTTGCCCGGAGTTTTGTCCGGAGGAAACAACGAAAGCAGGGGATAATGTTAGATTATGCTTTTACGATAGCACTAAGCGTTTCCGGCCTCAAGGTTTTTGCGCCGGACGGTCCTGGGATGGGTATTTTTTCGTTCGTACTGATTCAAGTTTCTGAATCTGTTTCCTGTCTGTTACGTAACCCACATAAGCTGCGTGATACCCTAGGAGCCTGTCGGACTTAGGGGTGATCTACTACGGAAGTGGGGGGAACGGCCCAAATATCCCCGAATTTTCGTTGCATAGCAACACTATGCGCCTCAACTTCGTGAATATCTGGTCTCGTTCCTCCACTTCCTCGTAACGATCCCCTAAGTCCGACAGGCTCCTAGACGCAGAATAGTGATCCGCCATTTGCCCCTCGAAAACCGGACTTCGGTGATTCCTCCGGGAACTTCGAAGTCGAGACACAGCGCCACATCAAGAAAGCGTATTTTACCCCAGAATAACAATTACTTGACCCATTCGCCGCGTAGGTCTATGATGTGCCTGCCGAGCAATTGGCGGAGTAGCCGATTGAAGATCTACATCAGGCCGAGGGACAGCGGATGCAGCAGGACTCCTTACAGGAACTCAAAACCCGTCTTCGTGAGTTTGCCGATGAACGCGACTGGGACCAGTTTCACTCTCCAAAGAACCTCTCGATGGGACTGATTGCTGAGGCGGCCGAGGTAGTGGAGCATTTCCAATGGCTCACAGAAGAAGAAAGCGCCCAATTACCGCCTGAAAAGATCAAAGAGGTGGAACTCGAGCTGGCTGATGTTCTGATCTACGTCGTCCGCCTTGCCGACAAGCTGGATATTGATTTGGCTGATGCGGCACTCAGGAAAATCGGCATCAGCGAACAGAAGTATCCCAAGGAAAAAGTGTTCGGGAGTTCCAAGAAATACACTGAATACTGAACGGCAGCCATCCGGAGAAAACCTATACATGGATAATCGATTCTTCGAAAAACCTATCCTCAACTCGCCCTACGAGTACCCGGCGCGGCACTGGGAACTCGATGACCAAGGGCAGCCGACACAGCGAATTATCGAGAGTCGCCGCCGCGCAGAGTTCATTACGCCGATTCCGAAGCCCAAGAAGCATAAAGGATCAGCCGGCCAACTTGGTCTCATCTTCGACGAAGCGCTATAGCGGCCGGATTTTATTGTTCTGGTCGATGAAGGTCATGACGACCCGCTGCACTTGATAGTCGAGATCAAAGGGTACCGGCGCGAGGACGCCAAGGGGAAAAAAACCACTATGGAAACCTACTGGGTGCCGGGGGTGAACAACCTCGGCCGGTATGGTCGCTGGGCGTTCGCCGAGTTCACCGAGGTCTACCAGATCGAGGCCGACTTTGAAGCCAAGGTCGAAGCCGAGTTCAACAAGATGATCGAAGGTATCGTGAAAAGTGAAGAGTGAAGGGTGAAGGGTGAAATGAAGATATTCGTCAGCAGTGTCCAGAAGGAATTCAAACAAATTCGTCTGGACTTGAAGGCTTTCCTCCTCGGGGATGCTGTTTTGCACCGATTTATCTCCGAAGTCTTTCTCTTTGAGGAACTCCCTGCTAAGGACCGCCGGGCGGACCAGGTCTATCTCGGAGAAGTTGAGCGTTGCGACATCTATGTTGGCATCTTCGGTTACGACTACGGCGACGAGGACCAAAACGGTATCTCCGCGACGGAGCGTGAATATCTCCATGCTACCCGACACGGGAAAACTCGACTCGTTTATGTCTGGGGATCAAATGAAGGGAAGCGCGCACCCAATATGAAGCAACTGGTGCGCAAGGTCAGCAAGGAACTGGTTCGCCGCCGCATTGAGGACTTTAGCGCCCTGACATCCGAGGGGTACGCCAGCCTGGTCGCCCACCTTGACGAATCGGGAGATCTTCGAGTCCCGCCGTTTGATACCTCTGCTTGTGACGGGGCCACACTGCAGAACCTTTCTCGTAAGCGCGTGGATTGGTTCTTGGAGACAGCCCGCCGCGAGCGTGGCTTTCCCCTTAAGCCCAAAACCACTACGCACTATAGCAGCATCACCCTGATCGTTCCGCCCGAATCATTGCCCCGGTTGAAACCCGTCCAACCAAGGAGATTCAATCCATGACAAACGCAACCAAAAAGCCGGGCGGCTGGAGCGCGGTCCGCCAACACCTCACCACCTGGGAGAAGCCCGCGCTGCTCGCCTTGGTGAAAGACCTGTACGAAGCTGCCGGCGGGCGTGAACCGGGACTTCATCCATGCCCGCTGTCAGGCCGGAGAGTGCGGCGGCGAGGCCCTGGAAAAGTATCGGGGCAAGATCGTGGAGCAGTTCTTCCCCGCACGAGGCTTTGGCAAACTGAAGTTGGGAGAGGCGCGTAAGGCCGTCCGCGACTACCGTAAGGCTACAGGCAACATCCCCGGTACGGCGGAACTGCTGATGACCTATGTGGAGAACGGCACTAGATTCACCCGTGAGTATGGGGACATTGACGAGCGGTTCTACAGCAGCCTGGAGGCTGCGCTGGACGAACTGGCCGCCCTGTTGCGCGGCGAGGCGCGGGGGATTTATCCGCAGTTCAGCGACCGGTTGGCGAGAGTGGAGCAGATGGCCGACGGCATTGGCTGGGGATTTCACGATTTCGTCGGAGATGTCGTCAGGGAGCTGGAGGAGGAACTCGGCGGCCGGTGACTGGCACTGCGGCAGATTTGCCGTTCTCCGTGCGAGACCACAAAAACCCGCTCCAGGCCCGTCATCGAACGCTGTTACCGCGACTTCCTGCTTCACAACTATGACCCTGACGAGCGCGAATATCCCCATGCCGCCGACCAGATCCGCGAGGTGCTGAAATCAGAATAGGGGCCAGACGATGAGCGCGGCACGTCATAATCGGGTAGACGGGGGTTTTTCGCGCCCAGAGCATGCGGAGATGGGCGTGATGTGGTATAGGGAAGAATAAACAACGATGGCTTTGACGGCGATCTATGGTAAAGGACGGACTCATGAACGGCAATAACCGATCCGACATCGCACCCGGCATGCGGGTGAGAGTGGTCCGGAAAGAGGATCAGCGAAGCGGCATCCTCACGGAAGGGATCGTCCGGGATCTCCTTACAAAATCGCCCCGCCACCCCCACGGCATCAAGGTGCGCCTGGAGGGCGGCATCGTCGGCCGGGTGAAAGAGATTTTGGGCTCCTGAAGGGCTGCGTTCGTTTTTCCGCGGAAAGGATCTCCGTGCAGATTTACGTCGATGTGGACAATAAAAAGAAAGAGTAACGCGCAGACGGACTGACGGGACGTCGACGAAAAATGGGACTTTCATCCTGAAAGCGGCAGTTTTCATAGCGTCCCCCCCCAGCTTTTTGCTGGACGACGCAACCTACTGATAGGACGCATTTTACAGCACCTCAAATCTGTGCTAGGAATTTTCTGCACCACCGTTTCCCATGCTTTTCCCCAGAGTCACTTTTTTGCCTTCTGGATTCTGGCTCCCGGCAACTGACTTCTGAATTTTTCGCCAAACGCGTCTCCTCACTGAATTTCCGACATCACATCAATATGGGTCACCATTTGCGCGGGACTGTGCATTATTCTGTTTATTTTCAGACGACCTTCTCAAGTCCCGCTTGCCGGTTTTACCTTGAAATAAACACAAAAACCCACTATAAACCTGAGAAACAAGGTGGGCGATAAACCGGATAACATTCCCAAAAGATCTTTCCGCAGTAGATCATCGTGACCAACTTCACAGTAGCTGATGTCAACTCTTGTAATTTGTTGGGCAGGAAATAGTTCACTCCGCGAAAAGTCCGTCTAAAACAATCGGCATTCCCAGGTTATATGCAAGCTGTTTGAAGGTACAACTGTGCTCCATTCAGTGTATAAATAAAAAAAGAGTTTTTGGAGAAGAAGAACAATGAAGAAAGAAGATTGTATTCTGTTTAGTGGTGGCATTAAAGGGGCTGAAGCGGAATTCGGGGCGAATGCGGAGCGCTTTGGCATAGAGGAAGTAAACTTCACATTTGAAGGACACGCTATAGTTCGTCAACGCGGCTTACGCGTACTGAATAAAGACGAACTCAACAATGGAGACGTGAGTCTGGAATACGTTTCGCGATTGATGAATCGTCGCTACACCCAGAACCCGACATTTCGCAAAATTCTGCAAAGCATCTGGTATCAGATCAACAATGGACAGGAAATTTACGTGATAGGGGAGATACTGGAGGATAAGACCGTAAAGGGTGGTACGGGATGGGGCGCCGAGTTTGCCAAACTGTGCAACAAGCCGTTGCATGTGTTCGATCAGAAACGCAATTTGTGGTTCACTTGGAATCAGGTAGACTGGGTCGAGGGCCGGAAGGGAAATGAGCCTGTTATTAATCACGTTCGTTTCACAGGCACAGGAACGCGCTTTCTAGAAGAAAACGCCAAGAAAGCAATCGCCGAGTTATTTGAGCGAAGTTTTGGATGATTAGAAAACGACGCTGAACTGGTTTGCCCACTCCCCCCAAATCAAAAAACCGGGAATTTCAATTCCCGGTTTTTTTAGTTTTGAACATTGATTGCAACATTCGCCTGTGAGCCGGAATGAGCCGGAAATGGGACGTCCATAAGATTATAAATTACTGCTCCATTTCCTACTGAAAATCCATTCCTCTTCGCTATCTACCCCCTGGCAACATAACGTCCCAATCTCCAACCGATCATTTTCACGGCCCGCTTCGAACCAGACGCGGGAATCTGCCATGATTGGGAGAGTTCCTTCGTAAAGACAAAGAACTCCGTGAAAGACTGACAGAGTGAATACGGGAACTTGATTATGATCCTCTTTCTGATGCGCCCCCGGATGAGCGGTGCCGATTCCGGAAATTCAGAGATGTTCTCGATTGCTCTCTGGATCTCGTCGACAAACACAGTGCCAAGTCCAGGGCTTTCGATGTCAGGCACCGACAGGGCACCGACAGGGACGTCCATAAGATCATAAGATGCTCAAGTTCGAACTCTCAGAGGGGAATCCCTTCTTCTGTTGTCACCTGTTTCAGGGTAGATACAATTTGTGGCGAAACAATTCGTTATCTCAGTTTTCCCCTGGCC
>JAZDGK010000065.1:0-3729 GCA_043806955.1 Pseudomonadota bacterium | reverse complement strand
CTCGGGGGAAAACAGGGACAGTTGCCTATTTCCCCGCGGAAAAACGGGTATCCATGCCTATTTTCCCGGGTGTCTGGAAATCGATCCGGCAGTTGTCTATCGTCAGAGTGGTTTCCAGGGAGCGATTCAGGACCACGAATCTTTCCGGCCGGTAGGCGTCGATGAAGCTGCGCGCCGAACGACTGAGTCCGGGCCGATCCATCTCGGCGGATTTGACTTCCAAACCCACGATTTTCCCCGCCTGCTCGACCACGAAATCCACCTCGCCCCCGGCCTTGCTCCTCCAGAAATGGATGGTTGCGCTCAGGGGCATCCGTTTGTAAAGCTCCGAGAATCCCCAGTTTTCCAGCAGGGCGCCCTTGTCGGGTCTCAGAGAAATATCCCCCGAAAAGGCGTCGAGCAATTGATTCCGGATCCCATTGTCGATAAAAAATATTTTGGGCGCCGTGGTCAGTTCCCGGCGTTTTCCGCCGGCAAAGGGCCGGACGACTTTGACGATATGGCTTTCCTCGAGAATTTCCACATAGGAATGGATCGTGCCTGCGTCCACATGGCACAGCGACGCCAGTTCCGAAAAGTTCACCAGGTTCCCCGTTTGTCCGGCCAGCAGCGTCAGCAGTTTTCGGAACACATCCACCCGCTTGATGCGGAAAAGATCCGAAGCGTCCCGCAGAATCAGGGCCTCGGTCAGGTCGGAAAGAAGCCGGACGCGGTCCGGGTCCGCGGGCGCGAGATAAACGGCAGGATAGCTGCCGTGGATCATCTGCCGGGAGAAGATTTTCTCGCTGAAGCTCTTGGAGGCAACTGGATTTGCCGGGCTTTCCTGCCGCAACAACTCCCCAAGGCTGAAGGGCAGCAGCCGCAGGCGGTCCGCCCGCCCCGCCAGAGATTCCCGTGTCTTGCTCATCAGGTGAAAGGAGGAAGAACCGGTGACCAGGATAGGGATGCCCGGTTTAGCGTCAACGAGCCCTTTCACGAAGATCCCGGCGTCGGGCAAGTGCTGCGCTTCATCGAGAAGGACGGCCCGGATGAAGGGATACCTTTCCCGGAGCAGAGAGGCAAGCTCGATGGCAACGCCGAGGGCAACGCGCAGAAGCGGGTCTTCCAGATTGAGGTAGAGGATCTCGGGCGCATGGGATTGGAGAAGGCGCCAGGCCAGCGTGGATTTTCCGGATTGACGGGGACCGACAATGAGGAGGGCGCGGTCATTCCGGAGAGTGACCGGCTCCGCTTCACGCACGACATAGGTTTCGGGAAGGTTGCGACGAATCGACGCGCCGGCCTGGTCGGGCTGCGTCAGCCAGGGGTTGTATTGTAAAATTCGGTTTTGGACTTCGCTGCTTACCATGAATCCCATCTATCATGGCCAATAATGACTGTCAATCCTAATAAGCCCGGAATGACCTCAGATTTTGAAGGAGTTGTTTCACCCTGGCACCATTGCTTCCCAATTTTCAATCTTCAGATCGGGTACCCGTTCAAATTCCCTTGTGTTGTTCGTCACAAGCACGGCATCGAGGAAAAGGGCGTGAGAGGCGATGAGCATATCCATGGCGCCGATCGGCGTTCCCTGTTTCTGAAGCCCTGCACGAATTTTTCCATAAAGAGGAGAAGCCTCGCATGGCCAATTCAGAAGGGTCGCATAGTCCAGAAAATCCTTCAGGGCGGCTTCATTTTGCTTTTTCTTCTGAGAATGCTCGACGCCGAACCAGAGTTCCGCCGCGACAATGCCGGATATCCCAACTTCTTCCGGAGAAAGGCGGGACAACCGACTGCGCATCGTGTCCGGCCGATTCTTGATCAGGTCAATGCAGGCGTCGGTATCCAGCATGTAACGGATCACCATGGAATTTTCTCCTCTAACGCCAGATCTTCGATTGTCTCCGGGAAATCGCCGCTGAATCGCCGCCCGTGATCAAAATAATCCTGCCAGGACTTCCGGAAGGGCCGTAGCACCAAGTCCCCGTCTTTCCTAAAGACGTGAACCTCCGCAACGTCGAGCTTGAACTCTTTGGGCAGTCTGACCGCTTGCGAATTTCCCGATTTGAACACCCTCGCCGTCTTCATGTTCTCCTCACCCCCAATTTTGTGTCTGTATGCACATAACGTATATACTTTATAAGCGAGATTGTCAAGCTCTCTCACTACGAACCAGTACCCCGTCAAAGTTAGGCAAAAAGACTTAATATTCAACAACATACGCTTTATTATGTTTTCTTTGAAGTATTGCTGTAATTTCATATAGTTATGGACATATATGACTTGGGCCTGCTACGAACTTTCTCAACAGTTTTAAATAGGGCGCTGTTAGAATGTATAAGTATAACAGATTGAAGGAAACCTCCAGGTGGTGCAGTATGCTTGAGCAAACAAGCAGATGGGTCGAGATGATCTCGCCCAGAAACAGACCAAATGGAGGCGACGATGTTTACCGGCTGGGTTTACGATTTTCTGAAGCCGCATGCTGTGGCGCTGAAAGTGGCTCATCCTGAGCTCAGGAATCCACACCCCTATCCTGAACTCACTAGAAAGGAGACGTCGATGCGACTTTCCGAAAAACAGGCTTCCGATTTGATCCTGCCATGAAATCTTGAGGTCCGGATTCGACAATTAATGGGAACTATGATAGGTTCAGGCGCGAAAGGAATATTGCAATGGTATTAGGGCCGATCACCTATATTGTTAGAGAAAGCGTATCTTCTTTTCTTCATTTGCTTCCTTACCTGCTGATAGGTATATTTGCGGGATCGCTATTGGAAGCAACCCTAAGCAAATACAAGGAAATAGGTTGGCTTAAGAAGAAATCTGGAATCTCTTCTTATTTGCTTGTCAGCCTTGTCGGCGTAGGAACGCCACTCTGATCTTGCAGTACGGTCGGGGCGATGATTCCGCTTCTGAGCACCGGGGTGCCGTGGGCGCTCCTCATGCCATGGTTGATCTCTTCTCCTCTGAATAGCCCGAATACATTCTTTCTAATTGCAGGGGCACTGGGTTACCCGATGGCCATAGCTCAAATTGTTTCTGCGGTGAGTTTGGGAGTCGTCTCCGGAATCATGACCGACCACTTGGAAAAGAAAGGTTATTTAAATAATCAACGCTCTGCATTATCACAGCAAAAATCAGAAGAACATACAGGAAACGCCCGTGGAAAAGGGCTATCCGGCCTGACAATAATTCCATCAGTACCAACAGAGACAAAAGGGTTCTGGCAGATTTTTTGGCGTTCCTTAAGCAAACGAGGAACTCGCAGACTTGTCAGGCAACTGATCCTTTTTATTTTCGTTGCCTCAGCCATTAAAATCCTGATCCCGACAACTTGGATTATTTCTCTTTTCGGTAAGGAGCTCTGGTATTCCATCCCGCTTGCTGCGCTTCTTGGACTTCCCCTCTATGTCAGTAACTCTTCTTCTGTACCCATTGCAAAAACCTTAGTCGAAGGCGGCATGAGTTCCGGGGCAGCCTTGGCCTTTCTCCTGGCCGGCGCAGGAACCAGTCTTCCGGCCATATCTGGACTGATGGTAATTGCGCGGGGTCGTGTAGTCGTCCTTTATGTAAGCTTAGTATTCATAGGCGCCCTGATTTTCGGCATGCTCTTCTCCGTGGTGTAGTCCATCCGGGCAACGATAGATTCCTTGATCGAGTGTGGCCAAGCCACGGAAGGAAACAACGTGACGATCAAAAGGGAAGTTCTGGATGGGTGAAATTATTGCAGGAACTTTTTCTGTCTTT
>JAZDGK010000064.1:0-2946 GCA_043806955.1 Pseudomonadota bacterium | reverse complement strand
GTCCACGGGGTAGGGGTGGCCGTCCTTTCCCCCGTGGGCATAGCTGAAGCGGGCCGGGTCTCTGAAGGAGGGCTTTGCGCCGTAGATCAGTTCGGCGAGGAGCGACAATGAACGCAGCGTCTTGGCGCCAACGCCAGGGATTCCCAGGAGAGCCTCGAAGTTTTCCGGCCGGCGTTCGTAGGTGGTGACGAGGATCCGGGAGAGGTAGTCCAGACGGACCTCCTCCGGCGTGACGGCATGGCGTCGGGGGAGCTCCAGGGTCTCCAGCTTCCGGTATTCCTTCAGCAGGCGCTCCGGTTCCTCGCCGGCGAGCGCCGCCGAGGCCTTCCCCCCGTGGAGCGGCAGATGGGCGATGCCGGTTCTCATCGTGATTGTTTCCTCCCGTTCCCGCTTGGCGGCGTGCCGCAAGTCAGGACACTTTGATCAGCACAGGGAACATTCGTACAGCATATTCCCTCGAAGCTAGACCATCATACCGCAAAATTGGAAAAAGAATTTAAAAAATAATAGTTGTCATGAATTGCAAAGAATTGTCATTATCCCTTTGACATAAAAGCCCGTTTTCTCTATACTTCAGTCCATCGCCCACAAGGTCTGACCGGAGATATCTGACCGGGATCAATGGCAACCGGACCTATGGCCATCTCTGACAATTGAAGAAAGACTCACTGCCGGGAAGGGCAAGGAGGATTCCCATGTTAAAAAGACTTTATGCGAACAACTATCGTTGTCTGGTCAACTTCGAGATGAATTTTGCAAAATTGACCCTGCTGGCGGGTCCCAATGGCGGAGGCAAGTCCACCCTGTTCGATTTGCTCTTCGGGATTCGCCGTCTGATCGTGGACAACGCCCGGGTCAGCGACGCATTCCCACCGGAGGATCTGACCGCCTGGGTGAACAAGAACGAACAGTCCTTCGAGCTCGACGTACAGGGAGAGAACGGCCTTTTCTCTTACAATCTGGTCATTTCGCACAATCCCGACATCAAAAAGCAGAAGATCTCTCTTGAACACCTGCTGTTCGACGGCAAGCCGTTGTTCGAGTTCAAGCAGGGAGAGGTGAAACTTTATCATGACGATCACAAGCCGGGACCGAAATACTCCTTCGACTGGAACCTCTCGGCCCTGGCCACCATCGTTCCGAGACCGGATAACAAGAAACTGACCTGGTTCAAGCAATGGGTGAAGATGCTGTTTATCGTCAGTCTCCAGCCAAAAGCTATGCTCTCGGAAACCGGAGAGGAATCGGACTGGCTCAACCGCGACGGCGCCAACTTCGCCTCCTGGTACCGGTACATCTCGCAGGAACGCCAGGACAAGATCTTCCAGTTGACGCAGCAATTGCGCGATGCCGTTCCCGGCTTTCACGCCTTCAAACTGGAGCAGGCTGGAAAGCATCGGATTCTCAAGGTCGGGTTCCACGGCGAGGACGAAACCGTCGCCCCGATCTACTTCGACTTCGGACAACTCTCCGACGGCCAGCGCGTCATGATCGTCCTTTATTCGCTTCTGCTCAGCCTGCAGGATCTGGGGCACACCGTCTTTCTCGACGAGCCGGAAAACTACGTTTCGCTGCCCGAGATCCAGCCTTGGCTCATGGCGCTCAACGACGCCTGCGGGGACGGCTTCCCCCAGGTGGTGCTCATCAGTCACCACCCCGAACTGATCGACTACCTCGGTCCGGAATGCGGCAAATGGATTGAGCGGGATTCCCTCGGCCAGGCCCGCGTGAGGGAGATGCCGACGCAGATGGATAGGGGCTTGAAGCTCTCCGAACAAGTCGCCAGGGATGGATGGAATGAGCATACGACGCGTGAATATCGTGCTTCTTTGCGAGGATGCCCAACATGATGCCTTCAGCAGAAGATTTCTTGCGCGGATGGACTGGAATGTAAGGGAACTGCGGGTGGAAAAGAGCCCCTCGAATATGGAGATCAACAAGCAAGTTGAAGGAATTGTGAGATGAGCGTATAGTCAGGAAACAGAAAAAGGAGGGAAAATGGAAAACATCTATCCGAATGGCCTTGAAAAAGCACTTGCAAAAACAGAGACCGATGTTGATGGAACATTAAAAGCTGCAAATTCAGTGGTCAGTTCCTTAAAAAGATTTCGTGGCGTCATCAAAACAGGAAGTCTCCGTGAATTGAGGAAAACGATAGAATCTGCGGAACAGGCAATAGCTGCGTTAAAACAACAATTTTCAAATACGAAAGACGGGTGGAATTTCGATACGGAAAACTATATTGCCAGCAAGGAATTCCCTGCTGAGATCTTGGAGATGTCTAAAACGCTGGGAGTAAGAATTTTTGCACAGGATGAAAGATTATATTGTTATCCTTTTCTCTTACGCATTCTGCCCAATGAGCTTGCCGTACAGATTGACAAGACAAAAGAAAAACGTTTACGACCCTCCGCCCTTGTGAGTCACCTTAAAGCATTACAAAATAAACCCGTGAGATTCAAACCTGAGACGTTTCTGGAAAGTCTGTTCTCGGCATATGAAACTCTCATAAAGAGTCGCGGAAAGGACCAAGTCGGCAGAGGAATCGTTGTAACTCTTCGTGAGCTATACAGATTATTGACGCTCCTGCCAGGGCAATCCAAGGAATATTCGCTTCAGGAATTTGCCAGAGATATTTATCTTCTTGATCGAAGTGGTGTAATAACAACAAAGAAGGGGTTTGTCGTCAGCTTTCCAGCGAGTACAGGTACAAGATGGACCACAGGCACTATTCGCGTCGTTACACAGGAAGGCCAAGACAAACGATATTACGGAATATCGTTTTCAGAGGTTTAGGAGGCATACGTCATGTATATCACACAAAAAGAGTGGATAGACACGATTCGCGGGGAGTATTTGCATGATTTCATTAAACGTGGCGGCGCGGCGGTAAAGTTTGTAGTTCCGATGGAAGATATTGACCATAGCCAATTACTAAATCTTCTG
>JAZDGK010000063.1:0-3384 GCA_043806955.1 Pseudomonadota bacterium | reverse complement strand
TAAGCAAGGTGCGAATCTGCTCTATGAGCGGAACGTCCGGGATGCGGGATACAAGGGAATCGTCTCGTCTCCGTACCAATCTGTCTCTCTATTTGAGCCGATGCCAGTAAAGCAAGTCCCTCCGGGGAGAAAGAGCCTTCCCCTTAAACCAGAGTCAGTGACCCCCGTCATCCGCTACGCTGTAGGGCCGGTTGTCTTCGCCGATACCCTTGCCCCCATCACTATCAGAGACTACGAGGAGAATCGCGCAGTCGGCAGGCCAAAACTGAAGGTACCCGCTCTCGGAATTATGGCAGAAGCCTCAAGGCTTCTGGCGCCGATCTCAACGAGGCTCAAGTATATCAGCCCCGAGCTTTTTGCGAAGGTCCGGCGCCTGGATTTCGATACCGGCACAAAAACCGAGAAAGACATTGAGGCCGTCCTTCCATTGCTCAAGAAGGCTAAAGGAATGTCCAGGGCGGACGCGATCGACTGGGATTATGCCCGCAAGAATTCCGACACGCCGAAGATAAATGAACTGGTAGACAAATATAAGCTACAAACTGAGTACGCAGCGAAAAGGAAGGTGTTCGACAACCTCCGGGACGACGCGATCGATGTCGGGCTCGATATTGGGGAGATAGAAGAATACTGGACCAGGAAGGTGGTGGACCTGAAAGGACTCTACGCAGCGATGGACCGGGAACAGCTCGGAATCTTTTCAAAGGCCCTCGCAGAGAAAGCCGCCTCCCTCGGGATGAACGTAGACCAGCTCGATCCCGACATGCGGGCCACGCTGATCACGAATGTAATCCTCGGGGGACCTACTGGGCCAGGGGGAGTGGCGGCGGCAAAAGAAAGAAAGTTCCTTAAAATCCCGCCGAGACTGAATCAATACTATATGCATTCAGACGCAGCCCTGATAGAACACATCAGCGCAATGAGGACCGCGATCGAAAAGCGGAAATTCTTCGGCAAGATCCCGGAGAAGGTGGCAGAAATGCGCCGGCAGCGCTATGCGGCCCAGGCGAAGATTCGGGAATACCAGGAGAGAATGAACACCGGAGAGGAAGCAGCCCGAGTGAAGAGAAACGAATGGATCGGGGAAGAGAAGCAACTGGCGGCTTACATCCAGAAGTACGCCCTGCAGCGGGACTACACCGACAATATCGGACCTTTTATCGACGAACTCATTGTAAAAGGAGAAATAAAGCCCACCGAGGAGGCCGATGTCTCCGAGATCCTGCACGCCAGGTTCCACGAACGCGGCGCGACGGGTTTCTGGCAGCTCTACAAGAACTTCTCTTACGGAGATACCATGGGTTCCCCGGTCTCTGCCCTGACCCAGATCGGCGACCTTGCCTGGGCCATGTACGAGGATGGGGTTTTCAGGACTCTGAAGCAGGTAGGTAAGGCTGTCGCCCGGACGGTAAGGATCACGAGGGAAGATGTCGGCGTATCGAGGATAGCCCAGGAATTTGCAGATTCATCTCAGCTTGGCGGGGCGGTAACCTGGATCTTCAAGTACACCGGCCTGGAAAAAATAGATGCCATCGGCAAAGAGGCCCTTTTGAATGTTGCGCTGGAGAAGTACGAAAGGCAGGCCCGGGAGAACCCGACCAAGCTCGCCGGAGAGATCAAGCACATCTTCGGGGATGAGACCGAGGACACCGTTCAGGCACTGAGGGATGGTGTGATTACGGAAAACGTCAAGATGCTCACCTACAGCAGACTGGCAGATTTCCAGCCGATCGGCCTCTCCGAGATGCCCCAGCGATACCTGACCTCGGGGAACGGCCGTATCTTCTACATGCTGAAAACATTTACCATAAAGCAGTTCGACGCATTCAGGAACGAGGCTATCCACAAAATCACCCACGGCGACAGGGCCGAGAAAATCCAGGGGCTCAAAAACCTGGTCCGGCTGGCGATGTTCTTTGTGCTCGCGAATGCAACTGCGGACGAGCTCAAAGACCTTCTCCTCGGGAGAACGACGGATCTCAGTGACCGGACGGCGGACAATATATTAAGACTTGCCGGTTCCTCGAAATTTATAACCTGGACTGCACGGACAGAGGGCATCGTCTCGGCTTTCGCGAAGCAGGTCCTGCCGCCGTTTAAATTTGTTGACTCTGTATCGAAAGACATTTACAATGCCGGGGACGATAAGGGCTTGGAGCTGACGGCCTCTATCCCGCTTCTCGGTAAATTGGCCTACTGGCATCTCGGGAGAGGAACGACAAAGCGGCACGAGATCTGGGAAATTCGCTTTAAGAAGTTGAAGCAAAAACTGCATGATGTCCATGAAGACTACGAGAAAGCAAGAGACAAGCAGGCATTTTTGAAGGAGCACCGGGTAGATCTGGCCGACTACCGGCGCACGAATGTTTTCCAGGGGAGATTGAATCGTCTGACAAAAGTCATCAATCAGTTAAAGAGCCGCCCCGAGCAGACAGACACAATTAAGAAGCGTATCGAGCAACTGACATTAAGAAAGACGGAAATGACCAAAAACTTCATGGAGAGAAGGGAGAACGAAAATGAAGAACGGTGATCTTTGGAGACAGTCAACATTTGAAGTGACTGCAGTAGCAAAAACAATGTGGTCTTACAGTGCCGGCGAGGCGAAAGATCCGGTAGATGTTACGATCCAGAATAATGACTCAACAGGAATTGTTTATGTCAACCTCTCTGGAGACGCAACGGTATCCAATACAATGTTTATGATTCGGCCCAATGGGGATACCCTCTCGCTAAAAAATATTATCAACAATATTAGCGTTATCGGAAGTATTTCCTCAAACACAATTGCTTATGCTGTTGTAAGAAACGGAGGCTGATATGAAGATGCAAAACGGCTTAGACATCACCCCGAGCAGCGTTCTCGGAACGATAGGAAGATTGACCCGAACCTACTCCGAGGCAACGAGTGGAGCCCTTTCCGGGGCATCGGGCAGCATTGCTGTGAATGTTCCCTCCGTGGCCAGAATCCTTGGAGTTCAGTTACGGGTGGACACGCTCATAGCTTCTGCTGCAGCCACAAGCTGGTCTGCGGATTATGTTAATACGCCTACAACTGCCATTGCCTCCGGGCAGGCATTCACGAAGAACACGAAAGTGAATGCCATCCATCCTGCTTATGAAATTACCACCGGAACAGTGACTATCACGATAACCCCGAATACCGGTACATTTACTGCAGGTGTCGTGCGAGCGGTTGTTTATTACGAAACAATCGCCGTTATGGGTGATGCCTGATCATTCTTGGGACTAAGGTTTCTTCTGTCATTATTCCCTCCCGCCCCGGAGGGCTGCTTTTGCTTTATTCCAAACGTTTTCTAACTGCCGTTGATACATAGGGTCATTTACTGGGGCCATAGAAATAATTCCTCCCAACGCCTCCCT
>JAZDGK010000062.1:0-2424 GCA_043806955.1 Pseudomonadota bacterium | reverse complement strand
CTTGTCGGGGCAAGAGTTGGGAGAAGCCAACAATGCGCTTGTGGCCCAGCTAAGTCTTCTAAAGACAATCCGAACTGATCCACGCCGAACGTCTTCAGGACCTCGTCAATGGGACCTCGACTACTTGCAACTCACCGACCTTGGCAAGGATGTGATCCTGAAGTTGGAGGATAGCGCCGGGGAGCGATAGCCCAAGAATCACAATCCCCAACTCTTGAACGGCCTTATTTGCTTGTGTATTGCCATGGCATCCTCGGCGGTCACAGTGCGCAGGTACGTCTCTAATGGCTTCATGCTGGTGTGACCCATCGTTTCTTGAAGGTAGCGAATATCGCCGCCGGCACGTAGGAAGTTAATGACAAACAAGAACCATCCCTCCGGTACTGACAGGATTGCTGAAGTCGCAGCTTCTCTGGATTATGATATAATTGTCAATGTGCAGGGTGATGAACCTTTGATACGTCCTGAAATGATTGATGATGTGATCACCGCCCTTGATGATACAAGAGCCTCAATCGGTACTCTGATAAAGAAGATTGAAGATCCGGTAGAAATCTCTGATAATAATGTTGTAAAGGTTGTTTTTGACAAGGAAAGGTTCGCCCTTTATTTTTCCCGCGCGGCTGTTCCTTTTCGCGCTCCTCATTCAGAGATACGGGCGCCGGAATACTATAAACATATCGGCATTTACAGTTACAGACGGGACGTCCTCCTTTCTCTTGCCGGCATGGAGCAGACGGAACTCGAAAAAATTGAAAAACTTGAGCAGTTGCGGGCCCTTGAGAACGGACTAAAAATTAAAGTAAAAGAAACGTTCCTTGAGACCTTTGGAGTAGATACACCGGAAGACTTGGAGAGGGTGGAGAAATGTCTAAATACATCTTTGTAACAGGCGGCGTTGTTTCAGCGCTCGGCAAAGGCATTGCAGCAGCGGCAACCGGCGCACTGCTGGAGGCAAAAGGGTTGAAAGTGACGCTCCAGAAATTAGATCCCTACATTAATGTTGACCCCGGCACATTAAGCCCCTTTCAGCATGGCGAAGTTTTTGTTACCGATGACGGAGCGGAAACGGACCTCGATCTCGGCCACTATGAGAGGTTTACATCGATCAGGACTGCACAGGCAAACAATTTTACTACGGGCAAAATTTACTACAATGTCATTACAAAAGAGAGGCGGGGAGATTATCTTGGGGAGACCGTACAGGTTGTGCCGCATATAACCGATGAAATAAAAAAGGCCATCAAATCCGTAAGCAATGATAACGACATTGTGATAGTCGAAATCGGCGGCACTATCGGCGACATCGAGAGCCTTCCGTTCCTTGAAGCAATCAGGCAGATACGGTATGATGTAGGCAGGGAAAATGTCCTCTATATTCATCTTACCCTGATCCCCTATATTAAAACAGCCGGCGAACTGAAAACAAAACCGACACAGCACAGCGTTAAAGAATTCAGGACGATCGGTATCCAGCCTGATATCCTTGTTTGCAGGACCGAATGGCCGCTGCCGCCGGAATCAAAAAAGAAGATCGCAATCCACTGCAACCTTGATGCGGACGCCGTTATTTCGGCGCAGGACGTAGAAACGATCTACGAAGTCCCGCTTATGCTGCATTTCGAAGGACTTGATCACCTTATCAGCAGGAAATTCAATCTCAGTCCGAACGAGCCCGACCTCTCCCTGTGGAAAGACATCGTAAGAAAAATCAAAGAACCTAAGCACGAGGTCACCATCGCTATAGTCGGAAAATATACGGGACTAAAGGACTCCTATAAGAGCCTCATGGAGGCGCTCATACATGGCGGTATCGCAAACGACGCCCGAGTGAATATGCAATGGGTCGATTCCGAGGAGATAGAAATCCACGGGGCTGAAAAGTTCCTCAGTGAAGTAGACGGCATCCTTGTCCCGGGAGGGTTCGGATACAGGGGAATTGAAGGCAAGATTAAAGCCATAAAATTTGCACGCGAGAAGAAGATACCCTATTTCGGCATATGCCTCGGCATGCAATGCGCCGTTATAGAATTTGCAAGAAATATGTGCGGCCTTGCAGCAAACAGCGCTGAATTTGATTTAAATACCAAAGACCCTGTCATCTATCTTATGGAACGCTGGTATGACTTCAGAAAAGAACGGATAGAGGTGCGCTCCGAGAATTCACATAAGGGCGGGACCATGAGGCTCGGGGCCTATCCCTGTGTGCTCAAGGAAGGCACCCAAGCCTTAAAGGCATATGGGCTTAAAGAAATATCCGAAAGGCACAGGCACAGATATGAGTTCAATAACGCCTACAGGGGCATTCTCACAAGACATGGGCTGAAGATAGCGGGCCTGAGCCCTGACGGGGAACTGGTTGAAATTGTGGAGATAGAAGACCATCCCTGGTTTGTCGGATGCCAGTTCCATCCCGAATTCAAA
>JAZDGK010000061.1:0-6791 GCA_043806955.1 Pseudomonadota bacterium | reverse complement strand
AGTCCGACAGGCTCTAGGAGGCTGTCCGACAACTGGGATCGTAGCGAGGAAAGCGGAGGACGAGGCCAAATATTCACGGATTTGAGGGATAATAGTGAACCTATAGCCCGAAAATCCGGGGATATTTGGACCGTCATCCCGCTTTCCGCAGTAGATCATCAGTTCTCGGACAGGCTCCTAGCATAAACAAAAACAATTACAATTCACGATGATGCTTCAGCGGCCTGGTTTGCTTTTTGTTTAGACTCTTTGATTATGCGCTCAACATCCTCTTTGTCCAGGGACTCCTCTTTAAGGAGGGCATCGGAGAGACTGTCAAGTGCCGGCCTGCTTCTGATCAGGATTTCTTCGGCTTTTGATTCAGCTTCGACTATGAAGTTTCTTATCTCCTGATCCATTACCCAGGCCATATGCTCGCTGTACCGTTTCGGGGCGGACAGTTCCCTTCCTAAAAAGGGATGCTCTTCTCCCCGGCCAAGATTCACGGGACCGACCTTGTCACTCATACCCCATTGCGCTACCATTTTTTCCGCCAGGGAGGTGGCCTCCTTGAGATCATTCTGTGCGCCGGTGCTTACTTCATCGAAAACGAGCTTTTCTGCGACTCGCCCCCCAAGGGCTACACTGAGCCGGTTCATGAGATAGGTCTTCGGATAGTAGTGCCTGTCCTCTTCGGGCAGCAACTGCGTCATACCCAAAGCCGTTCCGCGCGGTATGATGCTCACCTTATGAATAGGATCGGTCAGGGGGAGTTCCCATGCCACCATGGCGTGTCCTGCCTCATGATAGGCCGTAATCCTTTTCTCAGTGTTGCTGATCGTCTCCTCCCGCACGGAGCCCATCAGAATAACATCTCTCGCTTCCTCGAAATCAGATATATCAATCGTTTCCTTGTTTTTTCGTATGGCGATAAGAGCCGCCTCATTGGCAAGATTCTCCAGGTCGGCGCCGGTCATACCGGGCGTGCCTTTTGCTATCTGCTGCAAATCGACATCTTCTTTTACTTTCTTGTCTCTGACGTGAACTTTTAGAATCGCCAGGCGTTCCTTCCACCCCGGCCTGTCAATGACGACATGCCGGTCGAATCGGCCCGGCCTGAGTAAAGCCGGGTCAAGGACGTCAGGCCTGTTCGTGGCTGCCAGAACGATTACTTCCTCGTTTGGCGAAAAACCATCCATTTCGCTCAGAAGTTGATTGAGTGTCTGCTCCCTTTCATCATGGCCTCCGCCGAGTCCGGCGCCGCGGGTCCGGCCGACTGCATCGATTTCGTCAATAAAGATCATGCTCGGCTGAGATTCCTTTGCCTTCTTAAACATGTCTCTTACGCGGGAAGCTCCGACACCGACAAACATTTCAATGAACTCCGACGCACTTATGTTATAAAACGGGACTCCTGCTTCCCCTGCGGTGGCACGGGCAAGCAGTGTCTTACCTGTGCCCGGAGGGCCTACCAAAAGAACTCCCTTAGGGATTTTGGCCCCCAGTTTTTTGTACTTGCTCGGGTGTTTCAGGAAATCCACAATCTCTCTCATCTCCTGCTTGACATTATCCATTCCCGCGACCTGGTCGTATGTCACACTTGGTTTGCTCACATCATAGAGCTTTGCCTTGCTTGCACCAAAGCTGAAAAGCCCGCCCGGACCTCCTTGCATGTTCTGGGCACGCCGCATTATCAGAACCCAGATCCCTATGATAAGGACCCACGGCAGCATGCCGACAAGGAGTTGCCACAGGACGGATCCCCCATCCGCAGGCTCAACATTTATGTTTACCTTCTGCTCTCTCAACCGTGCGAGAAGTTCTTCTCCCTGGAAATTCGGGAGATATGTCTCGAAAAGTCTTACAGGTTTGGGTTGCTTTTGCGGTCCCACAGGCATGGCCACCGCCTGGGAAAACTCTCCCTTGACATACATGCCCTTTATGGTGACAGACTTAATGTTTCCGCTGCTAAGCTGGTCCGTGAACTGGCTGTACGAGATCCTGTACGGGCCGGAGCTGTCAATGCCTGCGAAATTCTGCCACAGGATTACGGATCCTATCAGGACAAGAAAAACGATGCCCATTCTCCAGTATGGGCTCTTCATTCTGTCCATTACCTTTTTATCATCGGCCATATTATGGGCCACCCTCTCACATCATCATTTATGGAAAGCACTTGATGAAGTGTAACAAATTTCCACTTGTAATAGAATTCTTTTTCCGACCCGACGTTGAATACGACAAAACCGGACGTTTTCGACTATTGTGCTGAGAGGATATCTGAAGAATAAGAATTCAATCAGTTCGTTTCTAAAATCAGGTTACCAGATGGACACTTTGTAGTCAAGTTACGAAACTTTTTGGTCCTCTTTGCCCTGTATCCCCAGTTTCGCGTCATCGGCATGGATACGCCGCCGCCTTTCGACCGGCACCGGGGTGGGACTTTTTCGTCGGTCCAGCGCCTCGGCGAGTATCGGCAGGAGCAGCATGCCGCCGGGGGCAAGCAAAAGGGCCAGCGCAGGTATCCTCGTGGCGAGGTGCTTGAGGTGGCTCTTCAGAATGGCCGATTCCTCCTTGCTCCATCTTGCATAAGTGCCTTTTGTAAGGAGATACATGAGGTCGTCAATCCGCAGGACCTCGTTCAGTATTTCGTCCCGGTACTTCAGGAAGATCCTGCGAGCTTCGGAAACCGCGTTCTTGAATTTCATGAGGAAACCGCCTTTTTGGGGGCGCCGGCGCCCAATACTCTTTTCGGCGGATTCCGAGCTGGGGGTTACGAGTCTTTCAAATGCGGAATGCGAAGTGCGGAATGAAAGAAAGTGCTGATTGCTGAGTGCTGAGTACTGAGTAAAGGAATCTTCCTGATTTCCTGATTCATACATTTCTTTGCTTTGCGCTCTTTGCGTCTTTGCGGTGAGAAATGTCTTACGAAGCGTCACGCTTTTGGATCTTGGCCCATGTGTCGCGCAGGGACACGATCCGGTTGAAAACAAGACGGCCGTTGGAAGAATCTGGATCCAGGCAGAAGTAACCCTGCCTTTCGAACTGATATCGATCGCCTGGGACGGATCCGGCCAGGCTCGGTTCCAGACGGCACGATTTTAATGCCTCGAGAGAGTTCGGATTCAAGGACGCCTGAAAATCAGGGCTTTCGCCCGGATTGGGGACAAGAAACAGGTGGTCGTACAGGCGAACTTCAGCTTCGATTGAATTTGCGTCCGATACCCAGTGCAAAGTGGCCTTGACCTTCCGCCCATCAGGTGAATCGCCGCCCCGGGTTGCCGGGTCATAAGTACAGTGCACCTCGATCACCTCACCGGTCTTCTCATCCTTTATAACATCGACGCATTTGATGAAATAGGCATAGCGCAGTCTCACTTCACGGCCGGGGGCCAGCCGGTAGAATTTCTTCGGAGGATCCTCCATGAAGTCTTCTTGCTCGATGTAAATCACGCGGGAGAAAGGGACTTTACGGGTGCCCATGCCGGGGTCTTCGGGATTGTTTACGGCATCCAGTTCCTCTACCTGGTTCTCGGGGTAGTTAAGGATAACCACACGTAACGGCCTCAAAACGGCCATGACCCGGGGAGCCCGCTTGTTTAAGTCTTCTCTCAGACCATGTTCCAGGAGTGCGATATCGACCATGCTTTCCCTTTTTGCCACCCCGATCCGTTCACAGAAATTCCGAATCGACTCCGGCGTATAGCCGCGCCTTCTGACACCGGCCAGCGTGGGCATCCTGGGGTCATCCCATCCGGAGACGTGCTGCTCGTTTACCATCTGCACCAGTTTCCGCTTGCTCACTACCGTATAGCTGAGATTGAGCCGGGCAAACTCGATCTGCTGCGGATGGCAGGGGACGTTCAACCGGTCAAGTATCCAATCATATAAAGGGCGGTTATTCTCGAACTCGAGGGTACATATGGAATGAGTGATCCCCTCGATGGAATCCGAAATGCAGTGGGCAAAGTCGTACATCGGGTAAATGCACCACTTATCTCCCGTCCTGTGGTGGGAGACTTTTCGAATCCTGAAAAGGGTCGGATCCCGCATTACTATGTTAGGAGAGGCCATATCGATTTTGGCCCGGAGTACGTGGGTCCCGTCCTCAAATTCTCCTGCACGCATCCGTTCGAATAAATCGAGATTCTCTTCGACGGAGCGATTGCGATACGGGCTCTCTCTGCCCGGCTCGGTGAGAGTTCCGCGATAGTCTCTTGTTTCGTCAGCCGTCAGACTGCAGACGTATGCTTTTCCCCCCTTGATTAGTTGGACGGCATACTGATACAATTTTTCAAAATAATCCGAGGCATAATAGAGCCGATCGTCCCAGTCGAAGCCGAGCCAGTGTACGTCATTCTGGATCGATTCAACGTACTCGACTTCCTCCTTCGTCGGATTGGTATCATCGAACCGGAGATTGCATGTCCCGCCGAATTCCCTGGCCAGGCCGAAATTGAGGCAGATGGACTTGGCATGTCCTATATGCAGATATCCGTTCGGCTCCGGAGGAAACCGGGTCGCAACTCTTCCCCCATGCCTATTTGTTTTTAGATCTTCCTCTATGATTGCCCTGATGAAGTTGGATGGCCCCGTGGAATCGGTTTCTGTTGCAGCAACCTCTGTTATTTCAGAATCTGGATTTGTGGACATATAATTACCTTCCGATAAAATAGTTCTCTTCCAAAAGAATTCGTGTATCCTACAAAATATGGCTGAGTCTAACTATGATGAGCTCGTAAAAAGTCGGAAAGTACCACCTTTTGTCATTCCGGCGGAAGCCGGAATCCAGTCTATTCAACTAGTTACTGAGGATCTGGACTCCGGTTTTCACCGGAGTGACGACTTTTTACGAGTTCATCAACTATATCCAATTTCATCAAAAACTCAACTAGATCTATGAATACAAATCCAACACTCGGTTCCCGTATGCCGAACATCGTGTCGCTCGGAGCCGAACATGGGGTTACGGGCTCCTGCCATCTCCTGCGGACAAAAGGCCTGAATATTTTGGTGGATTGCGGGATCGCGCAAGGCGGCGACAGGGTATCACCAATCGATTCCTGGCCGGTCTCGCCGTCGGATATAGATTTTCTTTTCATCACACATGGCCATGTCGATCATATCGGGCGTATGCCTGAACTCGTAAGAAGCGGTTTCCACGGGCAGATAATCTGCACTCATCCCACCAAACTGCTGCTCGGGCCCATGCTGGAGGATGCAATGGGCCTTACGAAGATCGAGGAATCGGATCTGGTCAAATTGAGTGAAGAAATAGACAGGCTTAGCTGGGGTTTCGAACACGATCAGACTTTTGATCTCAAAAACGGGGTTCGCTTCAGGTTCCGCAGGGCAGGGCACATAATAGGGTCGTCATTCATTTATATAGAGACTCAGGATCCGCCGTGGTCCGTCGTCTTCTCAGGCGACATCGGGGCAAGGAACAGGCCCATTATGCCGGATCCCGATCCGCTTGATCCGTGTAATTTGCTCATTCTTGAATCCACATACGGCGATAGCCTGCACGAAAAGGTCTCGAACAGAGTGGAAAAGCTGGGGGCCGTCCTTACCGGGGCGCTTTCCGATGGAGGCAAGGTTCTCATACCGGCCTTTGCGCTGGGGCGGACCCAGGAGATACTCTACGAAATCGACCGGCTGTATTCGGATCGGAAATTGCAGGAATCCTTTCCGGCTCTCAATGCCCAACCCAAGATACCTGTATTCGTGGATTCGCCGCTTGCGCTCCAGCTTACAAAGATCTATTCAAACCTGAGCGAATATTGGGGCCTCGAAGCCCGGCGCATACTAAAAGGCGGTGACCATCCGCTTGATTTCAAGGGTCTGTATGGAGTGCGCGTGTTTCACGACCACGTTCGACTTTTGGAAATACCCGGCCCTGCAATTATCATTGCCGGGAGCGGGATGTGCAGCGGAGGCAGAATCGTGGATCATCTAAAAGCAGGCCTGGATGATCCAAAAAATGATATTATTTTCGTGGGATACCAGGCGGAAGGAACCACAGGCCGTGATATCCTGCAGTTTGCAAAGAAGCCGGGCGGTTATGTCAGCATAGACGGGGAAACGCATCACATAAGAGCGAGAGTGCATTTCCTGCCGGGCTATTCCGCTCATGCAGACCAGAAAGAGTTGGTGGAGTGGGTGCAGTCCGCCCCGGACAAGCCGCAGGAGATAAGACTGGTCCACGGCGACCCACCGGCACAAAAGGCCCTTGCCGAAAAGCTGAAAGCCCTTGGGTACAGGGTTGCGTGAGAAGCAATCCCGTGCCTCCGACTCACAGTCGTCACGATCTCGATCAATAAGCCAAACGGACGAAATAAACCAGACAAACCCTATGAACATATCAAACACTTTTGCCTTTGACAAACCCAATGAAACTGGGTAGTAATTAGGCAACGCGCCCATGGCTCAGCGGATAGAGCGACGGACTACGAATCCGTAGGTCGCAGGTTCGATTCCTGCTGGGCGCACCATATAAATCAAGGAGTCAGGCATTGGCCTTGCTCCTTTTTTTTTGGGCGGCAACGGGGTCGGATGCGCGGTCCAAGCTGAACCCACCAGGTTGAAACGTCCGGAATTCACTCCAGAAATCCGGGAATAGGTAGTGTCACCTAATCATTGAGCCTCCTGCAAAACGTCCTCTTTTGCCCAACCTCTGCGTCAGGCTCAGATTTTAATCCTCAGAAGGCCAGGAAGCTAGGAAGCCAGGAGGCTGGGAAGCCGAAGCTAGAAAGCTGACCCGCTGGGATTGCCTCTCAGCCTTCTCGCCTCCCAGCATCCCAGCCTTCAAGCCT
>JAZDGK010000060.1:0-2380 GCA_043806955.1 Pseudomonadota bacterium | reverse complement strand
GGTGTCATTCTATCCAGAAGGAGAAGAAGGACGAAGGGATCAAGAATCTATTCCGGCAGCGATTCGAGGAAGGGCTCAAGAAGATAGAAGCAGGCCTGACCAAAAAGAACGGGATGAAGGTTTACGAGAAGGTTATTGAGCGGATTGGCCGTCTGAAGGAGCGATATAGCCGGACGGCCCGCCATTTTGAGATTACTGTTCAGAAGAATGATAAAGATAGGGTAACCTCTCTGTCTCGGAGCTTGAAAGAAGACCTGGAAAATACAGACGGCGTTTATTGCCTTCGGACAAACAGACAGGGAGTCAATGAGCAGGAGCTATGGGATTTTTACAATACCATCCGGGATGTTGAGGATGCCTTCCGGTGTATGAAATCTGAATTGGGCTTTCGACCGATACGCCATCACATTGAGCGACGTTCGGATGGCCACCTGTTTATTACGGTGCTTGCCTACCATATCTTCCATGCGATTCGCTTCAAGCTGAGAATGAAGGGCATCCATGACAGTTGGTCAAAGATCCGGGAAAGATTGTCAATGCATACCCGGAACAGTACCACGCAAAAAAGGGAAGACGGAAAAGGTGATCCATATCCGGAAATCATCCCGGCCGGAGCCCTACCAAAAAGTAATCTATGATGCCTTGAACATCGCTTCTGTGCCTGGACGGATGGTGAAAAAGATTCTATGACCACTCAAACATGTAGTGCCAGAAAACGAGGGTCGATGTCTTTAACTTACTGTTATTACTTAAGAATGTTTTTGCCTTCATGAATTTGGGCTAACAGTCTTCAGCCTTAACCTTCAGTCTAGTTAATAAAAACTTAAAATGGCACGGCGGTAATGTGCTCCCTGGGGAAACGATCGATTATTTCTGCACCTCGTTCCGTCACAATCACCATGTTCTCCAAACGAACCGCTCCCTGTCCCGTTTCGCCCTCACGGGATTCAATGGCAATGACCATGCCGGGCTCGAAGACCTGCGGGTGTTCAAAAGACCACTGGCGATTGATCACCGGCATCTCGTACTGGCGCAGACCCAACCCGTGCCCGATTTCAATGGTCAATACGGAAAGCTCGTCTTCGTATCCCCAGTTGCTTGCGGGCGAGAAATGTCGCGCCGCATCGGCGGTCGTGGCTCCGGGACGGATGGCGTCAATCACTGCGTCGATTCGTTCCAGCAGGCGTTTATACCAGTCGTTTTCCCTCTGTCCCGGCTTCTCGCCGACGAAAAACGTCCGGTACAGGCACGCCCCATAACCCATATACCGGGTGCTGCACAAGTTTCCGTAAAGGATTTCGCCTGCCTGGATGATTCTTGCGGTATCTTTCATGCCCCGTTCAAAGGTGAGCGGTCCGGACCGGAAACCGACCTTGGCAATATCTGCCCCGGCTTTGGAAATGGCCTCCCTGCCGATAAGGGACAACTCGTTTTCCATAACACCCGGTTTCAGATGTTCCATAACCTTATACCAGGCTGTCTCCGCAATGGCCACCACCATCTTGATGCACCGCAGTTCATCTTCCGTCTTCCGGGCAGAAGCTTCCAGCATCAGAGAGGATCCGCTTCTTACCTTCAGCCCCTTGCTATGCAGAGCGCTTTGCGCTGTCCCGTCAAACCCCATAAGGGCCAGCGGTTCGTCCTTCAAGCCTCGCCTGGCAATTTCCTCCGCAATACCTGTCGCGAACTTATCCGCTTCCTCTGCCGTGGCCTCGGGACCGCAGATTCCGTTCAGCCAGGACCGGGCTAACCGAAACTCTGAAATCCAGGGACACTCCTGCATATAATGGTATATATAGCCTGCATGAGCAAAAACCACCGGCTCAGATTCAGCAAAGAAAAGAACATACCAGATCCCGGGAGCAAAATCAGGACCCGTCAATCCCGTCAGATAGCGGATGTTGCTCGCACCAGTGGCAAGCAGGGCGGGGATATTATGTTTTTTCATAATATCCTTCATGCGCTCGGCGCGCTGCGCACGCAGTCTCTCAAAATTGATCCGCTCCTGCCATTCCACACTGGCAGGGCCATAGGTAAGAGCTGGTGAAAATCTGGGCATGCTGCACCTCCGTAAAAACCTGATTCTTTCGTATTGAATACCTATCCGCCCATTCTCCGGTGCATTTCAGAACTTTATATATTTGCCAAATTCCTTTACCATCGATTCCGGCTGGTTCAGGACGAAATTGATTACTTTGAGGCATTGTTGGTCATTCGAGTATTCGATACGCATTTTAATTCGCTTCACCTCTTCCAGCATTTCCGGGTCGGCGGCGACCTTGGCGAAGGCCTCCCGTAAAATTTTCATTACCGGGGCCGGCGTGCCCGGCGGGCATACATAGGGCCGTCCCACCTGTTCCGAAGAGGAGCGCAGCGCCAT
>JAZDGK010000059.1:0-6163 GCA_043806955.1 Pseudomonadota bacterium | reverse complement strand
CCAATCGCCTGATCTCTTCGCGGTCTTCAGCGGAAACTCTCAGTGCCGTTCTTTTCGACTTGGTGGGCATCGTTCACAACCTACACCAGATGTCCCTCCATGTCAACAATATGTTCCCGTTTCAATGAAACGATGTACTAGTACCGTGTCTCGTAAGTTCCGTCCTGTATTTTCGCAATTTGAGTTTCTGAGCATGGACGCCGTAATGTCTAAGAACAGCTCCACACGAATGTATACCCAAAAACAGTACCCGGATAGGCGGGGTTTTCTAACCCCGCCTATGGACGCCTTGGCCGCTGGGCGGCCCTGGAAAGGATCGCCTATCCAACTACAGTATTCCTCCGGTAGAATCCTCGTTCCTTGACCTTGAACAGAATTAAGGGTTTTTAGACACCCTCTGAGCAAGCTCCTAAGTCCGCAATGGGAGTTCAAATACGAACCTCGTCCCTTTGGGTTCATTATCCTGCACTCTTATGTACCCGTTGTGATCGGAGATTATCGTACTGGTTATAGCCAGACCAAGCCCGGTCCCTCCCTTCTTGGTGGAAAAATATGGTTCGAATATCCTGCTCTTGTCCTCGGAGGCAATACCTTTTCCCGTATCGCTTACTTCGACACGCACTATAGATGGATTCACCGCTTCCGTATAGATGTCTATATCTATACTCCCCGTCCCGTTCATGGCAGCAATGGCGTTATCCAATAGATTGATCAATACCCTCTTAATCTGCTCCCGGTCGAAATAGAACTTCGGAACGGATTGGTGGGCTGTCGTAAGGAATACCACATTCTTCTGGTTGTCACGGTAGAGCGTCACCACTTCCTCGATCACCTCTTCCAGACGGTTCAGAGAGGGATTCGTAGCCGGGAGGCGCGCAAAAGATGAGAATTCGTTTACGAGATTCTTCAGCTCTTCTACCTGGTTGATGATAGTCCGCGTACAATCGTCCAGTACCTTGCTGTCATCCGCCAGCTTGTCAATGTACCTTTTGCGTAATCGCTGCGCAGACAATTGAATGGGCGTAAGTGGATTCTTCACTTCATGCGCAATGCGTCGGGCGACTTCCCGCCAGGCCGCCATCCGCTGGGCCTTTTCCAACTGCGTCAGATCCTCGAAGACGATCACCGGGCCGATATCATTGCCGGCGTCATCCTTCAAAAGGGCCATATTGATCAAAAGAGCAAGGCTTTTCCCCCGCACTGTGATTCGCACGGTCCGTTGAGCCAGGCCTTTCTTGTTGCGTTGGGCTTCACTGAGCAGACTGTTCAAGAGATCGAGCTGTTCGGGGGTCGCCAGTTCCTGATACGTCTTCCCAATGATGCCTTCAGGCTTTATCCCGAAGAGCTCCTCTGCAAACTTGTTCATCGTTCCGATTCGTCCATTATTGTCCAGGGAAATGACACCGGCCGCCACATTCTCCAGTATGATTTCCATGTAACGCCTTCTTTGCTCCTGTTCGAAGCTGCTCTTCTGCAATTCCCCGGTGGCCTTTTCCAATTCAGAATGGCTTGTTTTCAAGTCTCTGGTCATTTTATTGAACGATTCTACCAGGGTCCCGATCTCATCCTCAGATTTTACATCGATCGTGAAATCAAGGTCCCCACCGGCAATTCGACGCGTGCCTTCCGCCAGGTATTGAATCGGTATGGTAACGCCGCTTGCCAGATAAAAGCCAAACCAGGTTGCAGAAAATATTATTACCAGGGCCACAACTATGAGCACCAGGATAAGGCTCATCTTTATCGGTTGCTTCAGGAGTTTCAACTGTTTGTAGTCTTCACTTCCCTTGGTTATATCATCCATTTTGCGCGCGAGACTGATCGGAATGAAGCTCCCCGCGCCGACAATTCCCACTATCTCTCTCCGCGCCGAATCATAAACGGGTACGAAAGCTCTCACCAGGTCGCCGTTCGAAAGCAGGTGGGTATCAACCAGGCCTCTTTCTCCCGAGAGGCACCTTCTGATTATTTTTGACGGCACCGGAACACCTTCCCTAACCCTGGAGCTTCTGAATTCACCGGCTTGCTCGTAAGTGGGCAATACGACCTGAATAGTATCAAGACGGTTTTCCACCCCTCTCTTTTTCAGGACACTGCCGAGATTGGAGAACGAACCGTTCATCCAGCCCGATTCCCCGAGGTCGGAACCAATCATTTCCGCACAGGACAGGGCCGTTCCTTCGATATGTTTATAGTAGGTGCGGCCCACTTCAAGCGAATTCTGAAGAGATCTCTCTACTCTTACATTGAACCAGTAGTCTATGCTCTTATTTATGAATTGCAGGGCCACAAAAAACAAAAAGGTGGTCGGAACCAGGGCAAAAAGTATAAACGCCAGTGTGAGCTTGGTCTTTAATCTCGAACCGAGGATATTTTGCCTTCGCTCAAAGACAAGCTTGGCTATGTTCCTGAGGACCAGGAAAATAAGGAGGAGGAGGAGGATAAGGTTGAGGTTTATGAAAATGAACAGGAGAATGTTACGGCTGGATACACCGCCTAAAGGGACATGCAGGACTCGTGTTTCGAGAAATGTCAGTCCTGCGACCACGAAAGCCGTAATCAGGATTAAAATCTTTTCCCGTTTCTTCCTTGTGCGTGCTTTTTCCTCAATATCGGGCATTCCAGCGACTCGCCGTACCGGGAGTCTGTCGGACTCAGGGGATCGTCACGAGGAAGTGGAGGAACGAGACCAAATATTCACGACTTTGAGGCGCATAGTCTCTCTATGCAACGACAATTCGGGGATATTTGGGCCGTTCCTCCCACTTTCCGCAGTAGATCATCCTAAGTCCGACAGGCTCCTAGTACCTGAATTCCACGCTGTAGTCATCAGTTTCGGTGTCCCAAAAAGAAAGCATGGAAATGATATAACTGAATACCGACGGCGTAGGGTCCTTTTTTCGCGCAGCTTTTATCTGCAACTCATATGTACGATTTGAGGCAAGCTTGGACAGGGGGCTTACGGACAGGCCGGATACCTCACTGACCAGGGATTGAGCTTTCGGCAGCTCCTTGAGCCTGTATTTCTTCCCGTCCAAATCAACCAGAAACTCTTCCTTCAGTGCATCATAACGGATACTATGCTCTAGATTAAGAGCGGCCAGGAGTACGTCCGGCCAAAGGTCTCTTACTTGAAAGAGGCGAATGTCGAATATGAGTCGCACGGTTACTCCGTTAAGCAGGGCCTGCCTGGTTTCGTCATCGAAGGAGTTCCGAACATTGAAATAGGCGAGCAGATCTCTTCTGGAATTATTGACGATTACATCGGTCAAGGACAGATTCTGGGCGCAAAAAGACGACGGAAATGCAAGGAAAACAAACATGACGGCGAGACATAGACTGAAATGGGCGACAATACTTTTCTTCATTGGATCTCAAATTATATGATACAGAACAAATTGCAACACCTTTCTGGCAGACTCGTATCCGTTCACCGTCGACCGTTCACCGTTCACCGAAAAGACGTTTCTCGCGCTTTTCAGGTAATATTTGGCTCCTGGTCTCTGGTTCCTTGTCTTTTGGCATCAGGGACTAGGAGTCTGTCGGACTTAGGGGATCGTCACGAGGAAGTGGAGGAACGAGACCAAATATTCACGAATTTGAGGCGCATAATAACCGTTCACTGTTGACCGTTGACCGTTCACCGTCGAGGTGCTCTTTATCCTTCGGACAACGGTAAACTGATAACGGTGAACGAATACTGGCCGTTCCCCCCACTTCCGCAGTAGATCATCCCTAAGTCCGACAGGCTCCTAGAGACCGAAACGGAATACGCGATGCGATCACCGTGACTCTTTGCCAAGAGACGCTTTTCAGGTTCTTACGGACAACGGTGAACGGTTACTCAGGCCCTAAGCCGGTACAAATCCGAGAAATGGCGATAGCGCTCATTGTAGTCCAATCCATATCCAACGACAAACCCGCTGTCCACTGCGAATCCGGCATAGTCAATCTCGACTGCATTCCTGCGGCGTTCAGTCTTGTTTATCAGCGCACAGACTTTGATGGAAAGCGGACTGTGCAGTTTGATCGCCTCTTCCAGATACATTAAAGTCGCCCCGGTATCGACAATGTCTTCGACTATCAGGACATGCTTCTTGCCCAAAGGGATCTCAATATCTTTGGTAAAACGGAGCTCGCCGTCCGGTTCGGTTTTGGAACCATAGCTGGCCATTCGTACGAAGTCAACCTGAACGGAAATGGTCAGGGCTCGTATGAGATCAGCCATAAAGATAAAGGCCCCGCTTAAAACCCCGATTGCCACCAGATCGGAATGTTTGTAGTCTCCTGATATTTCCTGCCCGAGCTCAATTATTCTCTTCTGTATCTCTTCACGAGTAAAGAGGATCTCCTTATCCATCTATTCGTCCCCTGAGCAAATGCGCTCTTGCAAATCCCAAATCCACAATCCGAAATCAATAGACTTCCACAAGCTTCCCCACACGCCCCTGCCAGGCAAGAGAGATCCCGGCACTTATGGAAAATCGAGACAGGCAACACTTTACCGCCCAATATGCCTTTTCAGGATGGTTGTTTGTTTTGCTGAGATGAGCCAGCACTACATGCTGCAAACGGGGATGGACGATCTCCCGCAGCATCTCGCAGGTCTGACTGTTGGACAAATGTCCCAAACGCCCCTTGATGCGTTGTTTCAATTCCCAAGGATAGGGCCCGAATTCCAGCATATCGGCATCGTGATTGGCCTCCATAACCAGCGCCCGGCAATCCTTCAACTCGTGACAGACGAGATGGGTTATCATCCCCAGATCCGTAGAAATACCCACCTTCACCGTCTCGTTTCTTATGCTTAAGCCTATCGGGTCCGCCGCATCGTGGGGTATGGAAAAGGGCTGTATCGATAATCCATCGATGCCGAAAGAATATCCGCTCTGGATTCGGATAATTTTCTTCAACCGGCCAAGGACATGAGCACCAGCCCGCTCTGTTTCGGACGTTATATAAACGGGAATACCAAGACGCCTTGAAACCGCACCAACCGACCGCATATGGTCATAATGCTCGTGGGTAACCACAACTGCCCGGAGGGACTCAGGCATGACGCCGATAGTGTTTAGCCGGCGAATAGTCTCGCTTAACGTCAAACCGGCATCAATCAGAAGCCTTGTTCCCTGGCTCTCCAGAAAGATGCAGTTTCCCTGGCTGCCGCTGCCCAGTACACAGAAACGAATAATTGTCGTATCCCCTGGGAGTCTGTCGGACTTAGGGGATCGTCACGAGGAAGTGGAGGAACGAGACTGATAGTAATATGATGCTCGATAACGGATACTCGATGCTCGATATTTGAATACTTGATACTCTATCCAGCATCCAGCATCCAGCATCGAATTCCTCCGATTTGGGCCGTTCCCCCCACTTCCGCAGTAGATCATCCCTAAGTCCGACAGGCTCCTGGCTGAATCTATGAAAACCTTTTCACTTCTTACTTTTCACTCTTTACGCCCGTGTGCCCGAAACCGCCTGCTTCTCTTTCGGTAGAGTCAAGCTCTTCAACCAGTTCAAGTTTTGCGGCTTGAACTTGCGATAGAACCATCTGTGCGATCCGTTCCCCTCTCCGAATGACGAACCGTTCTTTTCCAAAATTGACCAGAGCCACGCAGATCTCGCCTCGGTAATCCGAATCGATCGTTCCGGGCGCATTGATTACGCTTATCCCGTATGTTACCGCTAATCCGCTCCGGGGGCGAATCTGGAATTCATAGCCGGGCGGGATAGAGACGGCAAGACCGGTAGGCACAAGGCATATTTCGCCCGGCATTAAGGCTGTCTGATCATCTATTGCCGCACAAAGATCCATCCCTGACGAGTTGGTTGTCATGTATCTGGGCAAGGGTATGTCACTGTCCCTTTCCGGCCGGATCCGCTTCACTCTAACCGTAATGGGACTACTCACCGGAGGCTGCCTCTTTCCACAATTGTTGATTGACGGTATTCCTGGAAAAATGGAACGGCGGGCCGAAAAAAGATGGGTGGTCTTCGTTCCAATTGTGCGTCCCATCGGACATTAGGATGCGTTACGAAATAACTGTGACATCTTGCTAGTCTTTTGGGCCGTATTCTGCGTTGCTTAAGGGGTCACATACTTCAGTATGCTCGCCCCTTAAGCAGCCTTGAATACAGCCCAAAATCCGGCGCAATCTTGTAA
>JAZDGK010000058.1:0-5450 GCA_043806955.1 Pseudomonadota bacterium | reverse complement strand
TTGGGCCTGAACCGGTAGCCTGAATTGGCCTCATGGGACGGAGAGCAATATAGACTTTCAGATAAAGCTTTTGGGTGCGTTATCGGTCGGGGATGTACGAACAGGTACTATCCCCTCGCTGCTGCCTTCCCAAAAACATTATCTGAAAGTCTATATCTCTTCTTTGTGTCTTCGTGGCGAGCCTTTTGTTTTTATAAAATGATAGCCAGGCACCCCTGCGGCACACGAAAGGTCTCACTACCGTTGCTTCCTTCCGGACCTGGCGGGGTTTGCAAGTTTTCGTTGCGCAGGACCCGGCTATCAATTTTCGGGTCATGATTTAATCAAAAAAACCGGAAAACACTCTTCTTAATGGCGGAGAGAGTGGGATTCGAACCCACGGTTCCACTTTTGGCAGAACACACGATTTCCAGTCGTGCTCCTTCGGCCGCTCGGACATCTCTCCGTGCCGCAAAATAAATATGGGACGCAGATTTATACAGATAACCGCAGATTACAATATATTCATTAAATCGGACATAAAATATCGCTAGGAGCCATTGCCCTATATATCCAGATCTTTGTTTTATTGGCAACCAGTTTTTTCTGCGTGTATCTGCGTCCAGGCAATTATGGCGGAGAGGGTGGGATTCGAACCCACGTAGGAGTTATTAGCCCCTAAGTCGATTTCGAGTCGACCCCGTTACGGCCACTTCGGTACCTCTCCTCAATTCTCTTCCGGCGAAAAAACTCCTGCAGCAAAGACCGGCATTCTGATCCCGATACGCCCGAAACAATATCGATCCGATGATTAAGCCGATCATCCTCGGCCATATTATACAGAGACCCGAATGCACCGCCTTTTGGGTCTTCCGCCCCAAAAACCAGTCTCTTGATCCTGGCCTGTAACACCGCGCCTGCACACATAATGCAGGGTTCAACTGTCACATACAGCGTAGAATCCAACAACCTGTAATTGCCGAGGACGGCTGCGCCCTCACGAATGGCCACTATTTCTGCATGGGCCGTGGGATCGTTGAGCTCAATGACGCGATTATGCCCCCGTCCTATAATCTCATTATTCTTTACGAGGACCGCCCCAACCGGGACTTCACCTTTATAGCTGCCTTCGAGAGCTATCGTCAATGCCTGCTTCATAAAATTCTGACAGCAGGTCATGTCATTATAGTCCATCAGTCTCGACGCGGGCTCCGCACGCGAAAATCAGATCCGTCCTCACGAAATTCCATTCGTATATTGTCCTACTGCAGTTGATCTGTCAAGCTGAATGACCGGGATACATGGAGTTCGAGAAGGCTGTCCGGGCGCCGTCTGATGATTCATCTATTGGGCAGGAGAATAAGAGGCCGGCAGAGGAGGCGAACTCCATCGTGAAGTGGAAGCGATCCAGAGGCATGCGAGACAATAGGCACTAACGGGTAGTAGAGCAAGAATGAAAACAGCCTTAACAGGAACAGGAATACGAGTATCTGCTGAACAACTATCAACACGAACACGCGATCCACCGATTGGTCTCATCTGCCGGCTACCTTCTTTACCGTAGCAACTGCTGTGCCAGAATTTGGATGCGACCGTCAGGAATCTTTTATCCCGTTATTTCCGATGATTAGAAGTTTTGTGATTCAGGATGCAAGGCTTGGCTGCAAAAGCTCGGGAGAAAAACACTGCCCATTTCGCAGAAAGTAGTTTCCATTCTGAGTGTACAAGTTTTCCGTTATTTGAATCCGTCCGTAGCGGCCTGTGCAGTGACGAGGGCAAACAGTTTGACACTCGTCTGGACGTGATGATATAAGTCTTTCTGCATAGTTGTTCAGACTTTCACATCATATTCAAGGAGGTGACGTCCTGCAGAAACTATAGACTTCCAGATAAAGCTCTTGGGTGCGTTATCGGTCGGGGATGTACGAACAGGTACTATCCCCTCCCTGCTGCCTTCCCAAAAACATTATCTGAAAGTCTATAACAAATACTGGCAGGGAACCATAGTGGGTTTGTCTCTTGCGCATGAAAGGAGGGATTTTTTATGAAGGAACTCAAAAGAAGAGATATTCCTGAGGTGGAAGCGTACGGGATAGATAGAAGGGAGTTCCTGAAGTACTGTGCTGCAACGGCCGCGCTCTTGGGCCTTTCAGAGCTTACATTCACCACCGGAATAGCCCAGGCCATTGGCGCAGCCTCAAAGAAACCTCCGGTAATATGGCTCGAAGGACAGGATTGCGCCGGCTGTACCATATCGTTGACGGGGATACTGAATCCCCCCGCTTCTTCCGTCATTCTTGATAGAATCTCCCTGAGATACCATGAAACCGTTATGGCTGCTTCCGGCCATCTCGCCGAAAAGGCTTACCAGGAAACTTTGAAATCGGGCGGTTATGTCCTGATCGTGGAGGGATCGGTCCCCACGACAGACGATCGGTTCTGCATGGTGGGCGGACGGCCGTTCAAGACCATCGTTCTGGAGGCGGCAGAGAAGGCATCTGCCATTATTGCAGTTGGGGCCTGTGCTTCCTATGGCGGGATTCCTGCTGCCGGCCCAACTAAAGCCGTCGGGCTGAACAAGATACTACCCGGCAAGGCTATCATAAATCTCCCCACCTGTCCGGTGCATCCCGATCATCTGGCAGGCGCTATTCTTTACTATCTCACCACAGGGAAGGCTCCTCAGCTCGATGGAATCGGACGCCCCGTAGCCTATTTTGGAGAGGTCGTGCATGATAACTGCAGGCGACGGAGTTATTTCGACGCCGGACTATTCCTGAAGGATTGGAATGATCCTAAACAGAAAAACTATTGCCTCTACGAGAAAGGGTGTAAAGGCCCGGAGACCTTTGCGGATTGTACCATAAGGAAGTGGAATGACGGAATAAATTCGTGCATTGACTGCGGCGCCGGGTGTCAGGGCTGTGCGGAACCAGGTTTCTACGGCGCCATGTCTCCGCTTTACACGGCAGAAAATGAAATCTCAAAGCGCATTCTGGCCGGAAAAAAATCCGGGCTCATTCCAAATGAACAGGGATGAAGGGAGTGACGGCACATGGGTGAGAGAATCACTGTCGATCCAGTTACCAGGATTGAAGGACATCTTAAAATAGAAGTGGAAATAGAGAACGGCAAGGTGAAAGACGCCTGGAGCAGCGGCACCATGGCGCGTGGTTATGAAGCCTTGTTGAAGGAAAAGGATCCGCGGGACGCTCCGTATGTAACGAGCCGTTTCTGCGGGGTTTGTTACAGTGTGCACCAGATTGCATCCTGCCGCGCCCTGGACCAGGCCTTCGGCGCAAGAGTGCCTTGGGGAGGCACGTTGCTCAGGAATTTAGCTATGGGCGCCGAGTATATATACGACCATGTCATTCATTTCTATCAATTGAGCGCACTTGATTATCTGGATATTATGGCCGTTGCCGAATACCAGGGCAAGGACAAGGAGCTTCTGGCCGTAAAAGACAAAGTCCTGCACCTCGTATCAACCGGCGATACCTACCCGTTCACTCCCCGATACGAGCCGGATGAATTCTGTGTAAAGGACCCCGAAATCGTAATTACGGCTGTTAAACACTATATCGACGCGCTGGCGATGAACGCGAAGGCACGAAACATGGGCGCGATTTTCGGCGGCCGGACCCCGCATTACCAGAGTATCGTGGTAGGCGGGTGCACGCAGTATCCCGACATCAATATGGTGGCCCGCTTCCGGACCATGCTTGATGAGCAAGCCAAGTTCGTGAATGAGGTCTATCTTCCTGATGTCATGGCATTCGGAACCGGTCCCCTGCTCCCGCTCGCCAGGCTGGGAGTTGGTGGCGGTCACTACAACTACCTCTCTTACGGGGCACTGGAAAGAGACCCGCTCGGCAAGGACCTTGTCTTTCCGGCAGGAGTGATCACAGGCTTGAATCCGAATGATATCAAGGTCGATCCATTCGACCCCGCTAAAGTCACGGAATCCGTGGAATACAGTTGGTACACCCCCGATAAACCGCTTCACCCGTATGACGGCAAGCAGGTATTCGACCTGAACAAGAAGAAGGCTTATTCATTCGTGAAAGCCCCACGGTACGAAGGCAAGCCAATGGAAGTCGGGCCGCTTGCCCGGATGATTGTGGCCAAAAATCCCACCCTGCTCGATCTCATCAAAAAAGGAGTGAAACCCGGGGCGGTGGCCCGGCACGCAGCACGTGCTATTGAGACAAAACTGGTGGTGGATGCGTGCTATAAATGGTGCGATGCCCTGTTGAGCGCGATGACTAAACCCGGATTCAAGATCCACGATACCGAGCATTGGGACCCGCCGGAGTCGGGAAAGGGCGCCGGGTTCTACGAGGCCCCACGCGGCGCATTGGGTCACTGGATAAGTATCAAGAATAGAAAGATCGAGAATTATCAGGCTGTTGTGCCATCAACCTGGAACGCCTCTCCCCGCGACGAGAAAGGCATTCGGGGTCAATATGAAGAATCTCTGATCGACGTCCCTGTACCCGATCCCGACAATCCTATTAATGTCGTGCGTGTAATTCGCTCTTTTGATCCATGCCTGGCCTGTGCCGTACATATAATCGATCCGACGAGCAGCGAAGCACGAAAATTCGTAGTGGAATGATTAAGGATAAGAGTAACACACCGGAACAGACCCGGGGAGAGCCTGGCTCCCACCGAAAAGTCCTGGTATTGGGCGTTGGAAATCTTTTGCTTTCCGATGAAGGGGTAGGAGTCCATATCGCCGACGAGCTCATGAAAATGGAACTCCCTCCTGATGTCTCCGTGGTTGAAGGCGGGACGGATGGATTCCGTCTTATGAATGTAATAGTGGGATTTGACCGTCTGATAATAGTAGATGCAGTAAGAGGCGGCGCCGAGCCCGGCTCAATTTACCGATTTGATCTTGAGGATATCCAGGTAGACTCCAGCCTCTATAAAACGTCTGTTCACCAGGTCGGCATACTGGAGGTGATCCGCCTGTCCCGTCTGGTGGCCGGAAAAACACCGCGCACGACCATAATCGGAGTAGAGCCCAAGTCCCTCGATATGGGAATGGAACTATCTCCTGAAATACACGCAAAAGTCCCACGTGTTATCGAACTCGTTCTTGAAGAGATCCAGAAGTAAGTAACGTCTGACATCGTAAACGCACACCTAAAAGGTGCGATTTTTTGGACATGCAACCAGTCATGTTGGGTTTCGCGTTGCTCTACCCAACCTACGAACTACGAACTTGCCACCGAGGTTGTACAATGTAGGTTGGGTAGAACGGAGTGAAACCCAACAAATTCACCTGCTTGCGATGTCCACTTTTTAAGTGAAATACAATAAAATCAGCATGTTATATAGACTTTCAGATAATGTTTTTGGGAAGGCAGAAGGGAGGGGATAGTACCTGTTCGTACATCCCCGACCGATAACGCACCCAAAAGCTTTATCTGGAAGTCTATAGCATGGTTAAAGTCTAGGTTTTA
>JAZDGK010000057.1:0-3690 GCA_043806955.1 Pseudomonadota bacterium | reverse complement strand
GCATCTCGGAAGCGCTCCCGGCAAATACGTCCTCATAGCCATAAGTGATACCGGAGTGGGAATGGACTCGAGTGTCAAAAGAAGAGTCTTCGAGCCTTTCTTCACTACAAAGGAAAAAGGGAAAGGCACTGGTCTGGGATTGGCCATGGTATATGGGATCGTAAAAAACCACAGCGGATATGTCAATTTTTATAGCGAAAAAGGGCTGGGAACACGTTTCAATATATACCTGCCGGCCGTCAAGGAGGGAGAAGCCGATATCACAGTTACAAGGCAGGAAGAGTTGCTCAAAGGGAAGGAAACTATCCTCCTTATCGACGATGAGGATGTGATACGTGAGCTCGGCAAAGAAGTCCTGGAGAGACTTGGCTACAAGGTCCTCTTGGCGGCGGACGGAGTGGAAGCAATAGAGATATACGACAAGAATGCCGGCCAGATCGACCTTGTTATCCTGGATATCGTAATGCCGAAGGCGGGCGGCAAGAGCACCTTCGGTGAATTAAGGGCGAAAAACTCCGCCCTTAAGGTTATCATCTCCTCCGGATACAGCATAAACGGTGATGCTCAGGACCTCTTACGTTCGGGCGCCCACGCCTTTATTCAAAAACCGTACAGGATAGATGGACTGTCTTCGGTAATCCGGCGGGTCCTGGACGAATAGATAGCCCGTCTCCCCTTCTCACCCTCGCCGCGTCTTTCGGTACGGCGCCCTAATCCGCCGCCAGATTTGACTGTGGTCGAGTAACTGCTTGATCTGGGCGGCGGATTGACCACAGACGACGGACGATAGACCACGGGAAGTAAGAAAATGTCCAATAGCGAATGTTCAATTACCAATATCCAACGGTAAAGAACCGAAGTCAGAATACTTGGACATTGGACATTGAGAGTTGGACATTGGACATTTGATTTTTCTCCCGATGGTCCATGGTCAATCCACCGCCCGCATGACCGATTTGACTGCATCTGATTCAACGACCTCGATATGCAAGACGATCAGCCGGTGGATTCTGGAGCGGTTATTCTCTTGACATCGCCCGAATCAACCATTTAGGATGCGTTACGAAATAAGTGTTACAAGACTGCGCCGGATTTTGGGCTGTATTCAAGGCTGCTTAAGGGGCGAGCATACTGAAGTATGTGACCCTTTAAGCAACGCAGAATACGGCCCAAAAGACTAGCAAGATGTCACAGTTATTTCGTAACGCATCCGTAGACTGACGAAAAACGTAACCGGTCGATAGACATGGAACTGTATCTCATACTCGCCCTTATCATAACAGCCACGGTCGTCACCTTTGCCATACAGAATTCCCAGATCGCAACGGTCACTTTTTTATTTTGGACCTTTAATCAGGCCCTGGTTCTCATCCTGCTTCTCTTTTTTGCCGGCGGCATACTGACCGCTTTTCTGCTCACCTTGCCCCGGCGTATCAGAAAGAAACGGGCCTATGAAGACCGAATAAGGGCGCTGGAACAGGAAATATCCGAAATCAAATCCGCCGAAGAAAAACCGCCCGCGGCCGGCCCCGAAAACGACGGGTGATTTGCTCATCGCAACCGTTCACCGCTGTCCGTAAGAACCTGAAAAGCGCGAGAAACGTCTTTTCGGTTCACCCCGTGAAATAATCTGATGGCATCTCCAACGCCCCTGAAATGGTCTGGGCATTCAACAGCCCCCGGAACTAATGAGCGTTTATTTCACAGGGTGAACGGTGAACGGTGAACGGTTACTGCCCGTCAACCGAAAAGGGCAATTATTACTACTCCGGCCAGCATCAGCGAAGCCCCCCAAAACCTCTGTCCGATATTCTCCTCTTTAAATAGAACAGCGGCATAAATCACGCTGAAAAGGATGCTTGTGCGCTTAATGGCAATCATGTAGGCGGCCTTGACAAGACTTATGGCAGTCATATGGCACAAGACCATAATCGTCATAAGAGCGCCGATTGAAATGCCCGGGAGAAGAAATCTCCTGAAACTGTTCCACGCCACTCTCCGAGTAACCAGTAAGCCGCCGGGAACAATCATCCCCAGCAGAATGAAATAGGAGCACCCGAAAAATGCCGCGCTCGAGTGCCCTATCGCCCTCTTACCCATAACAGCCGTAAACGAATACAATAACGAGACTATCAACATCAGCCACGAGCCTTCTTCACGGCCGACGGCATAAACAGGCCCGAGCCACCCGTACCTGGTCTCCTTCAGATTCAGAACGTACCCGCCGGCGGCCACGGCAGTAACCCCAAGAACTCCGTACAGCCCTATTTGCTCGTCAAGCATAAGTCTGCCCGTCAAGATCATGAAAACCGGCGTGAAGGCCAGAAACGGCACGGTAAGCGAGAGCGGAGAGACCCTGATCGCCCGCATATAGAGCAAATAAGCGGTTATTTCTACGGGCAAAAGGATCAATACCGAGAAGAAAAAACCGGCGTCAAGCGGCGGAATGGGAATGAACAAAAGCAAACCCAGGAAGAAAGGCAATCCGAAACCAAGCCTGATCGCGGCCATCTCCAGCGTTGTAAGATGAGAGAGAAACCGCTTCGTAACGGCATCAACGGTCGCTATCGCCACCGCTGAAGCCAGGGCCGGAAAAAACCAGTGCATTAACAGACCATACCCCCGGAGAATACATCCGGCCTCAATCTGACATCAACTCACACTCTCCGCGTCTTTCCCCTATGCCATTTGTTGCAATCTGGCGACCCTCTCCTTGATCGGGGGATGCGTACTGAAAAGCTTGGCGAAAGACTGCGCGGTAAGCGGATTGACAATATACATCTGCGCCTGAGCCGGATTCACGTGCATCGGCAACCGGTGATTCCATTCCTCAAGCTTGACAAGGGCATTGGCCAGCGGTAAGGGCTCGCCGACAATCTGTGCGCCTGACCGGTCCGCCATGTACTCACGGCTGCGGGAGATGGCCATTTGAATAAGCAGAGCCGCTATGGGCGCCAGGATCATCATAAGGATTGAGCCGATCATATTCCCTCCGCCCTCTTCATCATCCCTGCCGCCCCCAAAAAACATGGACCACTGTGCCATCGTGGCAAGATGACTTATTGCACCGGCGAAAACTGCGGCTATTGAGCTTACCAGAATATCCCTGTTTCGTATGTGCGCCAGTTCGTGGGCCAGGACGCCCTCTAATTCCCTGCGGTTCAAAATACTCATTATTCCTTTTGTCACGGCCACCGCTGCATGTTCAGGGTTCCGGCCGGTAGCAAAGGCATTCGGTGTGTCCGACGGCACTACATATACACGCGGTTTCGGTATACCGGCCTTCATGGAAAGTTCCTGAACGATCTGGTGCAGTTCAGATGCTTCGGATTGACTCACCTCTTGTGCCCCGCTCATTCTTAGTGCGATGCTGTCACTGAACCAGTAGGCAACAAAATTCATAAATAAGGCCATTCCGAACGCGAATTTCAATCCTGCCCTGCCGCCTATAGCCTGTCCGGCAACCATAAACAATGCAGTCAGGGCAGCCATCAACATAAATGTCTTAAGAAAATTAGTCATTGTGACCAAGCCACCTCCACTTCAGATTTAGGGCTTGCTCAGAAATAAACCGGCATTTTAGGCGCTCAGATTTAGGTCAGATTTGTTCGATCCGAGGCTGCAAAACCGGAGGAATAGTCGTTCTATTTCGAGGATTTTGCAGTTGAGGATCGGACGAAGCTGGCCTGA
>JAZDGK010000056.1:0-4445 GCA_043806955.1 Pseudomonadota bacterium | reverse complement strand
AAACGGTTTGTTAAAATAGAGCCAGTCGTCCTGCCTTCTGAATGCCATGCCTATCTGTTCCGGGGAACGATCGGTGTACGCCGTGACAACAGCACAGAGTATCTGACTGTCCAGCTTAAGAATCTCTCTGATGGTTTCAGCACCATCCATGCCTCCGGGCATGGCCATATCAAAAAAACCCGCTGCTATCCGGCGCCCTGCATCAAGCTCTCTACGGACAATCTGAACCGCCTCTTCTCCGCTCGATGCAGTAAAAATATTGTAGGAGGCCGCAGGCCTTGTGCCGTTCTGGACTGCAGTCTGAGTCCCTTTCCGCCTCTCCCGCCTTAAAGAGAGAAGATTCTGCGTCTCTCCGGGCGGCTTATCCGCGGAAGTCAGGGCATTCTTGTAGGCTTCGATAATACCTTCTTCGTCATCGACACAGATTATCGAAGAATTCCACGGCAAATCAGCCATTTCACGAAGCACTTGAATGGTTCTCCTTTACTGTCGGGATGGTTATGAGAAACGTTGTCCCTATCCCGACCGTGCTTTTTTCCAGTACAAGATCTCCGCCGCATTCACGCACGAAACGCCTGCTTATGCCGAGACCGAGACCGGTGCCCTGGTCCCTGGTTTTTGTCGAGAATTCGAAATTGAAGATGGCGCCCTGGACTTCTTCCGGAATTCCCGTCCCCGTATCCCTGATTCGAATCTCGATAGTCTCTCCGTTCAGTGATAGTGTGGTGCTGAGGACGCCGCCGTGCTCTTTTTTTTCTTCAATACTCTGCATGGCATTCCGGTATATATTGCTGAAGACCTGAATCATCTCGCTCTCGTCCGCCAGGATCAGAGGAAGGTCGGAAGGGATCGTCTTTACGACTTCGATCTTCCTTTTCTTCAGAGAGTCTTCAAGTGCATCGAGAGCCTCTTCGATGGGCAAGGCGATATTGACTTTTTTAACGGAGCGCTGCGTCCGTACCGATTCCCGCAACGTGTTGATTATCTTTATTACACGCTGCAGTTGTTTGTGCACAAATTTGAGATCTTCCTCCCGCGAGCCTTGAAACGAAAGCGCATTGTCTATCAGGCTGTTCAGCAGCTTGAAATCCTCGTCACCGTACTTCGTTCCGTCATCATTCTGCGTACCCAGGTATTCCGAGAAGCCGCCCGATTGGTATTCGGTCTGCCAGTCTCCGACAATTTCGCGGGTGCTGTCCAGGGCTTCCTTGAATTCCTTCCACTGGTCTATGTTGTGCTCAACCCTTGAGAAAATGCTGGTTATAGGATTCAAGACCTCATGGGCCACCCGGCCGGAGGTCTCACCGACAACGGCCAGCCGTTCGGCCCGAAGCAGGCTCTCCTGAGTCTCTTTCAGTTTGGAAAATGCCCGATTCAATTCTTCCTGGGCGCGTTTTCTTTCTTCCACTTCACTGCCAAGTCTGCGATTCGAGTCGGCGAGTTCGGCAGTTCGCTGCTCTACGCGGAATTCAAGTTGTTCATTGATTTCCTTGAGGGCTTGTTCGGCCCGCTTACGCTGGTCAATGTTGTGTAAAGATCCGACCCGCCCCTCATTTTCAACGTCCCGGACGGAAAGCATCAACCAGACAGGCTCGCCGTTGCTCCGCACGAACCGCAATTCTCGGGATGCCTCCGACGCGGCCCCTCCCCCGGACGAATCGCCGCCTAACAGCAGGAGGCCGCTGTCCCGGTCGCCTTCAAGCATGTATTCACCCACCGAATGCCCCACGCAGTCCTTAACCGGATAGCCCAGGATCTCCTGCCATGCGTGATTAAGGAACGTGATTTTACTTTCGATGTCACACTTGAAGACTACTTCGCGAACGCTCTCCACCAGCTCCCGATAACGTCTCTCCGACGCAGAGAGCTCCTCTACGAGCCGTTGCTGGATCAGCAGATGCAGCTCCTGGGCTTTTGTTGTGGAATCCTGGCCATCCATAGATCATTTCTCAACGCCGAGGCGTTTAAGTAGTTCATTGTGGTCGACTACTTCGGCATAAAGGGGGAAGATTTTGTCGCAATAGAAATCCTGTTCAATCATCGTACGTCCGGAAGTGCAGTCCCCGAGCATGATTACTTTGTAGCCCCGTTCGAACGCCGCACGGCCCGTGGAATCAATGCATATCGAGGTGACAGCGCCGGCAAAAACTACGTCCGTTACTCCATTCCTGGTCAATATTTCGCCAAGATCGGTATTGGAGAACGCATTTAGACCACGTTTCCCTGGAACTTCCAGGATGCGATCACCAAAAGCCAATAGCTGCGGAATAGTTTCCGCTCCTTTGGTGCCGGCTTTGAATGCGCCCACGTCTTTGACGACTTTCAGTATTCCGACCGGGTCGACCAGTTCGCTGTAGTCAGGGGTGAAAATGATCGGTGTTGTAATCATTAAGGCCCCTGTGGGTTTGAGACGCTCGATTAAGTCGAAGGTATTCTCAAGCACGCCGGTGGTTCTGGATGCCTCCTCTATTACTCCGTGAAGAATCCCGTCCTCCGCGAAATAATCGTTTTGATAACCAATCAGTACTATTGCCGTCTTTTTTGGATCCATCTAATTCTCCTTTTAAATCTGCGAGTTAGCCTATATCCCGTCTCGGGAGAGCGGGAAAATTGGTGGTGGACATAGTTTGCTAGGAGGCTGTCCGAGAACTGGGATCGTAGCGAGGAAAGCGGAGGACGAGACCAAATCAGCTAGGTAGCTAGAAGGCTGGGAAGCTGGGAAGCTGGATAAGATGCTGTCTGCCGCGAGAGCACGGCTCTGGCCTCCCAGCCTCCTGGCCTTCAAGCTTCTAGCTTCTAGCCGACAAGACCTATAGCCCGAAAATCCGGGGATATTTGGGCCGTCATCCCGCTCTCCGCAGTAGATCATCAGTTCTCGGACAGCCTCCTAGACTCTTTCATCGGAATTTACTGCCGTCACCTTTAGAAAAACATTGCGGGTTGCGGGTTACGGAATGATAAGACAGTTATGAGTAATGAGTGATGAGTGCAAAGAGGGCTTTGCCGGTCAACGGTGAACAGCGAACGAACAGACTTTCGTGTTTTCCTGTCTTCCTGATTCATATTATTCTTCTTTTTCTTTCATCTTTGTGTCTTTGTGGCTCGGATTTCGGATTGCAGGATTGCTCCGAACAGAATTATGAGGTAGAGTAAGTGCTGAGAATGTCGTGACTATTTAGCCACTAATCAATGCGAATGTAAAATGAAAAAGAGCCTCTTGCAAAATGTTCAATTTTGTCCAAGGTCAAGGAAGGCGAAGATTTTAACCGGTCAAAGGCTGGAAGGCTTGAAGGCTGGGACGCTGGGAAGCCGGAAGGCTGCGAGCCAACCCCAACGATTCAGCTTTCCGGCTTTCCGGCCTCCCGGCTTCCTAGCTTCCTAGCTTCCCAGCCTGGTGAGGATTAAGATCTGAGCCTGACGCAGAGATTGGGCAAAAGGGGACGTTTTGCAAGAGGCTCTCCTTTCATACCCAATATACAATAACTCCCTTCATTTTTCACGGAATGCGCACTTTGGACCATACGTCCCGGTATCCTTTTCCTAACCCGGATAGGCCGGAAATCCGAAACAAATTCCAATGACCCACAACGGAAAGCTCAAAACAGATTTAATCAGGAACTCAGGAACTCAGGAAAAGACAATTGTTTTGTCTGCCTTCCGTTCATGAGTTCCTGATTCATTTTGATTGGTTTTGTTTTCGCCTCTAGGCGCCAATGAAATGAAAGTCTTGCCGGATAATGCGCGAATAGTTTTCCTACAACAAAACTTGAAGGAACGTAACGTTAGTAGTACAGAGTGAAACCATACGATACACTGAGGAAACAAACCATACTTCATTTGGAAGCGTGGCGTATCACTGTGCAAGAGGCGGACAACCAGGTGCCCATCCGACAAAGCGTGATTCTCATCCATCCCCCGGTGGCCAAGCCGTGTGAGGCCCCGGCCGGCATAGCCAGACTGGCCGGCGCATTGAACCGCCATGGAATCGAGTGTGCAATGCTGGATGCCGGTCTTGAAGGTTTTCTCTACCTTTTGAGACGCCCGCAGACTCGCACCGACACATGGACCCGACGGGCGGTCCGGAATCTTTCCGGCAATCTGGCGGCGCTCGTTGACCCGCGCACCTATGGCCATTTCGACCGGTACAAGCGGGCGGTCAGGGATGTGAACCGTCTGATCGAGGTCTCGGTCGGGGGCGAGCACGTATCCATCAACCTGGCCAACTACGAGGATGAGAGGCTCTCGCCTTTAAGGAGCGCCGAGCTCATTGAGGCCGCGGAACGTCCGGAAGAGAATCCCTTTTATCCTTACTTCGCCGGGCGGTTGGCAACCCTGGTGGAACGTCGGAATCCCGGCATGATCGGCCTTTCTTTGAACTACCTGAGTCAGGCCCTCTGTACGTTTGCCATGGTCGGTTTCCTGCGGCAAAGGTTTCCGGCGTTGCC
>JAZDGK010000055.1:0-16209 GCA_043806955.1 Pseudomonadota bacterium | reverse complement strand
CGCGAGATCAGAGACCAGATCGCCGGCCGCAGCCGGCAGCTCGAGGAATACAAGACCCAGCGCGGCATCCAGACAGCGGAATTCGGCACCAGGGATATGGTTTATTTCCTTGCCCTCAGATCTCTTAATCGCTATGTGCCGCTTCTTTTTCATTTGACGGAAACCGATCCGGTCCATCCATGGACTTTGTATGGGATATTGAGGCAGATCGCCGGGGAGCTGTCCACGTTTTCGAACAGGGTCAATGTCCTGGGCGAGCTGTCGACGGGGGAAGGACTTCTCCCACCCTATGATCATCGTAATCTCTCGGGGTGCTTTTTAGCTGCCCGGAGTCTTATTTCTCAATTGCTGGACGAAATCACTGCCGGGCCCGAATATGTGCTCCGCCTCATTTACGACGGAACCTATTTCGGCGCCGAGCTTAATCCGCCGGTTTTTGAGGCCCGGAACCGTTTTTATCTCGTTTTTAAGACTGAGCAGGACCCCAAGACGGTACTTCAGTCTCTCGCCACCGTTGCCAAGCTGAGCTCGCGGGAACACCTTCCCATTCTTATAGCCCGTTCCCTTCCGGGAATCGGGCTGGAATACCTTCCGCTTCCGCCTCAAGAACTGCCCCGCAGGGCTTTCTGCATCTATTTCAAAATCGATCACCACAATGACCAGTGGGGCAATGTGAAGAAGAATACCAACGTCACGCTGTACTGGGACAATGCACCGGAAGATCTGGAAGTCGAGCTGATGGTAGTGGCATCAAGGGGTTGATGCGGGTGGGCTGAATCATTACTTGGAGATTGGAAATTGAGCATTGGAAATTGGATATTGTCCTAATGTAGAATGTCCAATGTTCAATATCCAATGTCCAAGGGTATGAGAATTGAGGAGGGCAGGTGGTCAGCGAGTAGGGTGGGCTCTGCCCACCAAAACGGCCATTGCGGATTGAGAGTCATCCCGGTTGCCTTTGTGGTGGGCAAAGCCCACCCTACGGGTAACCGAAGCATTACTTGGAAATTGGAAATTGAGCATTGGATATTGGACATTGTCTTTAATGTAGCATGTTGAATGTTCAATATCCAATGTCCAGGTTTTTGTCACCGAAGGGAGCAGGTGGTGAATATGCGCCTTACAGATTGTTTTATGGAAGTCATAGCCTACGTCGTCTATTTTTTGAAGGCGGTTCAGACCAGTCAGCCCCCGTTTGACCGGGTCAAGGCCGAGATCCTGCGGCTCTTTATGCAAAGTGAACAGGCCTGCAGGAATGGTTCATTTTCTCCGGAAGACTGCAATCTGGGGCGCTTTGCCGTTTGTGCATGGATCGACGAGGCAATTCTCAATTCGGCTTGGGCCGAGAAGCAGCTCTGGCAGAAAGAACAACTGCAACGGCTTTTTTATCAGACCACCGAGGCAGGAGAGGAGTTTTTCGACCGTCTGAACAAACTCGGCCTGCACCAGCGGGATGTCAGGGAGATCTATTATCTCTGCCTGGTATTGGGATTTAAGGGGCGTTTTATTCAACCGGGCGATGAACACCTGCTGGAGCAGTTGAAAGGTTCCAATCTCAAGCTCCTGATGGGCAGTTCCCTGGGCGGTCCCTCTCTCGATCGAATTGATCTCTTTCCTGATGCTTACCCCGCGGAAAGATTTGAGATTGAGGCTTCGAGACCGCGATTTCAGTTTTCCCCTTTTACCGTTGCCTGCATGGCAGGTCCGGTGATCCTTTTCGGGGCTTTGTTTTTCATATACCGCTTTGTGTTGAGCGGGGTGGGGGAGAACCTTATTAAGTAATGCGGAATGCGGAATGCGGATTGAGGAATGAGGAATGAGGAATGAGAAGATAGTGCTGAGAGCTGAGGGACTTAGAAGTTTCTATCATGCCATTTTAGGATCAATGTCCAATGTTCAATGCTCAATAACCAATTTCCAATCAGGAGAGGGTCCCTTGGACATTGAACATGGAGTATTGGACATTCGACATTAGGAATTGACCTATGCGCGGTATACTATAGACTTCCAGATAAAGCTTTTGGGTGCGTTATCGGTCGGGGATGTACGAACAGGTACTATCCCCTCCCTGCTGCCTTCCCAAAAACATTATCTGAAAGTCTATAGCGTTTTTCCGGGTCCCTGAGTACTGAGTGCTGGGTAGAACCGAAGAAATATGAATGAGTTGCGGATGCAGGCCGGACGTGAACAGGACAACCAAACAAACCAAATAAACCAAATAAACTAAACAAACCAGCTCCATTCTGTCCGTGCACGGTGAACAATTCAACCCGCAACCCGTAACCTGCAACCCGTAACTCGTAACATTTTCGTATCAAGGGTTTAATATGAAAGGTATGTTTTCCAAGATACTGAAAGTCGTTTTTATTGTCGTTGCGGTCCTCTTGGCGGCCCTGCTGATAGTCGGGGCTGTCCTGGTTCTTAACTGGCCCTGGTGGACCGGGATCTTTATCCTTGCCGGACTGGCAGGCATCGGGGTCGGTATCCTCCTGATTAAGAGGATTCTGCTCCGGAGACGGGAAGAGCATTTCGTCCAGGAAGTGATAGAACAGGACGAAGCCCGTATGAAAACCGTTGCCGAGAAGGAAAGGGGAGACCAGCAGGAACTCCAGCAGCGCTGGAATGAAGCCATCACCGCGCTCAGACGTTCCCATTTGAGAAAGCTCGGCAACCCCCTCTATGTGCTTCCCTGGTATATGGTTATCGGAGAGAGCGGATCAGGGAAGACCACGGCCATAAAAAGCGCCCGCCTGTCATCGCCGTTTGCCGAGATCACGCGGGTTTCGGGCATATCGGGGACCAGAAACTGTGACTGGTGGTTTTTCGAGCAGGCCATAATCATTGATACGGCAGGCAGATATGCCATCCCCGTTGATGAAGGCCGGGACAAGGAGGAATGGCAGAGGTTTCTGGGCCTTCTCGTTAAATACAGGAGAAGGGAACCCTTGAACGGGCTCATAGTGAGCCTGCCTGCGGATAAACTGCTCCAGGCGGACCCCAGCGTCATGGAGGAAGACGGTCGAAGTATTCGCCGGCGCGTCGAAGAGCTTATGCGGGCTCTGGGCACGAAAGTACCGGTCTACCTCCTGGTAACCAAGTGCGATCTGGTAAAGGGGATGGCCCAGTTCTGCGAGTACCTGCCGCCAAAGGGTCTGGATCAGGCGATGGGATTCCTCCGGAGCGAATTGGGCGGAGGAATGGAGGCCCTCCTCGAGAAGGCTTTTGCCAGCATCGGCGAACGTCTTCGCAACTTGCGCCTCCTGCTTTTGCATCAGATGCCTTCCGGTAAGATGGATCCGGGCCTCTTTCTCTTTCCCGAGGAATTCGATCACTTGCGAAAAGGCCTTGCTGCTTTTATGAACGTAGCTTTCAGTGAGAACCCTTATCAGGAGACGCCGGTCGTGCGTGGAGTCTTCTTCAGCAGCGGACGCCAGGAAGGCAGCCCTTATTCTCATTTTCTCCATGCCATGGGATTTATCGGAGAAAGAGAAGTTTTGCCCGGGACGGATAAGGGGCTGTTTCTCCACGACTTGTTCGCCAAAATCCTGCCCGGAGAAAGAAGGGTCCTTGCCCCGACTCAACGGGCGCTGCAATGGCGTCTCTTGACCCGGAACATGGGCCTGGTATCCTGGATATCCCTGGTGATAGCCATATGCGGGCTCCTCAGCTTCTCGTTTGTCAAGAATCTGAAGATTCTAAGAGATATTTCCCAGTTTGCCAATACTCCGGCTTTGCAGGGCGAGATGACGTCGGACCTGGAGAGCATGGACCGTTTCCGCCGGTCCATCCTCAAAGTCGAGGCGCAGAATGAAGGCTGGTGGATGCCGAGGTTCGGATTGAGGGAAAGCATCAGGATTGAATCGGAGATGAAGGACAGATACCGCAGCCGGTTTCAAAAGGGCCTTCTCGCTTCCTTTGACCGGCAAACCGGGTCCATACTTACCGGGCTTACGGCAGCAACGCCCGACGAAGTCATCGGGTCGCACGTATCGCATCTCGTCAGGCGGATAAATCTCCTGAAGAGCCGGGCCGAGGACGAGGGTTTTGAAACACTGGTCAAGAAGCCGCGGCCATCGTACGATTCATCCGCCGGTTTCGGGAACAGGACCGCCGAATCCCTGGCGGCGAAGAAATTCGGTGATTTATACTTCTGTTACGTGGCCTGGCGTTCCGATCAGGGGGAAATCAACCGGGAGCTCACCACCCTTCAAGCATGGCTGAGGCACATCCTGAGTCTCAAAGGCGGCCAATTGCAGTGGCTGACAACCTGCATCAACAGGCAGGATTCCGTTCGGCCCGTTACACTGGGAGACTTCTGGGGTGGAAACCTGCCTGCGCCGGATGAGGCGGCCATACCCCCTGCATTCACCCTCAAAGGGCGGGACCTGATGGAGTCCTTTCTCAAGGAAGTGGAATCCGCCCTCCCGGACGTGGCGCTCAGGAATCAGAAAGCCTCTTTTGACCGGTGGTACAGGGACGCATGCTTTACAGCGTGGCATCAATTTGCGGCCGGCTTTCCGAAAGGCGTCAACAGACTGAGAGACCGGAGAGGCTGGCAGCAGATGGCGGCCCAAATGGCGAGCGAGCAGGGACCCTATTTTGCATTCCTGAATCGAATGACCGATGAGCTGGACCCCTTGTCCGATGAAGGGAGCCTGCCATCGTGGCTTGAGCAGGCCTACCGCCTGCAGTTGCTGAAGGCACAGGGACCGGCCGGTGGCTTGCTGGCGAAGGCGGCAGAAGAGGGAAAGAAGCTGGTGGTCAAGGTGAAGGAGCGGATCGGCAAGCAGGCCGGCGGACTGGAATCTTCCGTATCCGCAATAAAGGCTTACCAGGACTACTACCGGGCACTTGCGGCCATAACTCCTTCTGCAGCGTCATCCGCTCAGGCCTACAAGATAGCCTTCCAGACCTTCAGTGAGGATCCGGCAACTGGAAAATCCCCGTTTATTACAGCAAAAGGGGCCGCCGTCAGGCTGAAGAGCATTACACAAGACGGGAGCCTTATGGATGAGGTGATTTGGCAACTGGTGAGCGGCCCCGTTGATTTCCTCTGGAGTTTTGTGCGCATGGAGACCGCCCTTAATCTGCAGCAGCAATGGGAGCAGACGGTTCTGGCCGAAATCCAGGGGGCCGAAGGCCCACAGGCGGCGCAGCTCATGTTCAGCCCGGACGGCCCGGTGTGGAAATTCGTGAAAGGGCCGGCAGCGCCATTCGTGAGCTTTGGTATCGGAAGAGGCTATTATGCCAGAGAAGTCCTGGGCGGGGCCGTTCCATTTGAGGGCTCCTTCTTTTCCTTCCTCAGGCAGAACGCGCCCGGTAAACAGGCGGCAGTAAAGTCCAATTACAGCGTGGCTGTCCGGGGATTGCCCACGGATTCCAATTCTGAAGCACGGTTTAAACCACACGCTACCCGTTTGGATCTGCAGTGTGCCGGGATCACCCAGACCCTGCTCAACCAGAATTTTCCGGTAAGCAAAACCTTCCAGTGGGCGCCGGGCGCCTGCGGAGACGTGACCCTGCAAATTGAAGTGGGGGATCTTGTGCTGACCAGGTATTACATGGGCGACCAGGGTTTCCTCGATTTCCTGAAGGACTTTCCGGGAGGCCAGCACACCTTCTATCCCAATGACTTCCCCGGCGAGAGACCCCGGCTCAATGCCATGGGAATCAAATATATCAAGGTGCGATACGATCTCTCCGGACATCAGGCCATCCTTGGCGGGTTGGGTTCACTTTCAGGCGGGGCGCCGAGACAGATCGTAAGATGCTGGTGACAAGTATCCGTTCACCGTTGACCGTTAACCGTTCACCGAAAAAGACGTTTTTGGCACGGGGGCGGCGGATTGACCATAGACAATGGACGATAGACCATGGGAAGTGAGAAAATGTCCAATAGCGAATGTTCAACTACCAATATCCATCGGTAAAGAACCGAAGTCAGAATACTTGGACATTGGACATTTGGTTTTTCTTCCGACCGTTAATGGTACATGGTCAATCCACCGCCGCGTGTCCTATCTGACTGTATCCGACTGAACGGCTTCGAAAACCAAAGATGAGTAGGCGGTGAATTTGGGGCTCAACCGTGAACCCTGAACCGTGAACCTGGAACCAGCCGTGGCAACAAGTCGCATCGACTTACGAGTTTGACGGACAACGGATAACGGTGAACGGATACTATGCTGGAGTTCATGAAACCTGACCGGGCATGGAAATGGACGGCCATGGGGAAGCATCCGTCGGCGCCGGATTTTTTCAACCTGGGCCTGTCCGGCCCGCTGTCGGACGGGTTTTACACCTGGGTCAGGAACGGCTACGGTCTTTTGGACCTGGAAAGAGGAGAACAAAAGGCCCATTTTTGGCGTTTCTGGTCCCGAGGCTCCAAAAAAGAAGAACTGGCATGCGGACTGCTCCGTGACAGCACGGACAGGATAGGCCGGCCATACCCATTGCTGCTCATGGGCATCGGCCTGCTGAACGGATGGGAAGAATTCTGGGATCTCTTACCCCTTGCCTGCGAGGGACCCTGGCACCAGATGGAATCGATCTCAAACCGGTCTTTCCCGGATCTGAAAGACGTTGAGGTCGCGCTGGGAAAGATGCGGGGCCCGCGACCGGATTGGGAGGAACTGACGTCCGCGGGCAGGGCAACCGAATCAAGACTCGGGGAACTGTGCAACGTGCGGGAATTTGAAGGCGGGGTTTCAGACCTCAGGACACGGGGCGATTTTTTCATTCGGCTCGATCAGAATGGATGCGAAGATTATCTGACTGCCTGCAGTATCCGGCATTCCCTGCTCAAAAACCGGTTCGGATACGATCCAAAGACCGTCTTCATGGGCGGAAGCTCAACCGAGGTTTACCTGGCGGTCTTCGGACGACCCTTGGCAGCACAGGACTTTGTCCGGCTGTGGTCGGTTTAAAAAAAGGAGGAGATTCACCACGAAGAACACGAAGGACACGAAGAAAAGATTCAAGAATTCTCACACTTTCTTCGTGCTCTTCGTGTCCTTCGTGGTGAAAAAGTCTTTGTTTTTCGTTTGAATCCCGGATTGGTTATGCTATAGTTTCGAGACCTTAAAAAGACGTAGTTACTCAGGTTGAAAGTTCCAAGGTTCACGGTTGGAGTATAAGAAACGCAAAGTAGCCAACCGTGAACCTGGAACCGTGAACCGTGAACCTGATTTTTTGGGCATTCCTATGGACGCAAAAGACGCTATCAGAGCAGGGAAACTCTCCGAAGCCCGCAAGATCCTTGTGGACGCGGTCAAGGCGTCGCCCTCCGATCTGGGCAGCCGGACGTTGCTTTTCCAGGTCCTTTGTTTTTGCGGGGATTGGGACAAGGCCGAACGGCATCTGGATGTCATTGCCTCACAGGACCCGGTCCGGGAAACCGGGGTACAGGTCTACAAGAATCTGGTTCACGCCGAGAAGTCCCGTTTGGAGGTCTTGAACGGCCTTGCCCGGCCTGACTTTCTCCCCGATATCCCACCTTATGCAGAGGAATACTTTCTGGCCCGGGAGAAGGTCCTGCAAAAGAAAAGCGAAGAGGCCATGGGCTTTTTTGATGAAATCCATGCCGGGCTTGCCTCTCTTTCCGGAAATCTGGACGGCAGGGATTTCCAGGGTTTCAAGGACAGCGATACCCTGCTGTCGCCGTTTCTGGAGACGATCATTCACGAACGATATGTCTGGGTGCCTTTGGAGGCGGTCAGAGAACTCGTGGTTACACCACCCAAGACCCTTTTTGACCTCCTTTGGATTCCGGCGCATATCACGGCATGGGAGGGTCTGACCCTGCAGTGCTACCTGCCGGTTCTGTATCCGGGCTCCTTTTCCCATGAGGACGACCGCGTAAAACTGGGCCGAATGACGGATTGGATTCCCCTTGGAGGGCCGCTTGCCAGAGGGATGGGCCAGCACGATTTTGACATAGGAGGGGAAGAGATTTCTATCCTCTCGATCGGAGATGTCGTATTTTATCCGGCGGACAGAGCAGGAAAAGATGAAGAAGGCGCGTGATATAGACCTGAGTGCCATACTGGCTCCCGTCCCCGGAGATAATCCCGGGGGGCAGAATCTTCGTTATGCTTCGGTTTACGAGGAGATAAAGGAGGCCCGGAGAGCTGATGATCCGCTTGAACGCGGAGACTGGCAGCATGAAATAAAACGTTCGGACTGGGATAAGGTAATCCGGATATCAGTGGAGGCCCTTACCGCTAAATCCAAAGACTTGCAGATAGCGGCCTGGCTTGCGGAGGCCCTGGTCAAAACCGAAGGATTCAGCGGGCTGCTGACCGGGCTCAAGATGGTAAACGGCTTGCTCGGCGAATACTGGGACCACCTCTATCCGGAAATGGAGGATGGAGATCTGGATTACAGGGCTGCACCGATTGAATTCATCAACGACAGGATGTGGCTTTGCGTAAAGGAAACTCCTCTCACGGATACTGATTCGACACCCGGCTATTCCTGGCTGAAATGGCAGGAGTCTCGCGACGTGGGTTATGAGTCGAGCTGCGCCAACAAATACGGCGATGTAGATGAAGAAAAGAGAAAAAGACGCGAAGAGCTGATTGCTGAGGGAAGGCTGGCCGCCGAGGATTTCGATTCCGCAGTGGGCCGCTCGTCAAGGAATTTCTATATCGATCTGGCGGAGACTCTTGGGCCGTGCCGTGAGGAGTTCAAGAGGCTTGATGAACTGGTGGACCAGAAGTTTGGTTCAAACGCCCCCAGACTCTCTGATTTTGGGAAATCCATTGAGGATTGTGAACAGGTAGTCTCAAGGATAGTGAAAGAAAAACAGCAGCTCGAACCGGAAGCGGAATTTCAAACAGCGCCCGCAGTTGAGACCGCACCCGGAGTGGAAGCACCCGTGGCACAGACTGACGAGATTGCTGTGGTGCGGGCTCCGGAAGGGGTCGTCTCTCCGGCAGTCCCGGGCGTATGGGTAAACTTGACCGATTCGGTCGCCCTGGAGGAAGATCTGTGGAAAGAGGCCGTCCGGCTTATGCAGACTTCCGGGATAAGAGCGGCCCTGGATCGCCTGGTGGAAATCTCCTGCCGCGCCCCTTCGATCAGAGAAAAGAGCCGGTGCCGGCTGATAATGGTCAGATTATGCCTGAAGGCAAATAGACCGGACCTGGCCCGTCCGGTTATTGAAGAGCTGAACGCTTTAATCGAAGAGCTGCACCTGGAACGATGGGAATCCCCAAGGTGGATTGCGGAGGTGCTCGATGCGCTGTATCAGTGCCTGACCATGGGAGAACCGGTGGATGACGATCTCATGAGGGCCAGGACAATCTTTCAAAAGATTTGCACGATCGACGTCACCAGAGCGATTGGGTACAAATAGCTGTCAGCGATCAGCTTTCAGCATTCAGCCTAAGATGTTGTTTATCTTATTTTGTTTAGCTGATAGCTGAAAGCTGACGGCTGAAAGCTTGTAATAAGGAGGAATTATGGCCAAGGAGAGTTTGCAGCATACACTGGACAGGGTCCGGGCCCCAAGGGTGCAGATAACTTATGATGTCGAGGTCGGCGACAGTATTGAGATGAAGGAGATCCCGTTCGTGGTCGGGGTACTGGCTGATCTGTCCGGCAAACCGGATAAGCCGCTCCCCAAACTGAAGGACAGGAAATGTATAGAGATCGACCGGGATAATTTCAACAATGTCCTCGATGGCATGAAGCCGAGGCTGGCGTTCAGGGTGGATAACAGGCTGAGCGGAGATGACAGTAAACTCGCAGTCGAGCTTCGTTTCAAGTCGATGGACGATTTCCATCCGGAGAATATCGCCGACCAGATTACTCCGGTGCAGAAACTCGTGGCAACCAGGCGCAAGCTGTCTGAGTTGTTGAACAAACTGGACGGCAATGACCGGCTCGAAGAACTGCTCCAGGATGTAATTACCAGTACGGACTCCCTGCAGAAGCTGGGGGAGGCAACCGGGGCAGGAAAGCAGGAGAAGAAGAGCGAAGAGTAACAGTGTTTCGCCGCCTGTTTCCTTCGGTCGCCGAAGAGGACGAAGACTATTTCTCTTTTGAAATAAGTCTTTTTCGTGTCCTTCGTGGTGAAATATCTGGTTGCGGGTTTAAGTTTTGTGAATAAAGGAGAGGCCTATGGAGATGGAGAAAAAGGAAGAATTGCAGTCTGGTCAGGCTGAGGTCCAGGAAGAAAAGGGCCTTCTGGACCAGATCATAGATGAAGGCCGTCTGGCCCGGGACGAAAGCCAGAAAGGCTGGGCCAAGGACATAGTAGGCGAGTTCGTGCAGCAGATCATGGAAGGGGCGATGGTGGTCTCCAAGAATACGGAGGCCATGATCAACGCCAGAATTGCCCAGATTGACAGGCTGATCTCCCTCCAGCTCAATGAGGTGATACACCATCCGGATTTTCAAAAGCTGGAGGCGTCCTGGAGAGGATTGCATTACCTGGTGCATCAGAGTGAGACAGGCGAACGGATGAAGATCAGGGTGCTGAACGTTTCGAAAAAAGACCTGCTCAAGGATATGGAGAAGGCGAGCGAGTTCGACCAGTCCGCACTCTTCAAAAAGATGTATGAAGAAGAGTTCGGCATGTTCGGCGGGTCGGCCTATGGCGCCATAATGGGAGACTATGAATTCAGTAACCATCCGGAAGATCTCAGCCTCCTGGAAAAGGTGTCCCAGGTGGCGGCGGCGGCACACGCACCGTTCATATCGGCTGCATCTCCGAAGCTGTTCAACTGGGAAGGCTTCACCGAGCTCGGTGGTCCGCGTGACCTGGCCAAGATCTTCCAAAGTGTGGAATATGCCAAGTGGAAGTCTTTCCGTGAGTCTGAAGATTCCCGCTATGTTGCTCTGGCGCTGCCCCATATCTTGATGAGACTCCCTTACGGCAACGCCAGTGTCCCGGTCGAAGCCTTTGATTTTGAAGAAGACATAGACGGTTCTGACCATAGCAAATACCTGTGGGGCAATGCCGCGTATGGACTCGGCGCACGCCTTACGGACGCCTTTGCCAAGTATCATTGGTGCGCGGCCATCAGGGGTGTGGAAGGCGGCGGACTGGTGCAGGGGCTTCCGGTTCACACTTTTAAGACCGACGAAGGGGATGTGGCCCTGAAATGCCCGACTGAAATAGCGATCACGGACCGGCGGGAAAAGGAGTTTGCAGACCTCGGGTTTGTCCCTCTGGTGCACTGCAAGGGTACGGATTACGCGGCCTTTTTCAGCACCCAGACCTGCAACAAGGCCAAAGTCTATGATACGGATGCTGCGAATGCCAATGCCAGGCTTTCTTCCCAACTGCAGTATATACTGGCTGTTTCGAGATTCGCACACTATCTCAAATCGATCATGCGGGACAAGATAGGCAGCTTCATGACCCGAAAGAACGCCGAAGATTTCCTGAACCGGTGGATCAGCAATTATGTACTTCTCGATGATAATGCCGGCCAGGAAATGAAAGCCAGGTATCCTTTGCGGGAAGCAAGGATCGACGTGACGGAAGTACCGGGAAAACCGGGAGTCTACCGGGCGGTTGCGTTCCTCAAGCCCCATTATCAACTGGATGAACTGACGATTTCGCTCAGGCTGGTTGCTGATCTGCCGCCTCCGGCAAAAGGATAGTATGTTGCGGAATGCGGAATGCGGATTGAGAAGAGAGTGAGGAGTGAGGGGTAAGGAGTGAGAATAATAATGATCTGATCCTTAACTTTAGGCACTTTAGTGCACTTTAGCTCACTTTAGGCACTTTTTTATAGGCAGGTTGAGATTGCGAATGCGGACTCTAGCATAGAATACGAAAACAGGAGGTAGTGGATATGCCGTTTGATGCGTTTTTGAAAATCGAGGGAATTGACGGAGAGAGTACGGATGACAAGCACAAGAACTGGATAGAGGTGCTTTCATACAGTTGGGGCGTTTCTCAGATGGGGTCCGGATCTGCGAGCGGCACTGGAGGAGCGGCAGCCGCGCGGGCCGATTTTCAGGATTTTTCGGCCGTTAAGATCCTGGACAAGGCCTCGCCTGCGCTGGCCCTGGCATGCTCCGAAGGGCGACACATCAAGGAAGTGAAGGTTGAGTTGTGCCGGGCCGGGGGTGATAAGATGCCCTACATGGAGTACAAGATGACCAATGCCCTTGTGAGCTCCGTGTCGGTTGGCGGCGGCGGTGGCGGAGAGCCGACGGAATCGCTTACCTTCAACTACGGTAAGATCGAATGGACCTACAGCCAGCAAAAACGGGCTGATGGAAGTCCTGGCGGAAAGGTTCCGGGGGGTTGGGATCTGGAGGCCAATAAGAAAGTGTAAGTCCACTAAGAAGTATGAAACAGGACGATCAGGTTATCCGGGCATCAATCCTGGACAGGCTTGTGGACCGCGAACCGGGCGTGTCGCACGAGCCTGTCCAATTCAGGTTCTTCAGCCTCGGGCAGATAAAGGCGTCTGTGGCCCGGGATTTGGAGAACCTCCTCAACACCAAGCGCCACATACTGGTCCCTCCGGCTGCATATAAAGAGGTCCATAATTCCGTTTTCGTCTACGGCCTGCGGGATTTCACTTCGCTCAATCCCAAGGCGCTTTCCGTAAGGCAGGAACTGCGGCAGGATATCGAGAGGACGATCGCGAGATTTGAGCCCCGGCTGAAGAACGTGTTGGTGAGACTGGAAAGCCCGTCCCATAACGACCGGAACCTGAGATTTAGAATCAGCGGTTTGCTGGTGGCTGAGCCCTTTATGGAGTCGGTGACCTTCGATACGTATTTCGACGTGAACCGCGGCGAATACGTTATTTCGAAATAGAAACCATTCATTGCACCACGAAGAACACGAAGAAGGAATCGGATACTCTCCTTCTTCGTGTTCTTCGTGCTCTTCGTGGTGAAAACAGAGTATTTTGTCTTCGTGGTTCGTTTTATGGACGATACGCTTCTTGATTATTACGAGCAGGAACTGACGTTTATACGCCAGATGGGGGCGGAGTTTGCTCGGAAGTATCCTAAGATTGCGGGCCGGCTGCTCCTTGAGCCCGATAAGTGCGAGGACCCCCATACCGAGCGGTTGATAGAGGCGTTCGCATTCATGAGCGGGCGCATACACAAGAAGATCGACGAAGATTTTCCTCAGATCACCGAGGCCCTGCTCGGTATTTTGTATCCTCATTATCTCAATCCCATACCATCCATGTCCGTGGTTCGATTCGAGCCGGCAGGCAAAGCCATTCCTGCCGCCGGATATACGATAGAAAAGAATACCTGTCTTTATTCGAAACCCGTGGGCGGGATACCGTGCCAGTTTGCCACCTGTTATCCGGCGACAATCTGGCCGGTGGAAGTAGTTTCCGCAGAACTCAGGGATCCGAAAAAGGCTGTAAAAGCCGCACAACAGGCCATCCTGATCCGGCTCAAGACCTTCAACAATTTGAGCTTCTCAAGCCTCGGCTGGGACAAGCTGCGCTTCTTTCTAAACGGACCCGCTCAGCATGTCTTCCATCTACATGAGCTCTTGTTGAACAATGTCTGCCATCTCGAACTGGAGTCCCGTAACCAAAAGGGAACAGCGGAGACGCTGGCGCTCGGCCGGCATTCCATAGGACCCGTGGGTTTTGGGCCTGATGAGGTGATGCTTCCGTTTTCGGAGAGGTCTTTCCCCGGTTATCTGCTCCTTTTCGAGTATTTTTGTTTTCCGGAAAAGTTTCTCTTCTTTGACCTGGAGGGTCTGGGCAGGGTCCGGGAACTAAGCGCCGGCGAGACGTTAGACCTTTGGGTATACCTCAATCGACCGGCCAAGACGAATCTGGTCGTTAACCGGGAGACCTTTTGTCTTAACAGCACCCCGATAGTCAATCTCTTCAAGCGCATAGCGGAACCGATAAGGTTGGAGCAACGCCATACCGAATACCGTGTTATTCCGGATATAAGGAGACAGGAGGCTGTAGAAGTCTTCAGCGTAGAAAGGGTAACCGCGTCTTCAGCCGGGGCTCCGGGCAGAGAGATCGACTTTAAGCCGTTTTATTCCATAAGACACCACCTGGAGGAGGAAAGCGAGACCGGCCGGACCGTATTCTGGCACAGCCGGCGCCGGCTCTCCGGCAGAAAGGGAGACGACGGGACAGAGGTTTTTTTCACCTTTTCCGACTCCGATCTGGAGCCTGCCGATCCCGGGGTCGAGACGGTAACCGTCCATGTCGTTTGTTCCAATCGGGATCTTCCCGGGCGCCTGCCCTTCGGCGACCCTTCCGGCGATTTCAGTATGGAGACTGCGGCCCCTGTGGCGCGAGTCAGTTGCCTCATAAAACCTACACCGACCCGCCGGCCTTCTCTGGGGGGAGGACTGCAATGGCGATTAATATCCCACCTGTCTCTTAATTACCTGTCTCTGGTACGGGGGGGCGAAGATGCGCTGAAGGAGATCCTCAGACTCTATAATTTCGACAATTCGCCGGCTACACGGCAGCAGATAAACGGTATCGTCTCCATTCAATCACAGGCGGTTACCAGAAGAATAGGCCGGTTCTTCTGCCGCGGGGTGGAGGCGACCATAACGTTTGATGAGGACAGATTTATCGGGACGGGCCTTTATCTGTTTGCCTGCGTCCTGGAACGGTTCCTGGGGCAGTATGTCTCTCTCAATTCCTTTTCCCAGCTCGTGGCGAAGACCGTGCAGAATAAAGAGGTGTTAAAGAAATGGCCCCCGAGAAACGGCAATCGGACCCTTCTCTAGAAGATCGCCTCTTTAGAGAATTCTACGGTTTTTCCTTCTTTTCTGCTGTTCACCTCCTGGAACGTTTGTTCCCGGAAAAGAAGCCCTTGGGTGAGACGCTCACTCCGGCTGAAGAGGTGGTGCGGTTTGCGGCCAAAACCGGCTTTGCTTTCCCCCCGAGCGATATCTCAAAGCTGGAACACGCCGACAGGCAAAAGCCGGTAGAGATGGAAGTTGCATTCATGGGACTGATCGGGCCGTCAGGCGTGCTTCCCCACTGGTACAACGAACTGGCCCTGGAAAGGGCCCGTGAAAAGGATTTCAGCCTCACGGCCTTTTTCGATATTTTTCATCATCGTCTCATCTCGCTTTTTTATCTGGCCTGGAAAAAACACCAGTTTGTCATGGGATATCGGCCCGGGGCCGGCGACAGGTTCTCCAATTACCTGCTGGCGCTCATCGGTCTCGCCACGCCGGGGCTCGCCGGGGCCACGGGACTGCCGGCCGAGGCCCTGGTATTCTATAGCGGTCTGCTTTCCCGGCCGGTGGCCTCGGCCCCGGCTATCGAGGCTGCGGTGGGATATCTATCCGGTTCGAAGGTGGAAATTGAACAATTCGTGGAGCGGCTGATCCCTCTCAGCCCTGAAGATCGAACCCAACTGGGTTTGAGTAACGCCGGACTGGGTGTGGATGCGGTGTGCGGGGAATCGGTATGGGAAAACCAGTCAAAATTTCGCATCATTATGGGGCCGATGGACTATAAGCATTTCCAGTGTCTTATGCCCACGGGCAAGCTCCTTCCCGCGATTTTTTCCGCAGTAAGATATATGGTCGGCATCGAATCCGAATTTGAAATTCGGTTGGTTCTGCAACGGGAAGATATTCCGGGGTGTACCCTGGGAGCGCCGGGACCAGACTCGCCCCGGCTGGGGTGGTCGACATGGTTGAAAACTCCGGAAACAGTGCTGCCGCAAGACCAGTACGTGAGTTTCGAGGCGCCGCTTTCTTGAACCACGAAAGACAAGAGAAGATTCACCACGAAGAACACGAAGGGCACGAAGAATGAAATTTGACGAATTATCAAACAGGATTATCGGCTGCGCGTTGGAAGTACATCGGACCCTTGGTCCGGGGTGCAAGTAGAAGTGGGACTATGGCTGATAGGAATGCCTGTTGAATCAAGTCGGTATCGAGAAGACATCTGTGTGGCACAGCCGCTTCGGCTGTGAAATCACGCCGGTTCACAGCCGAGGGTGGCTGTGCTACATGTCATATAATGCCCGGTGCATCTCGGACAAAGGATGCCTTAAAGGCAGAAGGTCGGGTTTTTGAGATAATGGTTGTGGGGGGAGTGGATAGAAAAGGAAAGGATGAGACCTGATGCGTTTCTGTGTAGTGTGGCACAGTCGCCTCGGCTGTGCCGTCAGGCTCGGGGACACAGCCGAGGCGACTGTGCTACATGACCATGACCTGAATCTATAAAAGGGGACCTGACATCCAGTCCCACTTCTACTTGCACC